>NZ_JBUEQF010000003.1:0-368186 GCF_054979605.1 Rhodococcus sp. AZ1
GGGTTCACTGTCGTCGGTGCGACCGGGGTCGGTGCGCGACGGTGACCCACCGGTGCCCGTCACCGCCGATTACGGTGCCGCCGAACGCCACGCACAACTCGCCGACGTGCTCGGGCCCCACCCGCGACCACCACAACCCGCACCACCGAAACCCGCACCACCGCACCTGCCACCGGAACCCCCGCAATCCTCGGGACACACCGACGCCGCCGGCGCTGCTGTCGGTGGCGGTGGTGACGCCGATGTCGGTGAGTCGGCCGCCGCAGATGCCGGCGCTGACGGCGATGTCGGTGAGTTGGTCGGTGATCTGGTGGGCCGCATCCTCGACCTGCAGAATCGGGTGCGTGAGCTCACCGCCGAACGCGACGCCGCGTGTACCGCGGTGACCACCGCTGGTTCGGCGGCGCTGCGCACCGTCTACGCCTGCCCGGACACCGGTGCCCTCACCGCCATGCGGTCCCGATCGCGCACATTCCCAACCGCACTGGCCACGATGATCGACATCCGCGACGGCGGACGCTGCCGCACCCCCTACTGCGGGGCACCGATCGCCCACCACGACCACATCGACCGACACGCCCGCGGCGGCCACACCAGCCTCACCAACGGCGCCGGCCTCTGCGCCCGCTGCAACCTCATCAAAGACTCCGAACCACTGACCAGCACGGTGGTCACCTCCGACACCGGCCGACACACCTACCGCATCGTCACCCCCGGCACGGCCTACACCTCCACCGCACCAGCACTGCCCACCCCCACCAGGAGATGACGGCGACCCTGCTGGCGTCGTGGCGGCACGGCGTTGAGGTGCCGCCAGTCGCGACCGACGTCCAGTCGGTGCTCGGCGGGCCCGGGCTGCGGTGGTGTCGGCAAGGTAACGGACGTTGCACGTGAGATTGGAATATTGATGCATGGTCGTGCGACATCAGAGTTGCCTACGGTTTGGTGGCCCTCGGCGCAGGCTGTGGAGTCAGAGGCTTCGAAACAGGCTGACCGGCAAACCAATGTGTAGTAATACTTCCTGCCCGTTTCTAAAATTTCTTCCCTGAGGTCTGGAGGTCTGTATGAGACACGGTTTACCCTGGGTTCTGCCTCTGATTTTGTCCCTGTTGGTGGCGATCCTGACCAGTACGCAAGCATCAGCTCAACCGGAGGCTCCGGAGTCGCCCGGTGCAGACGTTGCGCAGTTCCTCAGAAACGCGGAAGACGCTGTCTCTTACCCTGAAGTGTCCGGTAAGGATCGAGAAGCACTCCAGGGGGCCGCGGCTACGAAGATCGCCGCGACGGGTACGCACCTGCGTGCGGGCGACACGCTGGATTACGCATCCCAGCAGGTCAAATCAATACCCGATGGGGCATATGTCGTCAGCATCCCCATCGCCGGCCCTGCTGTGGCACACGGGTCTGCGGTCACGGTGATCCTGGATTCCTCGTTCGCACCGACGAGGGTCATCGAGATTCAGCTGCACACCATCAGTGACAACTCGGGGCAGGTTCAGAGCTGGGCCGACGGAACGTCGATCTACGACCAAGTCGTAACTGCTGAGAACGATCAGGGCGGCGGTGGGACCACGGAACGAGGGATCAACTGGGGCAAGCTCAACAGCTGCCTTGCTTCGCTTGGAATTCCAGCGTGGATCGCGGCTGGTCTCAGCAACATCTGCGCAATCGCCTGCCTGTTCACTGCGGGCGCCGGCTGCGTGATCTGCATCGCCGGAGTCATCGGATTCAGCGGGGGAGCCGTGACCGCGTGTGTTCAGCGAGCCTGGGAATGACACTTCGAACTGGCGTCCTCAAGCGCCGCCTCGGGCCTGCATTCGCGGCGCTGATCACGGTGTGTGTGTTCGCATCGGTTTACTTCGATGCCACCTGGCTCGGCATAGCCGGGTGGTCGGCAGCGATCCTGCTGGCCGTGCTGTGGCTGACGTACGAACTTCGTCGGAACAAAGTCGAGCAGCGGAAATCGTGACGGAAGCTCGACACCAACCCCGGGCCTGGAAGCCCTTGGCCTGCGAGAGGGTTCTTCCTGACTTCGAGTAGGCGACGATGCCGGTCCCCAACGCACGGTCGTGGACAACGTCGGCCTACTCGGAGGGACAGCGTGCTCGGTGGGTCGCTCGGACTGCGCTCAGTCGGCCGGCAGCGCTGCGAAGCGGTCCTTCACGCCGTTCTACCAACCCATCGCGCGCTTGGGGTGCAGCCAGCGACCCTTCATCTCACGGCGAGCGTCGGCATGGGTATCGTCGCCGGCCTTCACCGCCTCGCGCAGGTGGCGGTCCTGCGCCTTGATCACCTCGTCGGCGCTCGACCCGCGATGCGCGAGATCGCAGGGGCCACCGAGATCGCGGCATGTCATCGTCTTGGTTCCGGTCGTGGTCGTCATGGGGTCCTCCGGTTGGTCTCGGTCACACGCGGGGTTCCGCGTCCGTCATCCTCATGACGGATTCCGCGACGAGAGTGTGACCACCATGAGCAGCAACACCGACACCGAGTTCGAGGCCGAGCGGCCGCGCCTGACCGCGCTGGCCGCGCACGTGCTCGGCAATGCCGGCGAGGCCGAGGACGTGATCCAGCTGACGTGGCTGCGCCTCGACCGCGCGGTGCGCGAGGGCACGGTGATCGAGAACCTGCCGGGGTGGCTCACCACCGTGACCACCCGGCTGTGTCTCGACCGGCTACGCGTCCGGGTGCCCGAACCCGTCGACCAACTCGACCTGCTCGGCCACGTCGGCGCCGACCCCGAGGACACCGGCGACCCCCTCGACGACGTCGTCCTGGCCGAGGCGGTCGGCACGGCGCTGCACGTGGTGCTCGACCGGCTGAGCCCGCGCGAACGGGTGGCATTCGTGCTGCACGACACCTTCGCCGTCGACTTCGACACCATCGCCGCGGTACTCGACGCCACCCCGACCGGCGCGCGCAAGCTGGCCTCTCGGGCGCGGAGGAAGGTGGCGGCCACGGCCGACCGAACGGTCGACGAACCCGCCGCCGACCAGCCCGTCGACGAGCCCGCCGCCGACCGGGCGGTCGCCACTGCATCAGCCGACTGGCAGGTGGTCGATGCGTTCCTCGCCGCGGCCCGCGGCAGTGACCTGCCGGCCCTGCTGCGGCTGCTCGCGCCGGACGTCCTCGTCACCGCCGACGCCGCGGCCGCCGCGCTCGGCACGCCGACCCGGATCGAGGGCCGCCAGGCGGTGGCCACCTTCTTCGACGGAGCGGCGAAGGCAGCGCTGCCGGTGTTCGTCGATCATCGCCCCGGACTGGCCTGGATGCAGCACGGCGAGCCGAAGGTCGCCTTCGACCTCACCGTGGCCGACGGCGTGGTGCACGCGATCGTCTTCCGTGCAGAGGCGGGCGCGCTCGCCTCTGTGCGCCGTCGCTCGGGTGGGGCTCATTGACGATCTGGCGTTCACGTCAGCGAGCGCCAGCCGGGACAGCCCCTGGCCTTGGCGGAAGCGGAGGGATTCGAACCCCCGGGCGCTGTTACACGCCTCTCGCTTTCAAGGCGAGTGCATTGGGCCGCTCTGCCACGCTTCCGTCGGCAATCGTAGTGGTTGGGACTGGGCGTGGGGACTACAGGGCCGACCGGTCGCAGGGGCCCACTGATGACTGGGCCCACTGATGACTGGGCCTACTGGTTGCGGGGGCCGAGGTGGCGGTCGACCTTCTCGAAGACGTCGCCGAGGGTGCGCTGCTCGGACCGGTTGAGCAGATCGAGCAGGTGGGCTCGCACGCCGCGGACGTGGAGGGGGGCCGCGGCGTCGAGGCGTGAGCGGCCCTCGTCGGTGATGACGGCGAGAACACCGCGCCCGTCGTCCTCGCAGGTGGAGCGCTCGACCATCCCCTGCTCCTGCATGCGCCGGATCTGGTGGGTGAGACGGCTGCGCGAGGAGAGGACGCCGTCGGCGAGCGAACTCATCCGCAGCGAACCGCCGGGGGCCTCGGAGAGCAGGACGAGGATGCGGTACTCGGCCAGGGATATGCCGTGACGGTCCTGCAGCTCCCGGTTGAGCACGTCGAGCAGCCGGTAACTGACCTCCATGAACGACCGCCAGGCACGCATCTCGGTGTCGTCGAGCCAGCGCACCGAGCCGGACAGGCCGCCCACGGGGACGTCGTCCTCCGAGGAGCCGTCCCCGGCGACCGTCTCTGCACTCACGAGCCGATACTAGTGGAGACCGGTCAGTCGACTATTGGACGGCGATAATTGTTACTCCCCGGAAGCAAAGTTTTACGCGAGAACTGAGGCGTCGATCTCCGCGAGCGAGGAGATTCCGGCCAAACCGACGGTGATGTCGAGGTCGGAGAGCACGCTCCGCAGCACGTGGACGACGCCCGCTCTACCGGCCAGACCCAGCCCGTACACCCAGGGCCGGCCCAGGAACACCGCGTCGGCGCCGAGAGCAAGCGCGACGATCACGTCGGCGCCCGACCGCACACCGGAGTCCAGCAGGATGGTGGCTCGATCACCGACGGCCTCCGCGACGGCCGGGAGAGCGTCGAGCGAGGCGATGGCGTTGTCCACCTGACGTCCCCCGTGGTTGCTGACCACCACGCCCGCGGCGCCGTGATCGACGACCTCGCGAGCGTCGTCCGGGTGCAGGATGCCCTTCACCAGAACCGGCAGATCGGTCCAGGAGCGAACTCGCTCGACATCGGCAGGGCGCAGAGTGTGATTGCCGAACAGCGACACCCAGGTGAGCACCGCCATCCGCATCGCGTCCTCGCTCTGCTCGGGTGGCTGGGCCAACCGCGCCCGGAACACCGGGTCGGAGAGGTAGTTGGCGATGCCCTGCGCGCTCAGGAACGGCAGATGGCCCAGTTCGAGGTCCCGCGGCCGCCACCCCATGCCCGGGGTATCGGCGGTGACCACGATGGCCTTCGCCCCGGCGGCGGCGGCGCGGCGCACGAGTGACTCGGCGAGCTCGTCGTCGGCGGGCCAGTACAGCTGGAACCACCAGTTCTCACCCGAGACGGCGGCGACCTCCTCCATCGGCGTCGACGACGCCGTCGACAGAACCGATCCGATCCCCAACTCGGCGGCAACCGAGCCGACCGCGGACTCGGCGTCGGGGTGAACCAGGCCGAGCACACCGATGGGCGCCGTGAGAATCGGCGCGGCGAGCGGTGTACCGAGGATGTCGACGGACAGATCGTGATCGGTGGGAGCGCTGACCCCACGCCACATGCGCGGAAGGATGCGGTGGCGGGCGAAAGCGTCGACGTTGGCGGCCATCGTGCGCTCGGTCGACGCACCCCCGGCGACATAGGCGAACGCGGCCGCCGAGAGCGTCTGACGGGCCTGGAGCTCGAGACCGGCGGCGGTGACGGGTAGGTCCGGGACCGCCCCCGACAGACCGCGCAGATAGATCTCGTTCTGGAACGATCCGAAGGTGTTCACCCGCCCCACGCTAACGGATTTCGCACCCCACGACCGGCAGGAAACGGGCAGACTCGACGGCATGGCCGATCCGAACTTCGACATCTACGTCGCCGCCCCAGACCGTTATCAGAGCACTCGACCCGACACCATGCAGTGGCGCACCACCGGCCACAGCGGCCTGAAGCTCCCCGCGATCTCGCTGGGACTCTGGCACAACTTCGGCGACGACGTGCCGCTGGCAAACCAGCGGGCCGTTCTCCGCCGCGCGTTCGACCTTGGCGTCACCCACTTCGACCTGGCCAACAACTACGGCCCGCCGTTCGGCAGCGCCGAGATCAACTTCGGCCGCATCTTCCGTGAGGACTTCCGCCCGTATCGCGGGGAACTGGTGCTCTCGACCAAGGCCGGGTGGAACATGTGGCCGGGCCCCTACGGTTTCGGCGGCTCCCGCAAGTACCTGCTGAACTCGCTCGACCAGTCCCTGCATCGCATGGGCGTGGACCACGTCGACATCTTCTACAGTCATCGCCCCGACCCCGAGACACCACTCGAGGAGACCGCGGGCGCACTCGTCAGCGCCGTCGAGCAGGGCAAGGCGCTCTACGTGGGCATCAGTTCCTACTCGCCCGAGCGCACACGCGCGATCGCCGCCATCCTCGCCGAGGCGAAGGTTCCGCTGCTGATCCATCAGCCCTCCTACTCGATGCTCAACCGCTGGATCGAGGCCGACCTGCTGAACACGCTCGACGACCTGGGGGTGGGCACCATCGCCTTCTCCCCGCTCGCGCAGGGGTTGCTGACCGATCGCTACCTGGGTGGGATCCCGGCGGATTCTCGTGCAGCGCAGAACAAGTCGTTCGATCCGAGTTGGCTCGACGACTCGACACTGGCCCACCTCCGCGCGCTCGACGACCTCGCCGCCGCGCGTGGACAGAGCCTGGCCCAGATGGCGCTCGCCTGGGCGCTACGCGATCGACGGGTGACGTCGGTGCTGATCGGCGCATCGTCGGTGACACAGCTCGAGAACAACGTGGGCGCCCTCGAGAACCTCTCCTTCACCGACGACGAACTCGCCGCGATCGACGAGCATGTGGGCACCGAGGCGAACCCGCGGATCAACCTCTGGGCCGACGCGACCGCGAGCGCCTGATGTACGCGATCACCGTGCGCGAGCCGGGCGAGCCCGAGATGATGGAACTCGCGCAGGTGCCCGATCCCGAGCCGGGACCGCGTGAGGTGATCGTCGACGTGGTCGCCGCGGGGGTCAATCGCGCCGACCTGCAGCAGCGCATCGGCGTCTACCCGCCACCGCCAGGAGCGTCGCCGATCCTCGGCCTCGAGTGCTCGGGCATCGTCAGCCGACTCGGGCCGGGCGTGACCGGTGTCTCGGTGGGCGATCCCGTGTGCGCCCTGGTTGCCGGTGGGGCGTACGCCGAGCGGGTGGCGGTGCCGGTCGGGCAACTCCTCCCGATTCCCCACGGCGTCGAGGTACACACCGCGGCTGCACTTCCCGAGGTGGCCTGCACGGTGTGGTCGAACCTCGTGATGACGGCCGGACTGCGCAGCGGGCAGACACTGCTGGTGCACGGTGGCGGCAGCGGCATCGGCACCCATGCCACCCAGGTGGCCAGGGCGCTCGGGGTGCGCACCGCCGTCACCGCCGGCTCGGCGGCCAAGCTCGAACGATGCCGCACCTACGGCGCGGAGATCGGGATCGACTACACGCAGCAGGATTTCGTGGCCGAACTGCGAGCGGCGACCGACGGCCACGGTGCCGACGTGATCCTCGACAACATGGGCGCGAAGTACCTCTCCCGCAACATCTCTGCCCTCGCACCGGACGGGCGCCTGGTGATCATCGGCTTCCAGGGCGGAGCGCGCGCCGAGATCGACCTCGGCGCACTGGTCGCCGTCCGGGGCACCGTGCACAGTGCGGGCCTGCGAGGTCGGCCGGACACCGGCCCGGCGGGCAAGGCCGCGATAGTCGCCGAGGTGCACGGACACGTGTGGCCGATGATCGAGGCGGGGGCGGTGGTACCGGTGGTGCACGAGGAGGTCCCGCTCGCCGACGCGGCGCGCGCCCACCGACTGCTCGACGATCACCGAACCGTCGGCAAGGTTCTGCTGCGCGTGGCGTGACGCTCCGCGAACCACGGGCAGGGCAGATCAGAGCAGGGCGAGCTTGTCGACGAATTCGGTGAGCTCGTAGCGCGTGGTGTACGGCGCGAGCCCGACGGTGATCGCCCCGCCCTCCTCGTCGACCCCGAGGGATTCGAGCAGTCGGCTCGCACCCGGTACCCCACCGGCCACCCCGATGCGCTGCTCGGCCATGAACTCGGCGATCTTCTCCCCCGCTACCCCCTGCACGCTCAGGCTCACGGTGGGCACGCGGCTGGACGCACGGCCGATCACCATCACCCGCGGCAGCAGATCGAGCCGTCGCAGCAGATGCTCGAACAGCCCGTCCTGATAGTTCTGCAGCGAGCTGATCGACATCTCGAGGCGTTGCCGACGGGTACCGCGAGCGGAATCGTCGAGGGAGGCCAGGAACTCGATCGACGACGTGGTCCCGGCGAGCAGGGCGTAGTGAAGATCGCCCACCTCGAGACGCGCGGGACCGCGGGCGTGCGCGTCGAGGGACACCGACGGCAGCCGGTCCAGCAGACCGGGGTCTCGGAAGACCAGGGCACCGGTCTGCGGGCCGCCCCACGCGGAGGCGCTCACCGCCACGACGTCGGCCTCGAGCTCGGCGATGTCGATGTGGGCGTACGGGGCCGCGCCCGCGGCGTCGACCACGATCAGTCCACCGACCGCGTGCACCAGATCGGCGGCCACCCGTACGTCCGGAGCCGTGCCGACCACCGGTGAGGCGGCCGTCATCGCGACCAGTCGAGTGGTGGGGGTGATCAACTCCTCGAACTGCCAGGTGGGCAGCTCGCAGTTCTCGATGTCGACCTCCGCCCAGCGCACCTGCGCGCCGTACCGGTTGGCCACCCGCAGCCACGGTGCCACGTTGGCCTCGTCGTCCAGACGCGAGAGCACCACCCCGGTTCCTAGGCCGAGTCGACTGCTCAGGGACTCCGCCAACCACGCGAGCAGAGTGGCGCGATCGGGTCCCAGCACGACGCCGTCGGGGGAGCCGCCGACAAGGTCTGCGATGGCCTCGCGGGCCTGGGCGGTGATGGCGGCGCTGCGTCGTGCGAACGTATGACCACCGGTACGTGAGGACGCGGATCCGCGAAACGCCGTGGACACGGCGGTGGACACCATGTCGGGTATCTGCATTCCGCACTGCGGGTCCAGGTGGGTCCATCCGTCGCCGAGCGAGGGGATCAGTCCCCGAACCCGTGCGACGTCGTAAGCCATGGCGACCACTGTAGGCGTCGCGGCCCACCTCGGTCGGTCGCGCCCGTCGGTATTTGCGGTCAGTATGGAGGCCATGATGTCACCGAACTCCGCCGCACTCGACGATCCCGACCGTGACCCCAGCTCCACCTCGGACGAGGGTCCGACCATCGAGGTGATGGGAACCGACCGGACGGGTTCGGCCAGGACGGGTGCCGCCGCGGACGCGGACGAGAACGCCGGGGAGAACGGCGAATCGGTCGCCGCGATGGTCGAGCAGCCGGCGAAGGTGATGCGCATCGGCACGATGATCAAGCAGCTTCTCGAGGAGGTTCGGGCTGCACCGCTCGACGATGCCTCCCGCGCCCGCCTGCGCGAGATCCACCGCAGTTCCATCGCCGAACTCGAGGAGGGTCTGGCCCCGGAGCTTCGGGACGAACTGACGCGGCTGACGCTGCCCTTCACCGACGAGTCCGTGCCCTCCGATGCCGAGCTGCGCATCGCCCAGGCGCAGCTGGTGGGGTGGCTCGAAGGTCTGTTCCACGGCATTCAGACGGCCCTGTTCGCGCAGCAGATGGCGGCCCGCGCCCAGCTCGAGCAGATGCGTCAGGGTGCCCTGCCGCCCGGGTTGTCCATCGGCCAGCCCGGACAGGGTGGGCCCGCGTCACCCGGGACCGGCCAGTACCTCTGACTCCCCGGCGGCATCGACACTGACGGTCCGGGTCGGACCCGCGGTACCGGTAGGCTGGCCGACCGTGTCCGACAGTCAAACCCTTCGCCGCGCCGCTCGTGATCTGCGCGAGGGGTACGCCCACCGCGAACTGTGGCTGAGCCTGGGCTGGCAGGACATCAAGCAGCGCTACCGCCGCTCGGTGATCGGGCCGTTCTGGATCACCATCGCCACCGGTGTACAGGCGGCTGCGATGGGCATCCTGTACTCGGCGCTTCTCGATCAGCCGCTGAGCAAGTTCCTGCCCTACGTCACCGTGGGTCTGATCATCTGGAACCTGGTCAACGCCGCGATCCTCGAGGGCGCCGAGGTGTTCATCTCCAACGAGGGCCTGATCAAACAGCTACCGGCGCCGCTGAGCGTGCACGTGTACCGCCTGGTGTGGCGGCAGATGCTGCTCTTCGCGCACAACCTGGTGATCTACGTGATCATCCTGTTCGCGTTCGGGGTGTGGCGGGATCTGTCGTGGGCGTCGCTCTCGGCCATCCCCGCGGTGCTGCTGATCCTGATCAACATGGTGTGGGTGACGCTGGTCTTCGGGATCTTCGCCACCCGATACCGCGACATCGCCCCGATCCTGACCAGCCTGACGCTCCTGCTGTTCGTGCTGACGCCGATCATGTGGAGCACGGAGTCGCTGTCGAACAAGGCCGGGCAGATCTCCGAGCGGGCCAAGCTCGCCGAGATCAACCCGCTCTTCCACTACCTCGCCATCCTGCGCGATCCCATGATCGGCCAACCGCAGAAGCTCTACCACTGGTACATCGTCCTCGCGATCACCGTCGTCGGTTGCGCCCTGGCGCTGTACGCCCTGCGTACCTACCGGGCCCGCGTGCCCTACTGGGTCTGAGAGGACACCTGCGATGACCGTGAGCATCGAGACCGTCGGCGCGCACGTCGACTTCCCGATCTTCGACGCCAAGGCCCGCTCCCTGAAGAAGGCGTTCCTCGGCAAGGCCGGGGGCACCATCGGCCGCAACGACTCCGACGTGGTGGTGGTCGAGGCCCTGCGCGACATCACGCTCTCGCTGAAGGAGGGCGATCGCATCGGGCTGGTCGGACACAACGGCGCCGGCAAGTCCACACTGCTGCGGCTGCTCGCCGGGATCTACGAGCCAACCCGCGGCAGCGCAACCATCCGCGGCCGCGTCGCCCCGGTGTTCGACCTCGGTGTCGGTATGGACCCGGAGGTCACCGGGTTCGAGAACATCATCATCCGCGGGTTGTTCCTCGGTCAGACCCGCAAGCAGATGCTGGCGAAGATGGACGAGATCGCGGAGTTCACCGAACTCGGCGACTACCTGTCGATGCCGCTGCGCACCTACTCGACCGGCATGCGCGTGCGCGTCGCGATGGGTGTGGTGACCAGCATCGACCCGGAGATCCTGCTTCTCGACGAGGGCATCGGCGCCGTGGACGCCGAGTTCATGAAGAAGGCGCGTGTGCGGCTGCAGGACCTCGTGAAGCGCTCGGGCATCCTGGTGTTCGCCAGCCACTCCAACGACTTCCTCGCCCAGCTGTGCGACAGCGCCCTGTGGATCGACCACGGTCACATTCGCCAACGCGGCAGCATCGAGGACATCGTGCGGGCCTACGAGGGCGACGACGCCGCCGACCACGTCGCGCGCACGATCGCCGACCTCGAGAAGGACGACGCGAAGACCTCCGATGGCTGACCCGGTGGCGCCCGCCGAGACCATCGTCGCCGTCGTGGTCACCCACCGCCGACGCGAACTGCTCGCCACCTCGCTGGCCGTCGTGGCCGCGCAGACCCGTCGACCCGATCATCTGGTGGTGATCGACAACGCCGACGAACCGCCGGTGCGGGAACTGGTCGAGACGATCGATCTGCCCACCACATACATCGGCTCGCGTCACAACCTGGGTGGAGCAGGCGGTTTCGCGCTCGGCATCCTGCACGCCCTGGCCCTCGGAGCCGATCGGGTGTGGTTGGCCGACGACGACGGGCGCCCCGAGGGACCCGAGGTTCTCGCGACACTCCTCGCGTGTGCACACCGGTACGACCTCGCGGAGGTCTCGCCCGTGGTGTGCGACATCGACGACCCCGACCGGTTGGCCTTCCCGCTGCGCCGCGGCACAGCGTGGCGTCGGCTGCGCAGCGAGCTGTCCGACCCGCAGATCCCCGGCAATGACGGAACGGGAGGCGGCGACTTTCTCGGCGGTATCGCGTCGCTGTTCAACGGCGCGCTGTTCACCGCGGCGGCCATCGAGGCCGTCGGGGTGCCCGACATCCGGTTGTTCGTGCGCGGCGACGAGGTGGAGGTGCACCGCCGACTGCAGCGCTCGGGGCTGAACTTCGGCACGTGCCTGCAGACGGCGTACCTGCATCCCAACGGCGCCGACGAGTTCAAGCCGATCCTGGGCGGGCGTATGCACACCCAGTACCCCGAGGACGCCACCAAGCGGTACTTCACCTACCGCAACCGTGGCTACCTGCTCGCGCAGCCGGGCCTGCGCCGATTGCTGCCCCAGGAGTGGATCCGCTTCGGCTGGTACTTCCTGGTGACCACGCGCAACCCGGGCGGGCTGCGGGAGTGGGTGGCGCTGCGGCGCCTGGGCCGTCGCGAACAATTCCGACGACCGTGACGCTCGCCGGGATGAACTACGGTAGGAACCCATGACGGCACGGCGGGGTTGGATCGGGCGCGCGAAGGCATCGGCACGGCAGAAGCTGATCCGCGCGGTGCAGGAGGCCGCCGTCGATCCCGCCTCTCCCGTCGACGCCCGCCACCGCGAACTGGTGGAACTGGTCACCGCCCAGAACGAGGCGATCGCCGAGTTGCGCACCGCGGTGGACACTCTCGAGTTCCGCATGCGACGCGACATACCGTTCGCCTCCGACCTCGAGGCCGTGGCGCTGGCCGCCGAGTTCGCCGAGGAGCACCTGCAGAACCTCCCGACGTTCACCCATCCGCACGAGACGTTGCGGTTCGCGCTCGACGCGGTGAGCATCGACGGGTTGGCGCTCGAGTTCGGCGTCGCCGACGGCACCACCCTGACCATCATCGCCGACGCCTGGCGTGCGGGCGACAACGTCGGCGTGGTCACCGGCTTCGACTCGTTCGAGGGCCTGCCGGAGAACTGGCGCACCGGGTTCCCGAAGGGCACCTTCGCGCAGGAGAGCGCCCCCGAGGTCCCCGGCGCGCACATCGTCACCGGCCGCTTCGAGCAGACCCTGGCCACGTTCCTCGCCCGCAACCGCGAGCCCATCGCCTTCCTGCACCTCGACGCCGATCTGTACTCGGCCACCGACTTCGTGCTGCGCACCGTCGACGCTCGTCTGGTGCCCGGCACGGTGATCGTGTTCGACGAGTTCTTCAACTTCCCCGGCTGGCCCGAGCACGAGTACCGAGCCTGGACCGAACACGTCGCCCGCTCCGGGCTCGAGTTCGAGTACCTCGGCTACACCTCCAACGGTGAGCAGGTGGTCGCACGGATCACCGGCGAGCAGCGCCCCGCCGCGGATCAGGCCTCCGGTCGCCGCACCCGTAGCCGGGGTGGCCGGCGCAGGTAAGGCATTGACCCCGGGCAGGCCTCAGATCTCGTACAGGCGCGCCCAGTTCTCGCGCGAGATCAACTCCGGAGCCGCCGCGCGGTACTGCTCTGCCACCGCGGGTGCCGTCGAGCGCAGTCGACGCAACACGCGCAGGGTGCGGATCAGCAGTGCACGGGCAGTGGCCTTGTCGCGTCGGCGAACCCGCACCCCACCCTGGGACGCGTCGGTGACCACCACGTGGTCGAAGCGGGCGATGTGCCACCAGTGGGCGTCCTCGCGGGGCACGGCGCGCACGCCGGAGATGGTGCGGCCGAACCACTGATCGACCGCGCGCTTGCACAGCACCGCGATGGGGCGGCTGGGTTCACCGCCGTCGCGTTCGAGCCGGATCTCCGCCGACGGTACGTCCAGCGTCGCCGCCGGATGCATGACGGTCTCCGGGTACTGCGCACGCGAGCGACGAATGGCGGCCATCGCGGCCATACCGCCGTCGCGCAGGTGCGACGGGCCCGACAGGAAGTCCTCGATCCCCGCCAGCGTGGTGTGGGCCAGGCCGTACTGCATACCCACCAGATACTCGGAGATCTGCCGGAACAGCATGCGCGCCAGCGCTCTACCGTCGAGTTCACTGTGCAGCGACGCGACGACGAGCGAGTTGCGGGTACTGAAGTACCGCGCCCAGTCGTCGAAATCCTTCCAGTAGAAGTCCGCGTGCCACACCGCGGCGTTGGGCAGGGTGACGGTGACGAAACCGGCAGCGCGAGCCCGAATGCCGTACTCGACGTCGTCCCACTGGAAGAAGATCGGCAGCGGCAACCCGATGGTGCGCACCACCTCCACCGGGATCAGGCACGTCCACCAGGCGTTGTACCCGGCATCGACCCGTCGCTCCTGGTTCTCCTCGAGCATCGAGGTGTTGCTCAGCGCGCCGGGCACCCTGCGCCCGTGGGCGAGCGATCCGAGATCGACGTCCTCGGCGCCCACGTTGAGGTAGTCGGGGTTGAGCAGGAACAGCATCTGTGCACCCACCAGGGTGGGCTCGACGGTGGTGTTGGCGAACGCGCGCAACCGCAGCACGGTCTCCGGTTCGCACAGGATGTCGTCGTCCATCAGGATCACGTCGCCGGTGGTGGAGGGCAGATCCGGCCCGTCCGCCGTCGCCTCGAACAGCCCCCGGGTGAATCCTCCCGCACCGCCGAGGTTGGGCTGGCGCAGGTAGTGCACGCGGGACCCGAGGCGGGCGGCGGCGGCCAGGTACTCGGGCCGCTCGCACACAGGATCGGTTCCCTGATCCACCACGTACACCGCGTCGATGACGCCGAGAACCTCGTCCTCGGCGGCCAGGGCTGCGACGGTGGCAGCGCAGTCGTCGGCCCGATTGAAGGTGCAGATGGCGATGGCCACGTTGTGCAGGGAAGCGGGCGCCGCGGTGGTCCACTGCACCTGGTCGATCACGGCCGGTGCGGTGAAGGTCTCGACCTCGAGCCACAGGGCACCGCCGTCGACGAAACGGTCGAGCGGTACGTCGATACTCACCACGGTGTCCGACGCCGGTTCCTGGGCGGCGACGATGCGGCGATGCCCGGCAATGTCGGAGGCCATCACCCGTACGCGCACCCGAGCGGTGGTGGCGATCCGCGCGCTCACCCGTACCTCGGTGACGGTGGTCCACCGCTGCCAGTAGCTCGCGGCGAAACGCCCGAAGTAGGTGTTGGTGTGTGCCAGCGAGGCCGCCGCGAGGTGCAGCACATCACGCTCGCGGTGACCGGAGCCCGACTCGACCACCACGTACAGATCGCTGTTGACCCGCGGCGACGGCCCCACGAACACTCCCCGCTGCACCACCAACCGATCGGCGAGCGCGTCCGGGAAGAAGTCGCGGTCGGTGACCGACGCCGTTCGAGCCATGGGGAAAGAGGTCTCCTGATTCACCGCGGGGAGGGTGCGGTATGGACGCCAAGTGCCTACCCACGATAACAATGTGGTGCGATGGAGCCCGTGACTTCGCGAACCGACCTGCCCGAGGTCGGGTCCGCAGCGCTACCGACCGACAGGCACACCGACCTGTCGACGACTCGGCGGCCGAGCCCGCGTGCCGAGCGGCTGCTCTGGGGCACTGCCGTCGCGGCCGTGGTGACGACGGGTCTTCTGCTCGTCCTCGCGGCGAACTCGCGATACTTCTACGTCGACGACACCGAGTCCGGGGCCGTGGGCAACTGGCTGGCGCTGGGCCGACTACTGCGCGAGGGCCAGTTCCTGCCCCTCGTGGTGCACCAGTGGATGGCCGGCAACTATCCGGTCGAAGGTCAGGGCGGGCTGTGGAACCCGGTGCAGATCGCGATCAACTTCCTCGCGCCGTCCGTGGACAACCTGTCGCTGTTCGCGGCGCTGGTGAAGATCTCGTTCGCCGTGGTTCTCGCCCTGGGGGTCTACCGCGTCGCCCTCGAGTACGGCGCACGCCCCGGGTGGGCCGCGGTGGCCGCCACCAGCGCACCGTTCGCCGGCTTCACCCTGTTCTTCGAACAGCCGTCGTGGGTGACGTCGCTGATCGGCATGGCCTGGGTGGTCCAGGCGTGGGCCAGCGCGGTGCGATACGTGCGCGGCACCTCCGGGCCGCTGCCGGTGTTCGCGTTCCTCTACCTGGCCATCACGGTCGGCTACGTCCACGCCGCGCTCATGGCCGGGGTCACCGCGGGTGCGGTGATGATCGGCGAGTACGTGCGTGCACGGCAGGTGATGCCGGTGCTGCGGCTGGCCGTCACGTCCGCCGCCGCGGCCGCATGCGGCGCGGTGACCTTCCTGCCCGGCGTGCTCAGCTCGGACGTCACGTGGCGCACCGGTCAGGAGGGCACGCTCAACGACAACTTCCTGGTGGCGCCCTGGTCGGAGACCGTGACCGCGTCCATCCCGTCGTCGGTGAGCAGCATCCAGTCGTGGGCCGGTGAGACCACCACCAACCCGGCCACCTACATCGCCTGGTTCCTGATCCCGGCCCTGGCGTTCATCGGCTGGACGCGCACGCGGGGGACGCTGCGCGATCTGTGCGGGCCGCTGATACTGCTGGTGGCGCTGCTGCTCTACACCGCCGGGCCCAGCGACATCGGGCCCATCCGCTGGCCGGCCCGACTGCTGCCCTTCGTCGCCGTCAGCGCCCTGGTGATCGTGGTGGTGCTGCTGAGCCGACACGCCACCACCAGCCCGCTGCGGCCCCGAGTGCTGGCGGCGACCGTGCTGACGTCGGTACTGGTACTGCGCGCGCTGTCGTCGGGTCCGCAGTTCGCGGGCCGGCACGTGCTCTCGGCCATGTTCATCGCCGCCGCCGGCGCCCTCGCGCTGTACCTGGCGAACCGTCACGGCCACCGCGCCGTCGCCACACTCCTGGTGGTGCTGGTGGTGCCCGTCGCGCTCTACCAGGTCAGCGCCTACCGCCCGATCCTGAGCGCCTGGGCACTACCGTCCTCGCAGTCCGCAGCCACGGCCGGGTTCCCCGAGTTCCCCGGCACCACCCTGCAGCTGGGGTCACGCTCGCTGACCAACACCCCCAGCTCGGGCAACGGCACCGACACCGACCTGCCGTGGCGCTCCCAGGTCTACGGCAACTACGCCAAGGACCTCGGCCGCGATTACGTCAACGCCTACACCCCGGTGGGCCACCAGAGTTTCAGCGCTCTGCTGTGCATGGAGTACGACGGGTCCACGTGCCCGGCCGCCCTGACCGACCTCTTCCGCACCGAGCTCTACACCGGGCGCACCTACGCCGATCTGATGCGCCTGGACCGGGTGGTGATCCAGCGGGCGCAGTTCCCGTCGCTGCAGAACGTGCCGGTTCCTCCGGGCTGGCGGTACGTCGATCCGCCGTCGTACGCCGCAGGCAAGATCGCCGTTCTCGAGCGGGTCGACGGGCCCGTGTCCACCGCGCCGGGAACGGTGTCGGCGACCGTGAACGCCACCGCTCGACCGGTTTCGGCCGACGACGACTCGAAATCGGAGACAGTGCAGGTGTCGTCGGCGTCGGGGGGGAGCGTGGTGTTCGCCCGGCTCGCCTGGCCCGGCTACACCGCCACCCTGAACGGGCAGGACGTGCAGGTCAAAGGGCTCGGCGGCACGTTCGCGTACGTCGACCTCCCGCCGGGCACCACCGACGCCACCCTCGTGCTCACCTTCCGATCCCCCGGCCAGCGCCTCGGCCTGGCCGCGATGGGCCTGGGAGCGGCGACACTGCTGGTCATGGTGGGCGAGGACGTGCGCCGTCGTCGCCGCGTGGCGGGTTAGGGTTCGAATCCATGACCGACGCTCCCGCGCCGCACCGCGTCTCCGTCGTCGTCCCGGTCTATCAGGGCGAGCTGACCCTGCCGTCGCTGATGGCCGAGCTCGAGCCCCTCACCGAGGTCACCCTCACCCCCGGCCGACGGCCGATGGTGATCGAGGAGGTGCTGCTGGTCTTCGATCACGGGCCAGACCGGTCCGCCGCGGTGATCCGAGAGCTCGCCGAGCGCCACCCGTGGGTGCGGGCGGTGTGGCTCAGCCGCAACTTCGGTCAACACCCGGCCACCCTGGCGGGCATGGCCTCGAGCGGCGGCGAGTGGATCGTCACGATGGACGAGGACGGTCAGCACGACCCGGCCGCCATCGGCGGGATGCTCGACACCGCGCTCGATCAGCAGGCCGCGGTGGTCTACGCCCGACCCACCAACGAGCCGCCGCACGGAATGTGGCGCAACGCCACCTCACGCTGGTCCAAGTGGCTGATCGCGCGGGCGCTGTCGGCCGAGTCCACCATGGCGTTCCACAGCTTCCGGTTGGTGCTCGGGGAGATCGGGCGGTCGGTGGCCGCGTACGCCGGGTCCGAGGCGTACCTGGACGTGGCGCTGGGGTGGATCGCGGGCACCGTCACCACCAGCGACGTGACTCTGCGCGAGGAGCAGGGTCGGCGCTCGGGATACCGCCTGCGCAGCCTGCTCTCGCACTTCTGGCGCATGGTGCTCTCGAGCGGCACCACCGGTCTGCGCATCGTGAGCATCCTCGGGGTGGTGTTCGCGCTCCTCGGGTTGGTGCTGGTGGGGTACCTGCTGGTGGTGTACACGTTCTTCGACCCGGCCTCCGAGGTGCGGGGCTGGGCCTCGACCATGGTGGTGCTGCTGTTCGGTTTCGGGGCGTCCCTGTTCTCGCTGGGCGTGATCGCCGAGTACGTCGGGGTGAGCGTGAAGACCTCGATGGGCAAACCCGCGTACCTCATCGTCGCCGACCCGTCCGACGGTCCACTCGGGCGCGCACACCTGGTGGCGGATGCCGAATGACCACCTCGTGGGTGGTGGGCTCGGGTGGTCTGCTGGGCCGGGCCGTCACCGCCGAGCTGACCCGACGCGGCCACCGCGTGCGCGTGTCGTCGGTGCCGTGGACCGACCCCGCGCGCGCCCTGCAGGTGATCACGGACGACGCCCGGCGCGCACCGTCGCCGCAGAACGTGGTGTGGTGCGCGGGCTCGGGTGTCAACGGCACCGCCCGCGTGCACTTCGACGCCGAGAACCACCTGCTCCGGCACACCATCGCCACCATGGACGGCGGCACCTTCTTCCACGCGTCGTCCGCCGGAGGGGTGTACGCGGGGTCGGTGGGGGCGCCGCACGACGAGTCGAGCACCCCGGTCCCCCTCGGTGACTACGGCCGCGCGAAGCTCGAGGCCGAAGCGCTGGTGGCCGAGCACAGCGGGCGCACCGCCGCGCGCTCGGTGATCGGGCGTTTCGCCAACCTCTACGGGCCCGGGCAGAACCTGACCAAGCCGCAGGGGTTGATCTCGCACCTGTGCCGCGGGTACCTGCTGGGTTCACCGGTGTCGCTGTACGTACCGCTCGACACCCTCCGCGACTACCTCTACGTGACCGACGCCGCCGAGATGGTCGCCGACGCCCTCGACCACGCGCCGCGCGCAGCGGCCCGATCGACCACCAAGATCTTCGCCTCCGGGCAGGCGGTCACCATCGGGGCGATCCTGGGGACGTGCCGATCGGTGTTCCACCGGCGTCCGAACGTGGTGCATGCGGCATCACCACTGTCGGCACTGCAGGGCGCGGACCTTCGACTGCGTTCGATCGTGTGGCCGCACATCGATAGGCGCACCCACCGCACCCTGCACGCGGGCATCAACGCCACCCTCGACTCCATTCGGCGGTCGCTGTGACCGAATCCGCCCCGCCGCCGGGTCCACTCACCCGACTGATCGGCAACCAACCCCTGGTGTTCCTGCTGGTCGGCGGGTTCAACACTGCACTGGGCACGGCATGGTTCATCGTGTGGCAGTTGGCCGTCGGCGACGCCCTCGGCTATCACGCGGCGATCCTGCTGGGATACGTGTGCAACGTGGTGACCGCTTTCTGCACCAACCGCTACCTGGTGTTCCGGGTTCGCGGGCACGTGCTGCGGGACTTCTGGCGGTTCGTGGTGGTGAACCTGAGCGCCCTGGGAATCAATCTGGTGGCGATGACCGTGGCGGTGAGCGTGCTCGGCTTCCCGCCGATCCCGTCGCAGCTGGTGATCACGTTCCTCACCGCGGTGATCAGCTTCTTCGGCTACCGCGACTTCTCCTTCCACCGGCCCCGAGGGAAACCGGCAGAACAGGACTCTCCACAGCAGGAGCCGACCGAGCTGGATTCCCCACAGCAGGAGCCGACCGAGCAGGAGCCGACCGAGCAGGAGCCGACCCGATGAGTCCCCGCGTCTCGGTGGTGATCCCGGCCTACAACAGTGCCGCCTTCCTCGCCGAAACCATCGAATCCGTGCTCGCCCAATCGTTCACCGACTTCGAACTGGTGATCGCCGATCACGCCTCCACCGACGACTCCCTCGCCGTGGCGCGGCGCTACGAGGGCGACCCGCGCGTGCGGGTGCTCACCACACCGGCAGGCGGCGGGGCGAAGGCCAACTGGGATCGGGTGAGCGCGGAGGCCACCGGCGAGTTCATCAAGCTCGTGTGCGGCGACGACACCATTGCCACCACCTGCCTGGCCGAGCAGGTCGCCGCGTTCGATGCCTACCCGTCGGCCGTCCTGGTGGCGTGCCGGCGCACGCTGGTCGACGCGGCGGGCGCGACGCTGATCGCCGCCCGCGGGCTCGGACCCCTGGACGGTCTGGTGCCGGGGCGTGTCGCGGCCCGCACGGCGGTGCTGGCCGGGTCCAACATCTTCGGCGAACCCGGCTGCGTCCTCATGCGCCGCGACGCGCTGGAGAAGATCGGCTGGTGGGACAACACCCACCCGTACCTGATCGACCAGGCGACGTTCACCGAGGTGGCGCTCGAAGGTGATGTGGTGGCGATCCGGCGGTCGCTGGCCACCTTCCGCATCAACGCCGGGCAGTGGAGTGTGCGCCTGGCCCGCACCCAGGCCGCCCAGGCCGCGGGGTTCCACGCCAAGCTCAGCAGCGAGAACCCGGGTCTGCTCTCGCGCACCGACGTGCTGATCGGCGACGCCCGCGCACTGATGACCTCGTTCCTGCGCCGAGCGGCCTACCTCGTCCTGCGGCGCCGGATGTCGTGAGCTGTACGGATGTCGTGAGCTGGGCCGACGGGGTGAGTTACAGCGTGCGCTCGCCCGCTGCGGCGTAGGCGCGTTCGGTGCGGTCCTTCTGCGGCCGCCACCAGTCCTCGTTGTCGCGGTACCACGCCACGGTGGCCTCGAGGCCGGAGCGGAAGTCGCGGTACTGCGGGGTCCACCCCAGTTCGGTGCGCAGCAGCGAGGAGTCGATGGCGTACCGCAGGTCGTGACCGGGCCGGTCGGTGACGAAGTCGAAATCGTCGGCCTTCCTGCCGCAGATCTCCAGGATGGTCTCGACCACCGTGCGGTTGGAGGCCTCGCCGTCGGCCCCGATGAGATAGGTGGCACCGATGCGCCCGCGGTCGATGATCTCCCACACCGCGCTGTTGTGGTCGTCGACGTGAATCCAGTCACGCACGTTGGCGCCCGCGCCGTAGAGCTTGGGGCGCACCCCGGTGAGCACGTTGGTGATCTGACGGGGAATGAACTTCTCCACGTGCTGGCGCGGCCCGTAGTTGTTGGAGCAGTTCGAGATGGTGGCGCGCAGCCCGAACGAGCGCACCCACGCCCGCACGATCAGGTCGCTGCTCGCCTTGGTGGACGAGTACGGCGACGACGGGTTGTACGGGGTGCTCTCGGTGAACCGGGCCGGGTCGTCGAGCTCGAGATCGCCGTACACCTCGTCGGTGGAAATGTGGTGATAGCGCACGTCGTACTCGCGCACCGCCTGCAGCAGCGTGTACGTACCGATCACGTTGGTGTGCACGAACGGCCACGGATCGGCGAGGGAGTTGTCGTTGTGCGACTCCGCCGCGAAGTGCACCACCACATCCGACTGCGCCACCAGCGGGCCCACCACCTGCGCGTCGGCAACGTCGCCGTGGACGAACTCGATGCGGTCCTCCACCGCGGCCAGCGACGCACGGTTGCCCGCGTAGGTGAGGGCGTCGAGAACGGTCACCGACGCCTCGGGCCGCGACGCCAGCGTCGACAGCACGAAGTTGGACCCGATGAAGCCCGCCCCACCCGTCACCAAGACCTTCATGGCGGGAAGGGTACCGGTGGGCAGGTTACGGTGCAGCGGTGCAGATCCGTGAACTGAGCATCAGCGGCGCGTACGAGCTGACCCCGCGCCAGTTCGGCGACGACCGCGGCGTGTTCTTCGAGTGGTTCAAGGCCGGCGAGTTCGAGGCCGCCACCGGGCACCCGTTGACGCTGAACCAGGCCAACTGCTCGGTCTCGGCGGCCGGGGTGCTGCGCGGCATCCACTACACGGTGAGCCCACCCGGCCAGGCGAAGTACGTCACGTGCACCCGCGGGGCGTTCCTGGACGTGATCGTGGATCTGCGCCGGTCCTCGGCCACCTTCGGCCAGTGGGACTCGGTGCTGATCGACGACGTCGACCGCCGCGCGGTGTACCTCTCCGAGGGGCTCGGGCACGCCATCCTCTCCCTCGAGGACCGGTCGACGGTGATGTATCTGTGCTCGATCGAATACGCCCCGAGCTTCGACCGCGACATCGACCCCCTGGACCCGGACCTGGCCATCGACTGGCCCACCGTGGCCCGCGACGGCCGCCCCCTGCAGTACCAACTCTCCGGCAAGGACGCCGCCGCCCCCTCCTTCGCACAGGCCCGCGAGCGCGGGGACCTGTTCGACTGACCGGAGGCGAGCGAACAGATGGGTATGGTGTTCGAGATGGCGAGCGACGGCAACGCGGTGCGGCTGCAGGGGTCGCCCCGGCGTCAGCGCGAGCATCTAGCCAACCGCGTGCGCCTCGTCGGGACACGCGCGCGCGGACGGGACGTCCGTGCGGTGGTCGTCGGTCTCGCCGTCGGCGGGAGCGACCGGTGACCGTCGACGAGGTGATCGCCCTGTGTGAGGGGTTCGTCTCCGCCGAGACCACACGACCGTTCGGACCGACGACCGTGGTGGTCAAGGTCGGCGGGAAGATGTTCGTGGCGGTGGGCGAGGACACCGAACAGGTGACCCTGAAGGCCGACCCGGAGGACGTGATCTCGCTGGTCGAGGAGTTCGACAACGTGACCCACGGCTACCACATGAACAAGCGTCACTGGATCACCGTCGCCCTGGACGGGTCGGTTCCGGACGCCCTGCTCCGCGACCTTCTCCGCACCTCGTACGACCTGGTGGTCGCGTCGCTGCCCGCTCGACTGCGGAACGAGCTGCGGTCCCGCTGATCAGCGGATGCGGAAGATGACCGCCCGCTGCACCACGAAGTTCAGCACCGTCGCGGTGCCCTGCGCGATGACGAACGCGGCCGTGGAGTAGAGGACCTCCTGCGGCCACACGTGCCCCAACACCGTGTAGATGCCCAGGTTGACGCCGAAGGTGACCAGGTAGAGCAGCACGACTGCGGCGAAGCGGGCGCGGCTGGGTTCGGCGGCGAACGTCCAGCGCCGGTTGATCAGGTACGCCACCGTGGTGCCCACGATGAAGCCCGCCGCCTTGGCCACCGTGAGCGGCAGATCGAGCACGTACTGCAGGCCGAGCGTGATCGAGTAGTCCACGATCGCCGAGAGCACGCCGGTGATCAGGAAACGCAGGATCTGCGTCTTCAGGTCCAGCGCGTCGTCGGCGATGTTCTCGGTGACGGGGATCTCGACGGGCAGCGGCGCGAGATGCTCGGGCGCGCCGTGGTCGGGCGCACGGTGGTCGGACGCACGGTGGTCGGGCATGAGGCGAAGCGTACTTCCCCGATCGGAGCACCCGCGAAGGGCTGTAACCTGATCAGCGATGTCCACCACTGCTGATCTGCCCACCACGACCCAGACCCTGAGCGGCTGGGGTCGTACCTCACCTGCCACCTCGCAGGTGCTCACCACCGCCGATCCGGAGCTGATCGCACGGGCGGTCGCCCGCGTGGCCGACGACAACGAGGGAAAGCCCGCCCACCTGCGGCGCGGCGTCCTCGCCCGCGGCCTCGGCCGGTCCTACGGTGACAACGCTCAGAACTCCGGCGGTCTCGTCGTCGACATGACGGCCCTGCGGACCATCCACAGCATCGACGCCTCCACCCGCATCGTCGACGTCGACGGCGGGGTGAGCCTGGATCAGCTGATGCGCGCCGCGCTGCCGCTGGGCCTGTGGGTCCCGGTGTTGCCGGGCACGCGCCAGGTCACCATCGGTGGAGCCATCGGCTGCGACATCCACGGCAAGAACCACCACAGCGCCGGCAGCTTCGGCAACCACGTGCGCTCGATGGACCTGCTCACCGCCGACGGCGCCATCACCACGGTGCTGCCCACCGGCCCCACCGCTCCCGTCTTCTGGGCCACCGTCGGCGGCAACGGGCTGACCGGCATCATCATGCGGGCCACCATCGAGATGACCCCCACCGAGACGGCGTACTTCATCGCCGACGGCGACGTCACCCGCAGCCTCGACGAGACCATCGACTTCCACAGCGACGGCAGCGAGTCCGACTACGACTACTCGAGCGCGTGGTTCGACGCCATCGCCGCGCCGCCCAAGCTCGGCCGCGCCGCCATCTCCCGCGGCTCACTGGCCACACTCGACCAGCTGCCGGCCAAGCTGCAGAAGGATCCCCTGAAGTTCGACGCCCCGCAGCTGCTGACGTTCCCCGACATCTTCCCCAACGGCCTGGCCAACAAGTACACCTTCGGGCCCATCGGAGAGGTCTGGTACCGCAAGTCCGGTACCTACCGCAACAAGGTGCAGAACCTGACGCAGTTCTATCACCCGCTCGACATGTTCGGTGAGTGGAACCGCGCCTACGGTCCCGGCGGCTTCCTGCAATACCAGTTCGTGGTGCCACCCGAGGCCGTCGAGGAGTTCAAGAAGATCATCATCGACATCCAGCGCTCGGGGCACTACTCGTTCCTCAACGTCTTCAAGCTGTTCGGGCCGGGCAACGACGCACCGCTGAGCTTCCCGATGGCCGGGTGGAACGTGTGCGTGGACTTCCCCATCAAGGACGGTCTGAGCGCCTTCGTCACCGAACTGGACAAGCGTGTGCTCGAGTTCGGCGGGCGGCTGTACACGGCCAAGGACTCGCGAACCACGGCCGAGACCTTCCACGCGATGTACCCGAAGATCGACGAGTGGATCAAGGTCCGCCGATCCGTCGACCCCACAGGCGTTTTCGCCTCCGACATGGCCAGAAGGTTGGAACTGCTGTGACGATAGACGCCGTCGGCAACCCCCAGACGATCCTCGTTCTCGGTGGCACCAGCGAGATCGGCCTCGCCATCACCGAGGAGTACCTCAAGCAGGCGCCGGCACGGGTGGTCCTCGCCGCGCTGCCGAACGACCCCCTGCGCGAGAAGTCGGTGGCGCAGCTGACCGCGGCGGGCGCGAAGTCCGTCGAGCTCATCGACTTCGACGCCGTCGACACCGACGCGCACCCGAAGGTGATCGACGCCGCGTGGGACGCGGGCGACGTGGACGTGGCGATCGTCGCCTTCGCCGTCGACTTCGACCCCGAGGAACTCTGGCAGGACCAGCGCAAGGCCGTGCTGACCGCCAACATCAACTACACCGCATCGGTGTCGGTGGGCGTGCTGCTCGGCGAGAAGATGAAGGCGCAGGGTTACGGACGCATCATCGTGATGTCGTCGGTGGCGGGCGAGCGGGTGCGGCGGTCGAACTTCGTGTACGGCTCCACCAAGGCCGGGCTCGACGGGTTCTACCTCGGGCTGGGAGAAGCGTTGCGCGAGTTCGGACCTCGCGTCACCGTCATCCGCCCCGGCATGGTGCGGACCAAGTTCAGCGAGCACGTCAAGGAAGCGCCGCTGACCATCGACAAGTCGGATGTGGCCAAGCTCGCCGTCGCATCGTCGCGTAAGGGCACGCCGCTGGTGTGGGCACCGGGTCCCTTCCGCTACGTGATGATGGTGCTGCGCCACATTCCGCGGCCCATCTTCCGCAAGCTCCCCATCTAGAACCGCATTGCGGGCATCAGCACAGGGCGCGGCGCGGACAGCACCTCGAGCCGTACGCACTGCACGTACGACGGCGCTCGAGGCCGTCGCCGCCACCGTCGTCGCGGCACTGGTGGCTGCGATCGGGCTCTACGCCATGACGTTGGTGCAGTGGCCGGCGTACACGGGCTCCAACGTCACCCGCGCCCTCACCACCGTCGGCCAGGTGGCCGCCGCAGCGGTGATCGCTGTGTCGGTGTGGCTGATGCGGGCCGGCCGAGCACCGGTGATCGCGAAACTTTTCTCGTGGGTGGGCGTGTCGGCGCTGGTCACCGTCACCCTCGGGATGCCGCTGGCCGCCACCAAGCTCTACCTCTTCGGTGTCTCGGTCGACCAGGAGTTCCGCACCGCCTACCTCACGCGTCTGACCGACTCCGCCGGGCTGCACGACATGACCTACGCCGGCATCCCGCCGTACTACCCGGCCGGGTGGTTCTGGCTCGGCGGACGTGTGGCCGACGCTCTCTCGCTGGCGGGCTGGGAAGCGTTCAAGCCGTGGGCGATCGGTTCGCTGGCCATCGCGTCGACTCTCGCGCTGGTGCTGTGGACGCAGCTGGTGCGTCGTGACACAGCGGTGCTGGCCGCGGCCGGGGTGAGCGTGTTCGCGCTGGCGTACGCCTCCCCCGAGTCCTACGGCGCGGTGGTCGCGGTGCTGATCCCGCCGGTGCTGCTGCTGGCGTGGGGAGCGCTCGCGCGCTTCGGATCCGGCGGCTGGGCCGCCGCGGCGGGGGTGGGGATCTTCCTCGGCGTGGCCGCGACCTTCTACACCCTCTACTTCGGCTACGCCGCCGCAGCCGTGACGCTGATGGCGGCGGTGGCCGCTGCCATCGCGGTGCGGCGCAGCGGCTCGTGGCGCGCGCTGCTCACCCCCGCCGCCAAGCTGGCCGTGATGGCGGTGATCGCCGCGGTGATCGCCGTGACGGTGTGGGGGCCCTACCTGCTCGCGGCGCTGCGCGGCACCCCTGCCGCCGCCGGCACGGCGCTGCACTACCTGCCCGACAGCGGAGCCGAGCTGCCCCTGCCGATGCTGCAGGCCTCGCTGACCGGGGTGGCGACGATGATCGGTACGACCTGGATCCTGTTGCGCATCAGGCACTCTCGTCGAGCGCAGGCGTTGGGCATCGGTGCGGCGGCGGTCTACGTGTGGGCTCTGGCCTCGATGGCCGCCACCGCTGCGGGCACCACGCTGCTGGGCTTTCGCCTCGAACCGGTGCTGATCCTGATCCTGGGCGCTGCCGGGGTGTTCGGCACCGTCGAGGGGGCGAGGGCGATGTACCTGGCCACCAACGAGTCGCCGCGGGTGCGTCTGGTGCTGGTGAGCCTGGCCGTGCTCGGCGCGCTCGGGTTCACCCAGGACATCCCCCGCATCCTGACCACCGAGATCACCGTCGCCTACACCGACACCGACGGCAACGGTGAGCGCGCGGACAAGCGGGAGCCGAACTCGGCGTCGTACTTCCCCGAGATCGACCGGGCGCTGCGGGAGGCGACGGGGCGTCCTGCGCGCGAGAACGTGGTGCTCACCGCCGACACCACCTTCCTGGCCTACTACCCCTACTACGGCTTCCAGGGGCCCACCTCGCACTACGCCAACCCCCTCGCCGAATACGCCGCCCGCGCCGACACCATCGAGCAGTGGTCGATGGCCGCCACCCCTGACGAGTTGATCAGTGAACTCGATTCCTCGCCGTGGCGCGCGCCGGATGCGTTCCTGGTCCGCCGCGCGACAGCCGACGACGGCACCGCCACCTACACGCTGCGCCTGGCTCAGGACGTCTACCCCAACGACCCGAACGTGCGCCGCTACACGGTGACCTTCGACGCCGCGGTGTTCGACGACCCGCAGTTCCGTGTGCAGGACATCGGCCCCTTCACCCTCATCACCCGGATGCGCCCATGACCTCCGGCCGCACCCCCGTCGCCTCCTCGGCCCACCGGTCCGCGCCCCCCCGACCGGCCCTCGACCAACCCGGTGATCACGGGGTGCCGAGGGAGGCCGAAGTCGGGCGAGGGGGCATTGGGAGCAGCCGACGTGTGGACGCCGTCGTCGCCGCCGTGTTCACCGCCCTCGCATTCATCGTGCTCTCGCGCCAGTGGGCCGAGCCGCGGGCAACGGTCCTGACCCTGAGCGGTCAGGACCAGACCATGTGGGAGTGGTTCTTCGCCGCGACCGCGCACGCGGTGACCACGCTCGAGAACCCGCTGTTCTCGACGCTGCAGAACGCGCCGTCCGGGGTGAACATGATGGCCAACACCGCGATGCTGGGCCTCGCGGTGCCGATGACGCCGATCACCGTGGTGTTCGGGCCGGCCGTCGCGTTCGTCGGCGCGCTCACCGCCGGGCTCGCCACCACCGCCTACGCCTGGTACCACCTGCTCTCACGAGTGGCCGTCACCTCGCGCACCGCCGCCGCGCTCGGGGGCCTGATCTGCGGGTTCTCCCCCGGCATGATCTCCCACGCGAACGCCCACCCCAACTTCGTGTTCCTGATGGCCCTGCCGCTGATCGCGCTGGCCACGGTGCGGATCGCGCGGGGCGAGCAGGTGGCGCGCAACGCGGTGATCGCCGGTCTGCTCGCCGCGTGGCAGGTGATGCTCGGTGAGGAGCCGCTGCTGATCGGCGCGGTCGCGGGCGCGGTGTTCGCCGCGTCGTACCTGCTGCTGCGGCCCAGCGCCGCCGTCGCGATGCTCACCCGCCTCGTCCCGGCCGCGCTCGGCGCCGCCGCGATCGCCGGTGCGCTGGTGGCCTGGCCGGTGTGGTGGCAGTTCAACGGCCCGGAGTCGTACTCGTACCTCGATCACGAACTGCCGGGCAACGACCTGCTCGCCATCACGTCCTTCCCGCCCACCGCACTCGGCGGCACGTGGTTCCCGGGGCCCGATCTGGCCATCAACGGCACCGAGCAGAACGCCTACCTCGGCTGGCCGCTGCTGGCAGTGACGGCGGTGTGCGCGGTGTACCTGTGGCGGTCCGTCTCGGCGCGAGCGGCGGCGGTGACGGCCGTGGTGATGATCGTGCTATCGCTCGGAGCTGTGCTCAGCATCGGTGGTACCCCGACGACGGTGGATCTGCCGGGCAAGCGGGTGCACACCTACCCACTGCTCGAATCGGTGCTCGAGACTCGCTTCGTGCTCGCGGCCGTCCCGGCCATGGCGCTGATCATCGCCCTGGCCGCCGATCGGGTGATCGCCTCGCGCGTCGCGGCCAGAATGCTCACCTTCGCCGCCGTCGTCGCCGTGGCGCTGGTGCCGCTGGTCCCCACCCCACTGCCGGTCAGCGATCGCGGACCCATCCCCGAGTTCTTCACCGACGGCTTCTGGCGCGACTACGTCGACGACGGATCCGTGGTGGTGGTCCCCGTCCCCAGCCCCAGTGACGCCGACGCGCTGCGCTGGCAGTACGAGAACGGCTCGGAATTCGCGCTCGCGGGCGGATACTTCGTCGGACCGAGCGACGACGATCCACACCTGGCCCGCTACGGCGCCCGCAACCGTGAGACCGCGCTTCTGCTCGGCGATATTCGCAACACCGGTGTCGCCATCACCGCCACCGCCCAGCAGCGGGCAACCGCGGTGAACGACCTGAAATTCTGGAGGGCCGACGTCGTGGTGCTACCGCCGGGCAAGAACGTCGCTGCGCTGCAACGCAGCATCGACAGCCTCCTCGGGTTCAGCGGCCGACGCGTCGACGGCTCGATCGTGTGGGACGTGCGGCAGCTGGTGCGCGCATGAGGACCGCGCGCATCGTCGCGATCGTCACCGGAATCCTCGGCGTACTGGCGGCGATCGTCACCCCGCTGCTACCGGTGCAGCAGGACGACGCGTCGATCAGCTGGCCGCAGGCCGACTCGCTCACCAGCGTGCAGGCCCCACTGGTGAGCTACGCACCACTGCGCGTGGCGGCCACCGTGCCGTGCTCGGTGGTCGCCGCGGCCACCCCCGGCGCAACCCTGGTCTCCACCGTCGCCCCCGACGCCCCCGACGCGCGGGCCAAGGGACTGCAGATCGTCCGCACCGACCTCGGGGCCGACGTGGTGCTTCGCGACCGCGTCCTGACCAGCGTCCTCGCAGGTGAGCGGTGCACCGACCTCACCGTGGTCTCCGACGGCACCCGCACCGTCGCCACCCTCACCGCCCCCGGCCTCGAGCCCCGCGTGATCGGCGCCGTCGAGGCCGACGTGCGCCCCCAGACCGTGGGTGTGTTCACCACGCTCACCGGCCCCACCCCGCCGGGGCTGGCGGTGACCGTCGACATCGACTCCCGCTTCTCCTCCACCCCCTCCGTCGCGAAGATCCTTGCGATCGCGCTCGCCGTGGTCGCCACGATCGCATCCCTGATCGCACTGCACGTCCTCGACGGCACCGACGGTCGGCGGGCCCGGCCGGTGCTGCCGCGGCGGTGGCGTCCGCGGGCAACGGACGCCGTCGTGGTGGCGGTGCTGGCCGTGTGGCACGTGGTCGGCGCCAACACCTCCGACGACGGCTACCTGCTCACCATGGCGCGGGTGTCGGAGAAGGCCGGTTACATGGCCAACTACTACCGGTGGTTCGGCGTGCCGGAGGCGCCCTTCGGCATGCCGTACTACGACATGTTGGCGCTGCTGACGCGCGTGTCGACGGCCAGCCCGTGGATGCGTCTTCCGGCCCTCGTCGCCGCACTGGCCTGCTGGTTCCTCATCAGTCGCGAGGTGATCCCCCGGCTGGGCATCGCAGTGCGCACGCAGCGCACCGCAGTGTGGACCGCCGCGCTGGTGTTCCTGGCCTTCTGGCTGCCGTTCAACAACGGGTTGCGCCCCGAACCGATCATCGCGCTCGGCGCGCTGCTGACCTGGTGCTCGATCGAACGGGCCATCGCCACGGGCAGACTGCTCCCGGCCGCGGTCGCGGTGATCGTCGCCGCGTTCTCCCTCGCCGCCGGCCCCACCGGGCTGATCTGCATCGCGGCGCTGCTGGCCGGCACACGACCACTGCTGACGCTGCTCGTGCGGCGCGCACGCACCGTCGGATTCGCCGCGCTTCTCGCGCCGCTGCTCACGGCCGGCACCGTGGTGATCGCGGCCGTGTTCGCCGACCAGACCGTGGCCTCGGTGCTCGAGGCCACGCGGGTGCGCTCGGCCGTCGGCCCCAACGTCAAGTGGTTCGACGAGTACTACCGGTGGAACGCCCTGCTCGCCATCTCTCCCGACGGGTCGCTGGCACGCCGGTTCGGGGTGTTCGTGATGCTCCTGTCCCTCGTCACCGTCGTGATGGTGATGCTGCGTCGAGGTGGGCACATTCCCGGTACGGCAATTGGCCCGTCACGTCGAATCGTGGGCATCGTGGTCGGCGCGCTGGCGCTGATGATGTTCACCCCGACCAAATGGACGCACCATTTCGGCGTGTACGCAGGATTGGCGGCCTCGCTCGCCGCACTGACCGCGGTGGCGGTGGTCTCGGTCACCGTCCGATCACCACGTAACCGCACCCTGTTCACCGCGGCGGTGCTGTTCCTGACCGCCCTCGCCTTCACCGGGTCCAACGGCTGGTGGTACGTCTCGAGCTACGGCGTGCCGTGGTTCGACAAGCCACCCTCCATCGCCGGCAAGGGCTTCGCGACTCTGCTGCTGGGGCTGACCGTGCTCACCCTCGCCGTGGCCGCCGTCCAGCACCTGCGGGCGCCCTTCCGCCCTGCGGAGCAGGCGCACCCGCGTCGCTTCTCCGGCGCTGCTCTGCCGGTCATCGCCGCGTTCGTGGTGGCCTTCGAGGTGCTCTCGCTCCTCAAGGGCGCGGTCAGCCAGTACCCCGCCTACTCGGTGGGCCGATCCAACCTCGACGCACTCGCCGGCCAGAGTTGCTCACTGGCACGCGACGTCGAGGTCGAGCAGGACCCCACCGCGTCCGTCCTGCCCGCCCTGCCCACCCCCGGCGTGGGCGCGGACCACCTCGCCGGGAGCGAGAGCGCCGGCTTCACCCCCGACGGCGTCGCGGCCGATCTGACCGCCGACACCGAGAACACCACTGTCGGCGGCGCCAACTCCATCGACACCACCGACGGCAAGACCCGCTCGCTAAACACCGCCGGGACCAGCGGTGGATCCGAGCAGGCCAGGGGCGTCAACGGGTCGCGGGTGAGCTTGCCGTTCGGACTCGATCCGGCGACGGTGCCCGTGCTGGGCAGCTACAGCGACGGCCCGCAGGGCGCCGCGAGCCTGCGAAGCGGGTGGTACGCGCTGCCCACCGACCGGCGCACCTTCCTCGCCGTCGCCGTCGCCGGGCGCATCTTCTCCGTCGACAAGGACGGTGTGGTGACCCCCGGACAATCGCTACAGGTGGAATTCGCGCGCATCGACGGCGACGCGGTGCGATCCCTCGGAACCGTCGTCCCGCTCGACATCGGACCGCAGCCGTCGTGGCGCAATGTGCGGGTGCCGGCCGATCGCATCCCGGCCGAGGCCAACGCCGTGCGACTGGTCGCCGACGATCCCGACCTGTCCCCGAATCAGTGGCTCGCCGTGACCCCGCCGCGTATGCCGATCACCCGCTCGCTCGACGACGTGGTCGGACGCACCGCCCCGGTGCTGCTGGACTGGTCCGTCGGACTCGCCTTCCCGTGCCAGCGACCGTTCGATCATCGTGACGGGGTGGCCGAGGTGCCGCAGTGGCGAATCCTGCCCGACCGCATCGGCGCCGACTCCACCAACGCGTGGCAGGACGCCATCGGCGGCGGCCCCCTGGGGTGGACGCCGCTGCTGCTGCGGGCGGACACGGTGCCGTCGTATCTGCGTGACGACCTCGCTCGGGACTGGGGTTCACTGGAGAAATTCACCGCAATGGACCCCTCGGCCGTTCCGGCCCGGGTGGATGTCACAAAGAGTGATGTGTCTGGTTTGTGGTCTCCAGGATTAATCAAGTACCGATAGACGGTTTTGCATCACGGTCGAATAACATCCAGTCCGTGTCAGATGTCGTATCCCTCTCGCCGGCCGCGGCGGAGCGCCCGAGCAACCCCGCGGCCGACGTGGACTACCGCGCCCAGTACCGCACGACCCGCCTCGTGGCGATCGTCGTGGGTCTGCTCGGAGCCCTCTTCGCGGTCCTCACGCCGTTCCTGCCCGTCACGCAGACCACCGCCACGGTGAATTGGCCGCAGAACGACCGCATAGCCGACGTCACCGCGCCCCTGATGTCCCAGGTGCCCGACGACATCCGCGCCTCGGTCCCGTGCGCCGCGGTGCGCGCGCTCCCGGCGGCCGGCGGCATCCTGCTCTCCACCGCCCCGGCGCGCGGTGACGGCGCCCCTCTGAACGCCATGTTCGTTCGTGTTGGCGCAGACAACGTCGACGTCCTCGACCGCAACGTCGTGGTGGCCACCGCGCCGCGCGCCGAGGTCGCCTCGCCCGCCTGCACGTCGATCGAGTTCACCTCGACCATCGACGCCACCACCGCCGCCTTCACGGGCCTGACGGACCCGCAGGGCGCCCCGCGGGCGGGGTCGCTGCCCGGCGACCTGCGCCCCCAGGTGGTGGGCGTGTTCAGTGACCTCAGCGGCCCTGCCGCAGCGCAGCCCGGACTGTCGCTGACGATGACCGTCGACTCGCGCTTCACCACCAGCCCGACGCTGATCAAGCTCACCGCGATGGTCCTGGCGGTGCTGTGCACGCTCATCGCCCTGATCGCGCTCGGTCGTCTCGACGGCACCGACGGACGCGGGCACCGCAACTTCCTGCCGCCGCGGTGGTGGAAGTTCAACGGCGTCGACATGACCGTGGTCGGCACACTCGTCGGCTGGCACTTCATCGGAGCCAACACCTCCGACGACGGGTACCTGCTCACCATGGCGCGGGTGTCGGAGAAGTCCGGCTACATGGCCAACTACTTCCGCTGGTTCGGTGTGCCCGAGGCGCCCTTCGGCTGGTACTACGACGTGCTGGGCGCCTTCGCGCGCATCTCCACCGCGAGCCCGTGGATGCGCCTGCCCGCCCTGATCGCCGGAATCGTGTGCTGGCTGCTGATCAGCCGCGAGGTGGTTCCGCGTCTGGGTCGCGCCGTCAGGATGAGCAACGTCGCGGTGTGGACCGGCGGACTGGTGTTCCTGGCCTTCTGGCTGCCCTACAACAACGGCCTGCGCCCGGAGCCCATCGTCGCGCTCGGCGCGCTGCTGACGTGGTGCTCGATCGAACGCGCCATCGCCACCGGCAGGCTGTTACCGGCCGCCGTCGCCGCCATCGTCGGCGCATTCACGCTCGCTGCGGCGCCCACGGGCCTGATGTGTGTGGCCGCGATCCTCACCGGCATCCGGCCCCTGACACGCATCGTCGTCCGCCGCCACCGCCAGGTGGGCACCCTCGCCCTCATCGCTCCCATCGCGTCGGCCGGGTTGCTGGTGCTCATCGTCGTCTTCGGCGACCAGACCTACGCCGCCGTCATGGAGTCCACCCGGGTTCGCACCCTCATCGGCCCCAACGAGCCCTGGTACAACGACTTCCTGCGGTACTACTTCCTGTCCGTGCAGACCGTCGACGGTTCTCTCGCACGGCGTTTCGCGTTCCTGACGATGCTGCTGTGCCTGTTCACCGCTGTCGTGGTGCTGCTGCGCCGCAAGCGCATCCCCGGCGTCCCGTCGGGGCCGGCGTGGCGCCTGATCGGCGTCGTCTTCGGAACCATCTTCTTCATGATGTTCAACCCCACCAAGTGGACCCACCACTTCGGGGCCTACGCCGGTATCGCCGGGTCGCTCGCCGCGTTGACCGCCGTCGCGGTGTCGTCGACCGCCCTGCGCACCCGCCGCAACCGCACCATGTTCGCGGCCGGCCTGATGCTGGTGCTGGCGTTCTCGTTCTCCGGCATCAACGGGTACTGGTACGTCTCGAGCTACGGCGTGCCGTGGTTCGACAAGACCGTCGCACTGGCGGGCATCCAGTCCAACACCGTGCTGCTGGTGCTCTTCGCGCTCGTCCTCGCCCTCGCGGGCTGGCAGTACCTGCGTGAGGGATTCGCGCCGCCGCAACCACGAGCAGGCACGGTGCGCGGCCGCCGGATACGCAAGTTCGCCGCCGCGCCACTCACCGTCGTCGCCGGCCTGATGGTGCTCTTCGAGGTGCTCTCGCTTGCCAAGGGCGCGGTCACCCAGTACCCCGGCTACTCCCTGGCCCGCTCGAACATCGAAGCCGTCTTCGGCGGCAACAGTTGCGGCCTGGCCAACGACGTCCTCGTCGAACCCAACCCCAACGACGGCATCCTCACCCCGCTGCCCGATCCGGCGAACCCCGCCGACCCCGCCACCGGACCACTCGGTGGTGCGAACCCGACGGGCTTCTCCCCCAACGGCATTCCCACCGACATCAGCGCCGACGCCGTCGAGGTCAAGCCCGGACAGGGCAACACCGCGCAGCAGAACATCGGCGCCAACTTCGAGAAGGGCCAGTCCTCGGGCACTGCCGGCGGCATCGGCGCGATCGGCGTCAACGGCTCGAGCGCCAAACTGCCCTTCGGCCTCGACCCCGCCACCACTCCCGTCCTCGGGTCCTACCAGGACGGGGTGCAGGAACCCGCCAAAGCCACCTCGGACTGGTACGGCCTGCCCGCAGCCGGTGAGGATCGACCGCTGATCGTGGTCAGCGCCGCCGGCCGTATCTTCTCCCGCGATCCCATCTCCGGCGCCATCACTTACGGCCAGTCGCTGATGGTCGAGTACGGCAAGCGCAACGCCGACGGCACCATCACCCCGCAGGGGATGTACATGCCGCAGGACATCGGCCCCGCCCCGTCCTGGCGCAACCTGCGCATCCCGCGCAGCGCCCTGGCACCCGATTCCGACGCCGTTCGCATCGTCGCCAACGACCCCATCCTCATCGGCGACCAGTGGTTGGCCTTCACCCCGCCACGCGCGCCGAAGCTGCAGACACTGCAGTCCTACATCGGCAGCACCCAGCCGGTGCTCCTCGACTGGGCCGTCGGGCTGCAGTTCCCGTGCCAGCGACCCTTCGACCACAGCGCCGGTGTCGCCGAGGTGCCGAACTACCGCATCCTCCCCGACCGTCCCCTCGCCGTGTCCTCCACCGACACCTGGCAGGCCGCGGAGAACGGCGGGCCCCTCGGCTTCACCCAGATGCTGGCCAGTTCCACCACCATCCCCACGTACCTGCGTGACGACTGGGCCCGCGACTGGGGTTCCCTCGAGCGCTACGACCCCTACTTCCCCGACGCCACCCCCGCCACCGTCGACACCGGCACCGCCACCCGCTCCGGCCTCTGGCAACCCGGCACCCTCCGCGTCTTCTAGGGCGGCGGGTCTGTGTACCCAATGTGACATTTGGTCACCTCTGCTGACCAAATGTCACATTGGGTACAGCCGGACGCAAGATTGCGCAAGGGCGACCGGGTGATCTCTGGATAGTCCAGACGGTTGTCCACAGGCTGAGGTTGTGGGGCTGTGTACGCGGGCCCGCCAAGGCACGCTGATCCGATGAGATATTCGCTGACCACCATGCTGCGCGAGTGCAGCGCTGACGGAATCATCGCCACTGCGGCCATCAAGGAGCTCGGCGTCAGGCCCAACACCATCGTCGCCGAGTGCGCACCGGGCGGGCGTTGGCAGCGGATGCTCCCCGGAGTTGTATTGCTGCACAACGGTATTCCGTCGCATCGGCAACGACTACTCGCGGCTCAGATCTATGCCGGCGACAAGGCCCTCTTCACAGGGCACGCTGCCCTGGCACTGCATGGGTACGCAGTGACCGAGCGTGATCGCATACACATGCTCCTGCCACAGGAGCGGTTCAGGGCCTCGGCCTCGTTCGTGCTGATCGAGCGCACGTGGCGCCCACCGAAAGCCGTGGTCCGAGACGTGTTCGACTGCGCACCGGTCGACCGGGCCGTTCTCGACTCCAGTCGTCGGCTGACCAACCGCAACTCCTGCCGAGCCCTTCTCAGCGCCGTGGTGCAGCGCGGTGACGCGTCGGTATCGGGGTTGATGGCCGAATTGAACGCTGGTAGCGACCGTGGCAGCGCCCTTTCCCGCTCGGTGCTGCGTGAACTGGGCGCCGATGCCCACTCTGTCGCGGAAATCGCGGCGCAACAGCTCTACCGCGAACACGACCTACCCGCGATGGTCCACAACGTCGACGTGTTCGACGTCGACGGGCATTTTCTCTGTCGCCCGGACGGCTGGATCGACGACATCGCCCTCGCCTGGGAGATCGATTCCCTCCAACATCACCTCACGCCGAGCGATCACGAACACACCCTCGCCCGTCGTCAGCGAATGGAAGCTGCGGGAATCGTGGTCGTCACTCACTTGCCGCGCCAGATCCAGCGCGAACCGCGCACGGTGATCGCGCACCTCTCGGCCGCAATCGGGCGCGCTCGCTCCCGCCCCCGCCCTAACCTACGGGTCCGCAGCCGCTAGTAGGCGTACCCAATGTGACATTCGGTCATCTCAGGTGACCGAATGTCACATTGGGTACAAAAAAACCGGGGCTAGACGGGGAAGAGGAAGTGCTTGCGGGGCTGGGCGGTGTGGGGCTTGTCGCGCAGGATGCGCAGGGCCTGGCGGATCTGCAGGCGGGTTTCCGACGGCTTGATGACAGCGTCGACGTAGCCCCGTTCGGCGGCGATCCAGGGGGTGGCGACGTGCTCGTTGTAGAAGTCGATGAAGGCCTGGCGGACGGCGGGGGCGTTGTCGCCGGCCTCGGCGATGGCCTTGCGGGCCATGATCGCCGCGGCACCCTCGGCGCCCATGACGGCGATGCGGGCTGTGGGCCAGGCGAAGTTGATGTCGGCGCCGAGCTGCTTGGAACCCATGACCGCGTAGCCGCCGCCGTAGGACTTGCGCACCACCACCGTCACCTTGGGCACCGTCGAGGTGACGAACGCGAAGATGAAGCGACCGCCGCGCTTGATCACACCCACGCGCTCCTGGTCGAGCCCGGGCAGGAAACCGGGGGTGTCGGTGATCAGCACCAGCGGAATGTTGAAGGCGTTGCAGTTCCAGATGAACCGCGCGGCCTTGTCGGCGCTGGCCGCGTCGAGAGCGCCGGACAGATGCAGCGGCTGGTTGGCGACGATGCCCACCGGCCGGCCGTCCACACGGGCGAAGCCGGTGATCACGTTGTGCGCGGTCTGGGCGGTGACCTCGAAGAAGTCGCCGTCGTCGAAGATGCGCAGCAGGATGTCGTGCATGTCGTAGCCGGCGTTGTCGGCGTCGGGCATGAAGGTGTCCAGGAACAGGTCGTCCTCGGTGATCTCCGGTTCGAGGCCCGGGTTGATGATCACCGGCTCCTCGTTGCAGCTCGAGGGGAAGTACGAGAGGTAGGTACGCACCCACTCGAAGGCGGCCTTCTCGTCGGCGGCCACATGGTGCACGTTGCCGTTGATGGCCTGCTGACGCGCCGAGCCGAGATCGTGCAGACTCACCTCCTCGCCGGTGACCGACTTGATCAGGTCGGGACCGGTGACGAACATGTAGGCCTCTTCGGTGGCCACGATGATGTCGGTGTTGATCGGGGCGTAGACGGCACCGCCGGCGCACTTGCCGAGGATCACCGAGATCTGCGGACACACACCGGACAGCAGTTCCTGGCGACGACCCAGCTCGGCGTACCACGCCAGGGAGGTGACGGCGTCCTGCACGCGAGCGCCGCCGGAGTCGTTGATGCCGATGCAGGGGCACCCGACGGACGCCGCGAACTCGATGATGTGCGCGACCTTGCGGCCGAACATCTCGCCGACGGTTCCGCCGAACACCGTCTGATCGTGGGAGTACACCGCGACCGGACGGCCGTCGATGGTGCCGTGCCCGGTGACCACCCCGTCGCCGTAGAGGGCCTTCGGGTCGCCGGGGGCACGGACGAGCGCTCCGATCTCGACGAACGATCCCGGATCGAGGAGCATCTCGATGCGCTCGCGGGCGCTGGGTATGCCCTTCGCCGCCCGCTTCGCGACGGCAACCTCACCGGCCGGTTCGCGGGCGAGCTCGAGCCTGTCGCGAAGCTGCTCCAACCGGTTCGCTGTCGTGGCGCTCACGCTCGTCGTCTCACTTTCCCTGGGCCGCAAAGGTGAGAGCGTTCAACTTCACGCTCAGGTCTGCACCGATCTTCGCAATGTACGGCTCGTCGATCACGGCAAGGTGGTCGCCCCCGATGTAGACGACCTCGAGGTTGTCGGTGTACGGGCCCCACCCACCATCGGGTCGGCGCTTGCCGTAGCGCGGCTCGAGCGCAATCGCGTCGTCGTGGTACTTGTCGGCCATGTAGAGAGTGACCTGGCCCCCGTAGTGGCCCGGGTCGGCGGTCTGAATGGCACGGTTGTCCAACCACGATGTGCGTTGGTGCTCGATGATGCCGCTGGGCACCTTGTTGCCGCTGAGCTTGAGCATGTCGAGGACGATCCTGATCTGACCCTCGTCGTCCGCCTCGGCGAGCTTGTCGAACGGCAGCGGCATCTCCACGTTGTAGAGCCGCTCACCGACCTTGGCGTAGCGCTTCCACCGCTCGGCGACCTCGTCGGGGTCCTCCGGGATCGGTTCGTACGGGAAGACCGTGTCGATCAGGCCGACGACGCGCACGTCCGCACCCTGCTCGCGCAGCAGCCGCGCGACGGCGTAGGAGAGCACCCCACCGAGCGACCAGCCCACCAGCACGTAGGGGCCATCGCCCTGGATCTCGCGCAGGATCGGGACGTACTCCGCGGCCCGGGCGTCGATCGATCCCTCGCACCGTTCCAGACCGTACATCGGGGTCCCTGCGGGCAGTCGACGCAGCAGCGGCTCGTACACCACGCACGAGCTACCGGCGGGATGGAACACGAACACCGGCACGGCGTCGGAACCCTCCTCGCGCGCCCGCAGGGTGCGCACCAGACCTTCGACCTCACCGGACTCGAGGAACTCGCGGACGGTGTTCGACAGTGACTCGATGGTTTCGGCGTCGAGCACGTCGTCGACGGTGATCTCGCCGTCGACGCGCTCGGACAGCCGCGTCGCGAGCTTCTCCGCCGTCTCCTCCGGCAGCACCGGGAGGGTGTTGAAGATGCCCTTGGCCGACTCGCCGGTGACCACCGCCCACATCGCGAACGTCAGGCGCTCGGCCGCGTCGCGGGGCGCGACGTCACCGGCGTTGGTGTCGACGACATCGCTGAGATCGGGGACGGTCGCCGAGCTGTAATCCGGCTCGGCGGAAACCTCGGCCGTCACAGTGACATCGGACGCCTCGGAGGCGGTGGCGTCGGACGCCTCGGCGACCGCAGCGGCGGCGGCGGCCTCCTTCTCGGCAGCGAGAGCCGCGAGGTCGATGACATCGGCCTCGCCCGACGACCCGTTCTGCTGCGCTGCCAGCGCAGCCACCTCGTCCCGGTTCTCGACGGCGTAGCGCAGGTACTTCTCGACCTCGCGCAGGCTCGCATCGCGCACCGCCTGCAGTTGCAGCTGCGGGATGTCGAACTCGTACTCCACGCGGTTCTTGATGCGCGTCGCCATCAGGGAGTCCAGGCCCAACTCCACCAGCGGAACCTCCGGCGGGAGATCCTCGACGGCGTAGCCCATGGACTCGGCGACGATGATCGCCAGACGCTCCGACAGCGTCTGGGTGCCCTCCGGATCCCAGCGGTCGGCGACCGAATCGAAGGTCTCGTCGGTGGGCACGACGTCGTCGTACGCGCTGCTGGTCCCCGCGGTGGGCGACACAGCTGCGGCAGGGACGGCGGCGGGCACAGCGACCGCCTGCTCGCCCACCACGCCCTCGGCTGCGCCGACCGTGCTGCCGGCTGCCCCCACCACGCCCTCGGCGACGAGCACGAAGTCCGCGCCGACACGGGCGTGCACGGTCAGCGACGCCCCACCGAGATGCGGGGTGAGCGTGGTGGTCAGCGTGGCGTCGGGCGCGATCGGAGCGCGTGAGACCACCGACCCGACGGTGACGTCGGTGAGCACCTGATCGGCCGCGGCGCGTACGAGACCGCCGAGGTCGGTGACCGCCGACGCGGAGGTCTGCCACACGTGTCGACCGTCCGGCAGCGCGACATGGGCACCGGGAACACCGCCCACAGCGATGGTTCCGTCCGGCACCGCCGAACCCATGAGAGTGACGCGCGAGTCGATCCACAGCGGCTTGCGGACGAACGCGGTGCGCGGCAGGTCGGCGTAGGCACCGGGTCCGTACAGCGTCGGCAACGACACCGCGTGCCCGTGGACGTACAGGGTGGCCAGGGCTGCGAGGAAGGTCTCGGGCTCGGACTCCTTGCGCTTGAGCACCGGCACCAGCGTCGCGTCGGGAACACCGGCGTCCCAGGCCGTCGCGCCCACGGACATCAGGGCGATGGGATTGGGCGCCAGTTCCACGAAGGTGGTGTAGCCGGATTCGACGGCCTGGCGCACCGCCTGCGTGAAGTACACCGGGTAGCGCATGCCGGTGGTCCAGTAGTCCAGACCGTGGATCGGCTCGTGCCCGGGTCGGTAGTACGCCTCGCGGTGGACCGAGGAGAACACACCGATCTTCGGTGGGGACGGCTCGATACCCGCCAGCTCCGCCGTGAGTTCACCGAGCAGGGGGTCCACGGCCGAGGTGTGTCCGGCGCCGCGCACGTCGAGCACGCGACCCATCTTGCCGAGCGAGACGGCGAGGTCGACCAGCTTCTGCACCGACTCGGCCGGGCCACCGACAGTGGTGTGGGTGGGGGCTGCGTACACACTGGGCTCGACGCCGGGGAACTGATCGGTCATCTCGCCGATGTCGGCGGCGGAGTACTCCACCAGCGCCATCGCACCGGTCCCGGTCTCCTGCGCCTCGGCGAGCAGGCGTGAGCGGGAGTAGATGATGCGAACCGCGTCCTCGAGACCGAGACCGCCGACGGCGTAGGCCGCCGCCACCTCGCCCATCGAGTGCCCGATCACCGCGGCCGGACGTGCACCGTAGTGGGTGAGGGTGTCGACGAGTGCAGCCTGGATCGCGAAGATCGCCACCTGCGAGTTCTCGAACTCGTACGTCAGCGAGTCGTCGAGGACGATCTCGATGATCGAGTACCCGGCCTCGTCGACGATGAGCGCGTCCACCCGATCGAGGGCTGCGGCGAACACCGGCTCGGCCGCATACAGGTCCTTGGCCATCAGGCGGTGCTGGGCACCGAAGCCGGAGAACACCCACACCGACTCCTTGGATGCGGGCGAATCCGCGGAGAACACACCACTCGACGGCTTACCGGCGGCGACGGCACGCAGACCGGTGATGGCCTCCGCGTGGGTGCGAGCGAGCACGACGGCGCGGGATCGGCCGTGGTTCCGCGAGGCGAGGGTGCGTGCGATGTCGACGAGCGGGGTCACCGAACCCGTCTCGGTCTCGAGCCAGTCGGCGAGATCGGACGCGGCCCGGCGACGACGCGACGGCATGGCAGCCGACACCGCCAGCAGTACCGGCCGGGGCTCGGCGTCGGGTGTGACCTCGACGGCCGGTGCCTCGTCGGCCGTGGGCACGTACTCGCGGACGACGACGTGGGCGTTGGTTCCACCGAAGCCGAAGCCGGAGATCCCGGCCACGGCGACACCGGAGTACCGCGGCCAGTCGGCACCGGTGTCGACCACCTTCAGATGTGCGGACTCGAACGGGATGTACGGGTTGGGGCCGGCGTAGTTCAGGGACGCGGGCAGGTGATCGTGATGCATCGAGAGCACCACCTTGATCAGCCCGGCCGCACCGGCAGCCGCCTCGAGGTGCCCGAAGTTGGTCTTCGCCGAGCCCAGCAGCACCGGCTTGTCGTCCGCACGTCCGCGGCCGACCACGCGACCGAGTGCATCCGCTTCGATCGGGTCGCCGAGGATGGTCCCGGTGCCGTGCGCCTCGATGTAGTCGATTCCGGAGGGAACGATCCCGGCGTCGCGGTACGCGTCACGGAGAACGTCGGCCTGGGCATCGGGATTGGGAGCCGCGAGGCCGTTGGAGCGGCCGTCCTGATTGACGGCGCTACCGGCGATGACCGCGTAGATGGTGTCACCGTCGCGTTCTGCATCCTCGAGACGCTTGAGCACCACGATGCCGCCGCCCTCGGAGCGGATCATGCCGTCGGCGTCGGACGAGAAGGCCTTGATTCGACCGTCCGGCGCGAGCACGCCCGTGGCCGCGAAACCGAGGGTGGCCGGCGGCGCGAGGAGCATGTTGACCCCGCCCGCGAGAACCACGTCGGATTCCCCGTCACGCAGGCTGCGCACACCCTGATGGACGGCGACCAGCGACGACGAGCACGCGGTGTCGAGCGTGACCGAGGGGCCACGGAAGTCGTAGAAGTACGACACACGGTTGGCCACGATCGCGGTGGAGGTGCCGGTGAGGGCGTAGGGGTGCGGCTCGGAGTCACCGAGTGCCAGCATCTGGTAGTCGTTGGTGGAGCTGCCCATGAACACACCGGTTCGGCTGCCCTTGAGCTCGTTGGCCGGGATGTGCGCGTGCTCGAGCGCCTCCCAGGTGAGCTCGAGCGCCAAGCGCTGCTGCGGATCGACGTTGACGGCCTCGCGCGGGGACATGGCGAAGAACTCGTTGTCGAAGCCCTTGACGTCGTCGAGGTACCCACCCTTGGTGACGGTGGTGGCGAGCAGATCCCGCACCCGCTGATCCGCCGTGAACTCCGCCCACCGCCCCTCCGGCAGGTCACCGATTCCGGAGCGGCCGGCGTCGAGCATCTCCCACATCGACTCGGGGGTGGCGCCCGCACCGGGGAACCGTGTGGCCAGGCCCACGACCGCCACATCGTGGGCGCGGCCCGACGGTGCGGTCAGGTAGAAGTCGTCGTCGGTGCCGGCGCCCTCGGGCTCACCTTCGATGATGCGGGTGGCGAGCATGGCGATGGTGGGGTGCTGATAGGCGACGGTGGCCGTGAGGGTGACCCCGACCAGATCCTCGATGTCCCCGCTGAGCGCCACGGCGTCGCGCGAGGACAGTCCGAACTCCTCGAGTGGCCGATCGTCGGAAATGGCCGAGAGCGGTTGACCGGTGGCCTCGGCGACCCAGTTGCGCAACCATTCGCGCAACTGCATCACCGTCATGTCGCCGGAGTTACTCTGATCGGCCATTTCTTCACCTCGGTTGTCGGTACAGCACGTTCTGATCTCGCGCACCGATCGACCACGAATGACCGTCCGCGAGCGCCTCTGTCTCTGTCCCGCCTACCCCTGCACGGACGCGTCGGCGGCCGACACCGTCGCTCCCGAGGAGACCGACTCGAGCGAGTCCGCGGCGGGATCCACTGCGGCATCGGGGAACGACTGCTGCTGGTATCCGCCCCGAAGGGTGCCCTCGATGTAGGCCAGGCGGCACGCCCGGCGCGCGATCTTGCCGCTCGAGGTCCGCGGGATCGAGCCCGCCGGCACCAGGAGCAGGTCACGAGCGGTGACACCGTGACGGGCGGCGATACCGGCGCGCACAGCGTCGAGAATGGGGCCGGGCTCGGCCTTGCCCGAACCGGGCGCGCGTTCGGCTACCACGACCAACTGCTCGGAGGCGTCGTCGGGGTCCTTCTGCAGGCCCCCGGTACCGCGGACGAACACCACGTCGGGAAGCTGATTGGCCGGAACGGAGAACGCCGCCACGAAACCTGGCCGCAGCGCCGGGCTCGACTCCTGAGCGGAGTACTCGATGTCCTGCGGGTAGTGATTGCGACCGTCGACGATCACCAGGTCCTTCACCCGACCGGTGATGTAGAGCTCGCCGTCGACGTACACCCCGTAGTCACCGGTCCGCATCCACTTGGCATCGTCGGGAGCGCCCGCCGCATGGCTGCCCTCGGTGAGGGCGTGCTCGAGCCGGTTGTGGAAGGTCTCGAGGGACTCACGCTCACGGCCCCAGTAGCCCTTGCCCATGTTCTCGCCGTGCAGCCAGATCTCACCGACGGTGTTGTCGGGCTGCTCCGACGCGGTCTCCGGGTCCACGATCGCCGCCCACTGACTACGTGCGACGTACCCGCAGGAAACCTGCGCGGAGGCGTTCGGGTGGCTCTCGTCGACCTTGACGATGCGCCCGTTGTTGAGCTCGTCCCGATCGACGTGGATGACGCGGGCCTCCTGGCCGCGCGCAGTGGACGAGACGAACAGCGTTGCCTCGGCCATCCCGTACGACGGCTTGATCGCCGCCTTGGACAGACCGTACGGACCGAATGCGTCGTTGAACTTCTTCATCGACGACACCGTGACGGGCTCGCTGCCGTTGATCAGGCCCACGACATTGGACAGATCGAGCTTCTCGCCATTGCGAGGAAGGCCGCGCTGTGCGGCGTGCTCGAAGGCGAAGTTGGGGGCTGCGGCGAACGTCTGGGCACCGTCGAACTCGGCCTGGAGTTCCTTGATCCACCGCCACGGCCGCTGGACGAACGCGCGCGGCGACATCACGGTGATGTACTGCCCGAGCAGCGTCGGAAGGATGATCGTGAGCAGGCCCATATCGTGGAACAGGGGCAGCCACGTAACGCCACGGGTGTCCTCGGTGATACCCAGGGCATCGACCATCTGCACCACGTTGGTCCCCACAGCGAGGTGGGTGATCTCCACTCCCGCGGGGACCCGGGTCGATCCCGAGGTGTACTGCAGATAGGCGACGTCATTCATGTCCGCAACGTGCTCGACCCAATTCTCGCCAATGCTGTCGGGAATGGCGTCGACGGCGATCACGCGGGGCCGCTTGGCGGCGGGAAGGGGGCGGAAGAATTCTCGAACACCGGCGGCGGAGGCGGTGCAGGTGAGGATGGCGGTGGGTTCGCAGTCGCCGAGCACCGCGTGCAGTCGGTCGCTGTGGCCGGGCTCGGCAGGGTCGAACAGGGGGACGGCGATGGCGCCGGCGTACACCGCACCGAAGAAGGCGACGATGTAGTCCAGACCTTGCGGAGCGAGGATCGCCACGCGGTCGCCCGGCTTGGTGACCTGGCCCACACGTACCGATACGGCGCGGAGCTTACGTCCGAATTCACTCCAGGTCAGCTCGTGGACGACCCCATCGCGGGTGGTGGAGTAGTCGAGGTACCGGTAGGCGAGCTTGTCGCCGTTCTTCTCGACCGCCTTCTCGACGTGGCGCACCAGGGTGTCGTGGTGGTCGATCGCGATGCGACCGCTCTGGTCCAGTACGTCATCCCACACAAAAGTCATAGTTGCTCCTCCGAAACGGGGCGGCTCGGCGCCGAGGCGATCCGAGCACTGTCCCCGTACTCACGCCACATCATGGTTCTCTAGTGTTCCTGGTCGCGCACGTCGTTCAACTCTGAACCGCACCAGCGCGCGATACTACTTGCTGGCTCACGTAGCCCGACAGCTGCGAACGAAACCTGTGAGAATCACAAGAATCGTACCTGCACACTGTGGCTCGTTCTGCCAACCGGATCTGCCGCCGACCGGATCTGCGGCACTACGCACTGACACCGTGAAGCTCACTCACCCTTCAACAACGCGATCACCGGAGCGAAGGCTTCCATCTGCGTCGGAAAAACCCCCACGTAGGACATCGACGTGAGCGCGCGAACGTTACGGATCTGATCGGCAATCTCCTCGAACGTCCCGATCGCGACGTAGGGGGAGTTGAGGATGTCGTCCACGCTCAGGGCGGTGTCGACCTCCATGTTCGGCATCATGCCCTGGTCGAGGGCGGTCAAGGCCATCTCGGCGGTCTGCCGACGGTCGTCGGAGATCACGATGGTGGTGATGGTCCAGTTGAGCTCGATGTCGGCGAACCGGTCCCCCGCACACGCGCGAATGTGCTCGACCCGCTCGATGCTCTTCTCGATGGTGATCTCCGAGAGCTTGAGCCTGCCCTCCGCCGTGGTGCTGGGAACGAGCGAAATGATGTCCGCATGTTTGGCCGCGAGCGCGAGCATGCGTGGTCCGCCGCCACCGACCATCAGCGGCGGGCGCGGACCCTGGCGCGGACGAGGACTGCCCTGCAGCCCCGACACCTGGTAGTGCTTGCCGGTGAACGTGCACTCCTGACCGCGCATGAGAACGTCGAGGATGGTCAGGGCCTCGTCGAGCTTCTCGATTCGGACGCCGGGGCGGTCGTAGTCGATCCCCGCGCGGCCGAACTCGTCCTTGAGCCAACCAGCGCCGATACCGAGCTCGAGCCGTCCGCGCGAGAGTTGATCGATGGTGGTGGCGTCCTTCGCGAGGATCGCCGGGTGGCGGAACGGGTTCGCGAGCACCGCGGTGCCCAACCGAATCCTCTCGGTCGCGACCGCGAGGGCGCCGAGGGCGGCGATCGGGCCGACCTGATTGCCCAGGTGATCGGGGATCATGAAGCTGTCGTAGCCCAGTTCCTCGGCGGTCCGAGCGAGAGCGACGAACTTGCGTGCGCCACCTTCCTCGGGGTTGCCCTCGCCACTGGCGGCAAACCTGAACGGCCGGACAGGCGCCGAAATGGGCGCTTCCCCTGAACTCATAGCCTTCTCCTGGAGCATGGACGGTTTCATGTCCCTTTCATCGACTGCGCGTCACCGCAGATCACGACGAGGCAACACTGTAACCGCTCCCGGGGCCTGATTCCGAACCCGTGCTGGACGGTCCCGAACCCGACTCCGTGTCAGAAATGGTAAGGATGACCGTCAGGAATGTGCAGGGGCAGGCGCTGCGGAGATCAGCCCGGCCGCCCACCGCACCGTCCACTCGGTGGCCGTCGTCCCCGCCGAATCCACCACGTACGACGCGTACCGCGAGTGCACCGGATTTCCCGCAGCCGCAGCCAGGGTGACCAGTGAACCCGGAATGTTCCTGAGCGACATGGCATCCGGGGACGACGCGCACACCAGGTCACCGGCGGCGCAGATGGTGTTCACCCGATCGGCGACCGTCCCGAACCCGCCCTGGCGAGCACCGGTCAACGTGATGCCCGGGACGTCGAGACCACCCAGAGCCACCTCCGCACCGACGCCGTCGGCCGGCGGGCCGACCTCCTTGGCGCTGGTTCCGTCGCGTCGACCGTCGGCGATGAGGGTGACTCCGAGGAGGTTCTGCGGCGCGATCGGCCCGGTGCCCGCGCCGATCGCTGCGGCCACGTCGCCGGCGATCACGGCGCCCTGGGAGAAACCGGTGAGCACGAAGTTGGTCAGCGGGCACGCGGTGCGACGAGCGGTGAGGATGGCGTCGGCGGCAGCGGTGCCCTCCGAGCGGGAGTTGTTGTAGGAGGCCTGACCATCCGGCGGGATCGCGATCGGATTCGAGAACTGCGCGACGTACGGCAGGGTGTAGATCTCCGCCCGCGCGGGCGCGAACTGCTGCTGCAGCGGGCGCGAGACGTTGAGCATCAGCGATGCGGGATTGGCCGTCGGGTTGTAGGGGTCGTCTCCGTCACGCGACTCCCAGGTTCCGGGGATCGCCAGCACGAACACGTCGGGACACGACGCCGGCTGCGACGTCGGCGGAGGCTGCGCGGCGGGTGGGCCCGGCGTGGGTGCGGGAGTGCGCAGGCGCCCGGCGAGCAGGTACCACGCGGCGACGGCCACCACGACCAGCACCAGCAGGATCACCAGGAGCTTGACGATCGATCGCCAGGGCGAGCGCCTACGGGTGGTTCGAGCCGACATCTGGGACGGTCCTAGCTGCAGTACGCAGAGGATGCGGTGTCGATGTACTTCTGCGCGAGCGCACCGGCCTGGTCGTCGGACAGGGTCGCGCCGGTGGCGACGGCCTCCGAGCCCACACTGGCCTTGACGATCGTGGCGATGGCGGCGGGATCGACGTTGTCGCGCTTGGCTGCGCAAATGTAGTTGGCGGTGGAGATGGCAATATCACCGGTTCCTGTCACCGTCACGCCCGCAGCCTTGAGCGCATCGAGGAACCTCTGCCCGCGCGCATCGATCTGGACGTCGGTGGGACCGGGGAACCCGGAGGGTACGGGCTGCGGCTGCTCCGGCGGCGCGGTGGCTGCGACATCGTTGCCGCCGGCGGTGCCCTCGGTGGGGACGACCGGGGCCGTGGTGGCGGGGGCGCCGGGGTTGGTGGTGCTCGGCTTACCGGTGGCAGTGGAGTCGTTACCGGAGCAGCCTGCCAACGCGAGAGCTGCGGCGAACGCGGCCGTCGCGGCGGCGACACGAAGCGGTGCACGGTAGGCGGTCATCCGCTGTCCTTTCGTCGAGAACGGTGCCGGGGCGGTCGGTCGGAGCGATTCGGCCGTTCGCGACGGTACCGACCGAGCCTGAGATAACTCTGTGGGTTGGTCGCGGATCCACCGGGACTCGTGGCCGACGACCACGAGTCCCGGTGTCACCCGACGATCAGGGCAGAACCTGAGTCTGTCCGTTCTTGAGCGTGATGAATCCGAACTGGAAGTTCTGCTGCACCCCGCCGGCGATCGGGAAGACGTCGCTGATCGGGTAGCCGATGCGGCCCGCCTCGTAACCGACGCTCTTCCAGGCGTCGAAGATCGGTCCGTTGAGGACGACCCAGGCGTTGGTGATCGGCGACCAGTAGATGTTGCCGCCCTCGAACTGGGTGAACCTGCCGCCGTCGCGGACCGGGATCTCGTTGGTCTGCGGGAAGCCCAGGGGGCTGTTCTCGAACCCGATCGAGGCGTACTTGGCCATGATGCGCCCGAGGACCGCGCGCGCGCCGTTGTTCGGGCTCCAGTACATGGCGCCGATCTCGAAGCCCTGGACCGCGCCCGGCTTGCTCGGGGTGGCCACCTCGTCGGCGACGGGGTATCCCAGCGGTCCGCGCTCGTAGCCCTGTGCGGCCCATTCGGCGAGGATCGCGCCGCGCACGGCGTGGGCGCCGGTCTGCGGCGTCCAGTAGATCATCCCGTTCTGGAACGAGTTGAAGCGTCCGCGGCCGTCGGGCGCGACGAGCTCGTTGGTGGTCGGCAGGCCGATCGGGCTGTCGGGGCCCTTCATGGCCTGGTACGCGCCGCCGATCGCACCGGCGACGGCAGCGGTTCCCGCGTCGGAGGAGAACACGCGACCGAAGCGGAAGTCCTGAGCCGTCCCGCCGGTCACCGGGTAGGGGTCGGTGAGGCAGTCGCCGAGGAACCCGTTGGCCGCCACCACGCCGGCGATCGCACCGCTGACGCCACAGTTGGGCTTGCCGACCTCGACACCGAGCGCGGCGGCCATCTGCGGCCACGACTGCTTGTACTCGAAGTTCCAGTACTGCCACGTGTGCGTACCGGACGGGCGGTAGTTGATCGACGCGGGAATGCCGAGCTGGTTCAGTCGCGTGGCGAACGTCTGCGACGTCAGACGCGCAAGGATCTCGAGGCCCGTGCCCGCGGTGTTGGTGCTGATCCCGGGGATTCCCGACGGCTGGTCGTACGGACCGGCCAGGCCGCTACCACTGGAGACGTAGATGCTCACGCCCCGCAGCTTGTCGGCGAGGGAGTAGGGATCGTGGGCTGCCCACGCCGGGTCGCTGGGCGGGCCCCACATCTTGTTCGCGTCGAAGTTCCCGGCGTCGCGCATCGCGAACGCCACGGCCTGAGGCATGCCCAGGGTGGTGGTGGTGAGGATGCCCGAGTAGGAGGCGGCGAACTTGAAGAAGCCGGGATTGCGGGCGGCGAGAGCCATCGCGGCGGTCCCGCCCATGGACAGACCCGCGACCGCACGGATCTTGCTGGTGCGCCACGAGCCCTCGAGAACGGGCGGCAGTTCCTTGGTCAGGAACGTCTCCCACTGGTAGTTCACGCCGTTGTCGGGCTGCTGCCAGTCGCTGTAGAAGCTGGACTGCCCACCGATGGGCAGGATGACGTTGACGTTCTTGTCGGCGAACCAGGATGCGGCGTCGGTCTCGAGGGTCCATCCGTTCTCGTCGTTGCGCGCCCGCAACCCGTCGAGCATCCACACCGACGGGAAGACGGCCTGCGGGCTCTTGTTCCAGTCGCGCGCGAGCAGGATCTGCACCTGGATGGGCGCACCCATGGACGGCGAGTTCACCGTGATCGCCACGCGGCGGTCGGTGATCCAGCGAACGGTCGACGGCGGAGCTGCGGTGGCCTGCGCGGCCAACGGTGCCGCTGCCGGTGCCGGCTCGGCGACCGGCACGGAGGTCGGCGCGGCGGGCGGGGGCGGGGCTGTCGTGGTGGGCACGACAGCGGGGTCGGTGGTGGGGGTCGCGGCCGGCGCCGTGGTGGTCGGCGGCGCGGTGGTGGTGGGTGCCGGGGTGGTGGTCGGCGCAGGGGCGGTCGTGGTCACGGGGGTGGGTGTGGCGGCGGGCTGCGCACCGGCCGGGGAGATTGCACCGCCGATGGCCAGGGGCAGGACGAGCCCCGCGGCGACCGCGGCGAGGAATCTGCGGCTCGGTGCCGCCGAACCTGATGTACCGAGACGCATCGCCTTAACTCGCTTTCTTGACGAACAGTGATCGACGACCGCATCGCCGGACGGGTCACCGAATAGTTCTACACGTTCAGGATCATCGGCACCGAACGGCTCGCTGTTACCACTGATGCTGTTGTTACCACTCTGTTACCCGATGCGGGAATGCGGGTTACCCACCACAGGCTTCCGGATTGCCCACCGCACGGTTCCGGACACGCATCGAGCCCCGGAACACCAGGTGTTCCGGGGCTCGACACCCGAGTGTGCAACCGACCGGGAGCAGGTCAGCCGATGTTGTTGCGCAGGTCGTCCTTGAGCAGATAGATCTGCTGGGACCAGTAGTCCCACCGGTGTGTGCCGTACGCCGGGAAGTTGTACGTCACGTTGTTGCCGCCGATGGTCGCCATACGGATCTGGAAGGCGCGACTGTTGGCCAGAGCGAGAGCCTCGAGTGCCATGCCGTTGGCGGTGTTGAAGTAGTCCACCAGTGACCGCGGGCGGTCGAAGTCGCCGGGCAGGCCGCTCGCGGCCGAGACCCACACGCGGGTGCCGTTGTCACGCAGACGCGGGGCGAACACGAACGGGTCGTTGCGCAGCCACGCCGGGTTCCAGGGCGGTCCCCACATGGCGTCGACATTGAAGCCGCCGGAGTCGAGCATCGCCAGGCGAATGGCCTCGCGCATGCCGGGGGCGGAGATGTTCAGGTAGCCCGAGAGCGAGCCCGCGTAGCTGAACTGTTGCGGGTAGTACGCAGCGAGCGTCAGAGCCGCGCTGCCGCCCATCGACAGGCCCACCACACCGTTGCGGGTGCGCGAGAAGCGAAGATCCGGCGCGGCGAGGCGGTCGGGGAGGTTCTTGGTCAGGAAGGTCTCCCACTTGTAGGTGACCTTCTGGTTGTTGAAGTTCGACGGTGTGTACCAGTCGGTGTAGAAGCTCGACTGACCACCGACGGGCTCGACGACGTTGATGCCCTGGCTCGCCAGGAACGAGCCGGCGTTGGTCTCGATCTCCCAACCGCTGAGATCGTTGCGGGCCCGCAGCCCGTCGAGGAGGTAGACCACCTTGTTGGTGTTGCCGTCGGCCGCACGCCAGACGCGGCTCTTGATCGGGCCCATCGACGAGTCGGTCCACACGTCGAAACCGCCGACGTCGGCCGCGGAGGCCGTGGGCGCGACGGCGACCACCAGGCCGAGCGGCAGTGCCACGCTCAGGCCGACAGCCACCAGAGCCCGGCGCAGCCGAGCACCGACACGCGAACGCTTCCCCCCGTGCGCGTCGGTCGTGTTGTTCGTGCCGTCCTTCAGGACAGCCACGGACCCCTCATGCATACAACTGGCCTCTCCGTATGTCTTGCGGTCGCCGACCGCAGAACCTTAACCGACGACATCGCGCCGATGGGAACCCCACCGTTGATACCTCGGCGCGCGCTCATCGTTACACAGCGCACATCCCGGCTGCACATCACTGCAGAAACACGGCGCGGATTCGGCTCGAAACTGCTGAGAATCACGCCCGAATGTGATGTGGATCTCACTACGGGACGGTCATTTTTCCGGTGGAAGTGGCAGAGAACAGTCCTCGAGCGCGTACTCGGGGACCCGATCGAACCGATAGGCGGCTATCTCGAGGGAGTTCTTGAAGTTCTGAACGAAGCGAGCGCGTGTGAGCTCGGACCGATACGAATCCAGCAGCTGCACCGTCTGCGGACATGTCAACGCCAGCTTGGCGCGCGCCACCCAGTTCTCGTCCATGAACGGGGGTAGGAACGGCTTGGTCTCGACCATGCCGGTGTCTGCGACCACCCAGTCCGCGTAGAGAGCCTTGTCGTGGCCGATCCGGCCACCGTCCAGGCGCGGCGTGTGGGCCGCCAACGGGTACGCCAGTCCCATCTGATCGAGCACCCGCACGTCGAGCCCCACGTTCATGCTCGTCATCCCCAGATTCAGGAAGTAGACGACGTGCTCGGCCCCGCCCGGCGGGATCGGCGCCGGTGGGGTCACCACGTCCCAGTAGGTGTACTGGGGACTGTTGAGCAGCAACCCACCGTTCGGGGTGTCCTCGATGGTGCGCACCATCGCGCGCATCCGTGGGTAGTCCAGGTAGTCGCTGGCCAGGATCGGGTGCTGGTGACCGGTGTTGAGGGCATAGAACGCCCGCTCGTCGACGATGCCGCTGCGCGTGAGGGAGCTGCCCCCCGGCATGCCCGGCGTCGACGCGGCGAAACCGGCCCAGACCATCACAGCGATCCACGCCAGTGCAGCGGGTACGGCCACCGCCGCGCGGCGCAACGGCAACGGCACCACCGAGACCGGGAGCAGCAGCATGAACAGACCCGGGAGCAGAGTGCGTCCGTGCATGAAGTCGCCGCCGACGCGGACGGTGTACACGGCGGAGAGCACACCGGAGAGCACCATCGCGGCCGTGACCGCCGCGGGCGAGCGCACCCACTGCGGCGCCGTCCGCACGGCCCGCACTGCGGCTGCGCGAAGATCGCGATCGGAGCGAGGCAGCGACACCTGCGCTCGGCGAGCCAGCACCACCGCCGTCACCACCGCGATCACCAGGGCGATCGCGAACGGGATCCACAGCCAGTACGGCGCGATGAGATTGATCAGGTACTTCGTCCCCTGACCCCACTTGCTACCGCCCGCATCCTTGGACACCGCGGTGTTCGGATACGGCAGGCCGTAGTAGCCCATCCGCCACACCTGGTAGCCGAGCGGGATCGCTCCTGCGGCAGCGACCAGGATCGCCTTGCGGAGAAGTCCGCGGGTGGCGACGAACATGATGACCAGGAACAGCCCGCCCACCAGCACCAGTTCCGGCCGCACCAACGGCGAGAGCCCGGCCCAGAACGCCACCAGGACAACCGGTGCACTGCGGTCGCGGTAGGCCCACCGCACCACCAGCAGCCACAGGACGGCCAGCCAGAACAGCACCAGGCACGTCTCGAGCCCGGACGTCGCGAAGTCGCGAGCGGGCGAGACGGCAATGTAGACGATCGCGCCGGCCGGAACCAGGACCGCGACGCGGCCGCGGTGCAGCCGGGCGGTGCCGATCATCGCGATCACCACCGCGGCGGTGGTCAGCACCAGGGCGATGGTGAGCACGACGTACTCGAGCTGCACTCCGCTGAGCCAACCGAAGAACCACACCACGTACGTCCATGCGGCGCTGGTGTTGGTCTCGACGCGCTCACCGCGGTTGAACACCGGCCCGTTCCCGGCGAGCAGGTTGCGCACGGTGCGAAGGACGATGAGGCCGTCGTCGGCGATCCAGCGACGCTCCCACGCACCGTAGAAGGTCAGTGCAGCGGTGACGGCGATGCCCAGTGCGCCGATCACACGGGCGTAGGTCGGCGTCGACAGCTCTCCTGTCGAGCCTTCTGTCGAGGCGATCTCGGGCGTGGCCGTGCGCTCCTCAGGTGAGGTAGACAGCGACACCCACAACTCCGATCCACACTATGGCGAGGAGTTGGAGCACTCGGTCACCGAGTGCGATCTCTTCCGGCTCCCCGGCAACGCCACCGTCGACGTCGACGGCATACCGAAGGATAGCGATCGTGAACGGGACCATCGAAATTGCGAACAGATTGGTGCTGTCGACGCGGTCCTGCTCGAAAGCCCACAGTCCGTAGCAGATCACCAGGGATGTCGCCGCGAGCGTCCAGACGAACCGCAGGTAGCTGGTGGTGTAACTCTCGAGCGAGCGGCGGATCTTCGCGCCGGTGCGCTCGGCGAGTTGCAGTTCCGCGTACCGCTTGCCGGCCGCCATGAACAGCGAACCGAAGGTCATGATCAGCAGGAACCACTGCGAGAGTGGGATGTTCGCAGCGACACCGCCGGCGATGGCGCGCAGCAGGAATCCCGACGAGACGATGGTGATGTCCAGGACGGCCTGGTGCTTGAGCCCGAAGCAGTACGCGAGCTGCACCCCGACGTACACCGCCATCACGACGGGCAGGTTGTTGTTGGCGACGAACGACAGGCCGATCGACCCGGCCAGCAGCACCACGGCCATCGCATACGCGAGGTTGACCGGCAGCACCCCGGCCGCGATCGGCCGGAACCTCTTGGTGGGGTGCGCGCGGTCGGCCTCCACATCCATCGCGTCGTTGACCAGGTAGACGCCCGAGGCGGCCATGCAGAACACCACGAAGGCCAAGCCCACCGGAGCCAGGACGTTCACGTCGGTGACCGAGCCGGCGGCCAGCGGCGCAACGAGCACCAGCACGTTCTTGACCCACTGACGGGGACGAACGGCCTTGATGATGCCGTCGACAAGATTCTTCGGGGGCGCTCCGACCGGTGCGGCTTCCTCGCTCATGATTCTCCTGCCGAGGTCGTGGACTGGGACTGGGACTGGAACTTCACGACGGCCGCGGCGGACACCGCGCCGAGCGCCGACCCGACGAGAACGTCGGAGGGGTAGTGCACGCCCAGAACAAGGCGTGAGAGGAGCATCGGCGGCACCACGGCCGCGGCAACGGGTTTGCCGAGAATGCGCCCGATCAGCACGGCAGCGGCGGTGGTGGACGTGGCGTGCGAGGACGGGAAGCTGAACTGCGACGGCGTCGACACACCCACGCGCACAGCCGGGTCGCTGGGTCGACGACGGCGTGAGATGCGCTTGACGACGATCGAGGCGGCGTGTGCACCGACCGCTCCCCCGGCCACACCGAGCCACTCGCGACGTCGCGGGCGATCGAGTGCCGCGCCGATCGCGCCGATGGCAATCCACCCGAGAGCGTGTTCGCCGAAGTGCGACATCCCGCGCGCGGCAGGGACCGCACCGGGCACCGCGCCCACGCTGCGCTGGACCGCGGCGATCACCGCGATCTCGCGCGGCGATCTACTGCTGGTGGCTGAAGACACGTTCCCAATGCTCCTTGCTGGTCAGTTCGGGGACGGCGCGACGATACTGCCCTGCGAGGTCCGGAAAGCGAACGCGCAGCTCACGGCGCAGTCGCAATGCCTCGGCGAGCAGTCCGGCGGCTGTCCGCGGATCCCGTTTGCGGTAGACCACGCCCCGGCCGTCGGCGGTGGTCACGGTGACGCCGTCGATCTGCGAGAGCAGGAACCACCGCGCGTCGAGGGTGGGGACGTTGAGCTGAGGACGCTCGTGGTGGGCGGTATCGGCGGCGCGCACGTTGTGCACCAGGCCCCGGCCGAGCCGCGCCACCTTGGCCAGCGCGCCGACGGGTTCACCGACAGCGGGAACGCTCGCACCGGAGGGTGCCGGCAGTTCGGTGGACGAGCCGACCACCACGGCGTCCGGGTAGGCGCGGCGCGCGGCGTGCACGTCACCGAGCGCGGTGGGCAGGATCGACGCGATGTGCGCCGGGCCCTTCAGGAAGTCTCGGATGGCCATGTTCTGGATCGCGACGGTGGAGTACTCGAGGCACAGCAGGTGCTTGGCGGTGGCCTTGACGGTGTCCGCGACGAGAGCATTGACGCTGCCCTGCATGTGGAGCGCCGCCACGACGAGGCGATTGCGGAGGTGGAAATACGCCTGCCAGTCGATGGCGTCGTCCTTGTCCGACCACGCCATGTGCCAGATCGCCGCGCCCGGCAGCGTCACCGTGGGGAAACCGTGCTCGCGAGCGCGTAGGCCGTACTCCGCGTCGTCCCACTTGATGAACAGCGGCAGGGGCTGACCGATGGTCTCGGCGACCACGCGGGGGATCATGCACATCCACCAGCCGTTGTAGTCGACGTCGATCCGCCGGTGCAGCAACTTGGAGTCCCGCAGCGGGTCCTCGGAGAAGTCGTGGTCGTACTCGACGTTCTGCGCGCCCCCCCACATGAAGATCGACATGTCGATCTTCTCGCCCATCACGTGGAGGTGGCTGCGTGCCTGCAGGTTCAGCATCTGGCCACCGACCAGGGTCGGCACCTTCGCGAAACGCGACATCGCCAGAGCCCGCAGGATCGAGTCCGGTTCGATCTCGATGTCGTCGTCCATGAACAGGATGTGCTGACAGTCCGTTGTCGTCAGCGCCTCGTACATGATGCGGCTGTACCCGCCGGACCCGCCGAGGTTGGCCTGGTCGTGCAGTGCCAGACGATCACCGAGCGCAGCGGCCGCGTCGACGAATCCCGGCTGGTCGCGCACCTTGCGAGTGCCCTGATCCGGCACGATCACCTTCTCGACGACTGCCAGCACCAGCGGATCCGACGCGAGCGCGGTGAGTGCCTTGACGCAGTCCTCGGGCCGGTTGAACGTGGGGATGCCGACGGCCACCGACGCGACCCCCGGTGCCTCCACGGGGGCGTACCAGCCTGCGGAGTCGAGCACACAGTCGGTGTCGGAGTTGACGTCGAACCAGATCCATCCGCCGTCCTCGAAGGGGGCCAGGTCGATCACGAACTCGAGCGCCTGACCGGAGCCGTCGGTCTCGAGTCCCTGGACGTGGATGCGGGAACTGTCCGCCTTGGATCGGTAGACGTCCACACGCGCGCGGCCGGTTATCGCCACACGTAGTACCACGGCGGTGAGGATGCTGTAGCGCCGCCAGTAGCTGGCGGGAAAGGCGTTGAAGTAGGTGCAGAAGGAGACTTCGGACTCCTGTCCGACGGCCAGCGACGTGCGCGAGCGCGCATGTGCGCGACGGGCGTTGGTGGAGGCCTCCTCCAGATACAGGGTGCGAACGTCCAGCGGCTCGCCCGGTCGGGGCAGCAGAATGCGCTGGAGCAGCGCCGTCACGCCCCCCCTCCCGGCTTCGCCGTCCCACCCGGCTGCGCCGTCCCACCCGAGAGCGGGGCGCCGGTCTCGAAGTGCGGACGCAGGGTGTTCTCGAAGGCGGTGAGCGCGCTGGCGATGGCCATGTGCATGTCGAGGTACTGGTAGGTGCCCAGTCGGCCGCCGAAGAGCACCTTGTTCTGCGCGGTCTCGGCCTTCGCGCGCTCGCGGTAGGCGGCGAGCTTGGCCCGATCGTCGGGGGTGTTGATGGGGTAGTACGGCTCGTCGCCTGACTCGGCGAAACGCGAGTACTCGCGCATGATCACGGTCTTGTCGGCCGGATAGGTGCGTTCGGGATGGAAATGCCGGAACTCGTGGATGCGGGTGAACGGGACGTCGGCGTCGTTGTAGTTCATCACCGGCGTGCCCTGGAAGTCACCGGTCGGGAGTACCTCGGTCTCGAAGTCGAGTGTGCGCCATCCGAGTTCGCCCTCCGAGTAGTCGAAGTAGCGATCGATCGGACCGGTGTAGACGATCGGCGCGTCAGGGTTGGCGGCCACCAGTTGCTCGCGCACGTCGAACCAGTCGGTGTTCAGCCGAACCTCGATGTTCTCGTGCTCGGCCATCTTCTCGAGCCACGCGGTGTACCCGTGCACCGGTAGCCCCTCGTAGTCGTCGTTGAAGTACCGGTTGTCGAAGGTGTACCGCACCGGGAGCCGGGTGATGTTGCCGGCGGGCAGGTCCTTGGGATCGGTCTGCCACTGCTTCGCGGTGTAGTCGCGAACGAACGCCTCGTACAGCGGCCGCCCGATCAGCGCGATGGCCTTCTCCTCGAGATTGGTTGCGTCCTCGACGGAGATTTCTGCGGCCTGTTCCTTGATGAGAGCGCGTGCTTGCTCGGGGGTGAAGTAGCGACCGAAGAACTGCGAGACCAAACCGAGCCCCATCGGGAACTGGTAGGCCTGGCCGCCGTGCAGCGCGAACACGCGATGCTGGTAGTCGGTGAACTCGGTGAACCGGTTGACGTACTCCCACACCGTCCTGTTGGAGGTGTGGAACAGGTGCGCGCCGTACTTGTGCACCTCGATACCGGTCTCGGGCTCGGGCTCGGAGTAGGCGTTGCCGCCTATGTGGTGACGCCGATCGAGCACCAGCACGCGCTTGCCCAGCTCGGAAGCACTGCGCTCGGCGATGGTCAGGCCGTAGAAGCCGGACCCGACGACGATGAGGTCGTACTTCCCTGATTCGAGATCGGTCACGGGGTCCGAGCGTATCGGACGTGGCACCGGTCCCCGACCGCGCCGAGAGACTGTGGGCGACGCTGTCGCAGTCCAGACCGTTCGAACACCTGACCGAAACTCTATACCTATGGTTGAGACTTGTGACAATTGTGTCTAATGTTGCGCAAGTTGTGTATCAACTTTCACATACGTAACACCAGCAACATTTGTGTTGCGCCACGAGCGGAGAACCACTCGCGGACGTGGAAGCCGAGCGCCAACGGCAGACCAGGGAGAGATCGCCAGTGCACCGTCGACCGAAACCATCGCTGATCCTCGGAGCAATCACCGCTCTCGTGGTGACCGGCCCCATTGCGGTCTACACGGCAAACCATGCCACCACCGATGTTCGTGCCAGCAACAACGGCGGCGTGGTGGTCGACACGACCATCGCCAAGATGGCACTCGCCACCGCGCCCGACATCACCATTCCTCTCAGTGAGATTCAGGGACTCGGCCTACCCGACATCACTCTCTCCGAACTGACCAAGGCGATCCCCGACAGCATCACGTTGCCGCCGATCCCGGGTCTGCCTCCCATTCCCGGCATCACCGCTCCGGCGCAGACCCCGATGAACGGCCAGAACCCCGTCGCCGCACCGGCCCCGACCGGCCTTCCCGCCGGGACCCCGGCCGGCGCCGTGGTGAAGGAGGTCAGCCAGGACTCCCCCTTCAGCATGGTCGCGATCACGGCGAGCGCCCTGCAGAACGCTGCTGCTCAGGTTCGGGCCCAACTGGCCGACGGCTCCTGGGGCCCCTGGTTCGCCACGCAGCCGATCGACAGCGCTGCCAAGGACAACGCACCCGCACCCGCGACGGTGGGCACCGACCCGGTGTTCGTCGGCCTGACCAAACGGGTGCAGGTGCTGCTCACCCCGGCGGCTGCCGCGACCACCGTGCTCGATCCCGCAGCAGTTCCCAGCACGCCCGCTCCACCTGTTCCCGGAGACCCGGCCGCTGTGCAGTACGGCTACGTTCCCGCCGCATTCTCGACACCGCTTCGGACGGGACCCGCGCGCACACAACTCGGCGATCCGGCGCCGCCTCCCGCAGTGGATCCGGCGGACCCCGCGGCGCCCCCCGCTGTGGATCAGAGCCCGCCCCCCGCCCCGGCCGACCCGCCGGTCGCACCCGCGCCGGCAGATCCCAACGCCGCTACCCCCGCGCCCGGCCCCGAGTCCGGAACCCCGGCGGCCGCGGCGCCGAACCCGCTCAACCCTGTTCTGCAGGCGGTCTCGGACGCCACGGCAGTCCTCATCAACCCCGGTACCTCTCCCGGTGACGCCAACCTGCCGTCCGCCGCGGGCGGGGCCACCGGTTCCGAACCGCCGATCATCACCCGCGCCCAGTGGGGAGCGGACGAGTCCAAGCGGTGCGCGTCGCCCACCTACGACGACAGCCTCGGTGGCGCCACCATTCACCACACTGCCGGCAGCAACGACTACACACGCGAGGAATCGGCCGGAATCGTGCGCGCGATCTACGCCTACCACGCGCAGACGCTCGGCTGGTGCGACATCGGCTACAACGCTCTGGTGGACAAGTACGGCCAGATCTTCGAGGGCCGCGCCGGTGGCCTCGACAAGAACGTCGAAGGCGCACACGCGGGCGGGTTCAACGAGAACACCGTGGGCGTGGCACTGATGGGCGACTACTCCACAGTGACCCCGAGCGAGGAGATGCTGCAGTCGGTGGGCAAGTTCCTCGGCTGGAAACTGGGCTTGAACAAGCTCGACCCCAAGGGAACCACCTCCATGGAATCGGAGGGCACAAGCTTCACCTTCGTGCCCAAGGGGCAGCGGATCACCCTGCCGGTGATCTTCGCTCACCGCGACGTCGGCAACACCGAGTGCCCCGGCGACGCCGCGTACGCCAAGATGGACGAGATTCGCAACCTGGCAGCCGCGAACCTGCCCGGCGCGGCGCCCGCACCGGCTCCGGCGCCCGCGGCACCCACCACACCGCCGGTGTCACCGGTGTCGGACCCGTCGCAGGCGACGACGACCCCGGCCACCACGGCGGACCTGGTCAACACCCTGCTCAGCGCAGCCGGGCAGTCACCGGTGGTGCAGAAGTGGATCGCCGACGGCGGCCTCACCGGCCCCCTGGGCACCGCCCTGACACCGCTGCTACCCGCGGCCCAGGGCCAGCAGCGCGCCGACTTCGCGGGTGGATCGGTGTACTCGACACCCACCGGCCAGGCGTTCGCGGTCCTCGGCAAGATCCTCGACGCGTTCCGCGCGCAGGGTGGCGACACCGGCCCCCTCGGCCTGCCCGTCACGGACGAGTTCCGCACCCCCGGCGGCGCACAGTCGGACTTCCAGAACGGGTCGCTGATCTTCGATCAGGTCACCGGAATCGTCTCGACGGTGCTGAAGACCTACACCGACACGTACAACCAGCAGATGGCAGCGAACGCCCCTGCCCCCGCCCCGGCGCCCGCCGGGTGAGCCGGAGCTAGAACCAGCGTTCGAGAACGTGCGCGACGCCGTCGTCGGCGTGGGAGAGGGTGACCTCGTCGGCGGCGGCCTTGGCATCGGCATGCGCGTTGCCCATCGCGACGCCGTGACCGACTGCGGTGAGCATCGCAATGTCGTTGGGCATGTCGCCGAAGGCGGCCACGCGAGCGGTGTCCACCCCCAACCGATCAGTGACGGCCCGCAAACCCGTGGCCTTGGTGATGCCGGGCGCGGAGAGTTCGATCAAGCCGTTGTCGGTGGAGAAGGTGACGTCGGCGAGCCCGTCGACATGCCGGGCCATGGCGGCGGCCATCGCGCCGCTGGTCGAACGAGGAGCGCGAATCAGGAGCTTCACGGCGGGCGCGGAGAGCATGTCGTCGGCACCCATCTCGATGTGATCGGGGTTGAGCCACGCGTGCTCGTAGCCGGGCGCACTGACGAACTGCGGGGTCGCGCTGTCGTGAGCACTGCGCCCGACCCGTTCGACGGCAAGGCCGCAACCGTCGATCACCGTGGTGGCGATGTCGGCGAGCTGCGCGAGAACATCGACGTCGAGGACCTGCGCCGAGACGATCCGATCGGCATCCGCGTCGTAGATGACTGCGCCGTTGGCGCACACAGCCAGTGGCGCGAACCCCAGTTGATCGACCACCGGGGTTATCCACCGCGGCGGACGGCCGGTCGCCAGGACGAACCGGGCACCGCTGTCGACCACCGCGTGCACGGCGGCGCGCGTGCGGTCGGTGAGCATCTCGTGATGGTCGAGCAGGGTCCCGTCGACGTCGCTGGCAACGAGCGCGGGGGTGAAGGAGTCTGACACTGCGACCATTCTGCCCGATCTCGGCGCACCGGGACGCAGACCACTTCTTTCACCGGGACACCGTCCGAGGCATGCAGTGATTCGAATACCTCACGTGTCGGACCCGGCACAGAGATGCTGCGCCGACCCGGAGGTCACCATGCCCATTGCCGCGATCGATTACCACCACGTTCGCCTGACCGTCACCGACATCGAGAGGTCCCGCAAGTTCTACGATGCCGTTTTCGGTTTCGACGTGGCCTTCGAACTCCCCGCCGACGCCGACGAGGCCACACGGGAGCAGCTGTGGTTCCTCTTCGGTGGGGTGATCTACTCCTTCGGCGGCGGCTTGCTGGGGCTTCGCCCCACCGCACCCACCGACGACGAGTTCACGCCGGACCGGGCGGGACTGGACCACGTGAGCTTCTCCGTGGCCACACTTGCCGATCTGCACGCAGCCGCGCAGGTCCTCGACGACCTGGGCATCGCCCATGACGGTGTGAAGGACCTCGGCCCGACGGGCATCGCGATCCTCGAGTTCCGCGACCCCGACAACATTGCGCTGGAGATCACCGGCCCCAACGTCTGACCGTCACCACCCCGACGCGAGTGTGCAGTAATCCGTGTACAGCACGGATTACTGCACACTCGTCGGCGCTATCGGATCAGTCAGCTGCCGTCCGAGCCCTTGTTCCGCTTCTGCCGCGCCGCGTTGCGGGCAGCGGCATCCGCCTCGTCCATGGCGTTGGCCTCCTCGAGCGTGGGGGCGCTCCCGCCGAGCCGCGCGGGAACCCAGTACTCCCCGGCCGGATGCCGGTAGTTCTTCTGCACCTCGGCCAGCATCTGCTGCATGGTTGCGCGCAGCAGGGCCGTCAGCTCGGGTGCGGGCAGGTTCGGCGGGATCGGCTCACCGACGGCGATGGAAATGGGAGTGTTGGTGCGCCCCAACCGCTTCGGATACCCCTTGGTCCAGACCCGCTGCGCCCCCCAGATCACGATGGGGATGATCGGCACCTGCGCCTCGATGGCCATGCGTGCGGCGCCGGACTTGAATTCCTTGATCTCGAAGCTGCGGCTGATCGTGGCCTCGGGATACACCCCGACCAGCTCACCCTTCTTCAGGTCGGCAACGGCGGCGTGGAACGACTCGGCGCCCGCCGCGCGGTCGACCGGGATGTGTCGCAGGGCTCGCATGATCGGCCCGGAGTACTTGTTGTCGAACACCTCCTTCTTCGCCATGAAGCGCACGAACCGCTTGACGCGACGGGCGGGCAGCCCGGCGTAGGTGAAGTCGAGGTAGCCGGTGTGGTTGATGGCGATCACCGCACCCCCGGTGGCCGGGATGTGCTCGTCTCCGGTGACCGTGAACTTCAGTCCCTGAGCGGCGAACGCGGTGCGGGCGATTCCGATGACGGTCTGGTAGACGGGTTCCACGGGGCAAAGACTAGCCGTCTCGCCAGCACCGTGACCGGTGTGTCCGGCGATTCCCGATCGACGCGCAGCTAGCTACCCGCCGGCGGCATGAACACATCCGTCCCGACGAACGGCACCAGGGCCGCCGGGACACGCACGCTGCCGTCCGGTTGCTGGTGATTCTCGAGGATCGCGGCGATCCAGCGCGTGGTGGCCAGGGTGCCGTTGAGCGTCGCCGCGATCTGCGGCTTCTCGTTCTCGTCCCGATACCGCACCGACAGCCGACGAGCCTGGAACGTGGTGCAGTTCGACGTCGACGTCAACTCCCGGTAGGTCTGCTGCGTGGGCAACCACGCCTCGCAGTCGAACTTGCGGGCCGCCGACGAACCCAGATCTCCGCCGGCGGTGTCGATCACCCGATACGGCACCTCGATGGCCGCGAGCATCTCCTTCTCCCACCCCAGCAGCCGCTGATGCTCGGCATCGGCATCCTCGGGGCGGGTGTAGACGAACATTTCGACCTTGTCGAACTGATGCACACGAATGATGCCGCGGGTGTCCTTGCCGTAACTGCCCGCCTCGCGACGAAAACACGTCGACCATCCTGCGTACCGCTTCGGACCCGCGCTCAGATCGAGAATCTCCCCCGAGTGGTAGCCCGCCAGCGGCACCTCGGAGGTGCCCACCAGGTACAGGTCGTCGTCGTCGAGGTGGTAGATCTCGTCGGAGTGCTTGCCGAGGAAACCGGTGCCCGCCATGATCTCCGGCCGCACCAGCACCGGCGGGATCATCAGGGTGAAGCCGTGGGCGACGGCGCGCTGAGCGGCCAACTGCAACAGCCCCAGCTGGAGCAGCGCGCCTGCACCGGTGAGGAAGTAGAAGCGGGCGCCGGAGACCTTCGCACCGCGCACCGTGTCGATCATGCCGAGGTTCTCGCCCAGTTCGAGGTGATCCTTCGGGTTCTCGATGGTCGGGATCTCGCCGATCGTCTCGAGCACCACGTAGTCGTCCTCACCGCCGGCGGGCGCGCCGTCCTGGACGATGTTGGAGATGGCTCGGTGGGCGGCGTCGAGAGCGGCGTCCTGCTCGTTCTGCTGCGCCTCCGCCTCCTTCACGCGGGCGGCCAGTTCGGCCGCACCGGCGAGGAGCGCGGGCCGATCCTCCGGCGTCGCACGCCCGACGGTCTTGCCCAACGCCTTCTGCTCGGCGCGCAGGGTGTCCGCGGCGAGCACCGCCGCACGACGGGCGGCGTCGGCCTCGAGCAGCGCGTCGACGAGGGCCGGGTCCTCACCGCGGGTGCGCTGCGACGCCCGCACTGCGTCGGGGTTCTCGCGGACGAACTTCAGGTCGATCACGGAGGTCAGCCTACTGGGGCGATTCCGACGCACCTGCGCTGAGGCATGATGGACAGCGATGTCCGCTGCGCCCCGCCCCACCCTGTCCTGGCTGCGACTGCCCGTCGCGGCCGGTCGCACACGGAAGTTCCTGGCGCTGGTCGCCGTCGGGGCGGCCGCGGCCGCGGTGATCACCGCGACCACGGGCGGTGGCTTCGACGACACCGAGAAGGTTGCACCGCCCGGTTCGGTGGCCGCGATCGACCGTACGTTCGGCACCGCCGGAGCGGGCGACTGCCTGCAGTGGACGCCCACCGACGACCCCAACACCGACCGCCAGGACCTCGCCACCGTGGCGTGCGCGCAGCCGCACCGCTTCGAGGTGGCGGACAACATCGACCTCTCGGTGTACCCGGGTGCGGAGTTCGCCCCGACGGCCCCGTATCCCGACGCCGCGCGCTTCGCGTCACTGCGCGACGAGCAGTGCGTGGCGGCGGTCGACGAGTACATGCGTGGGCGCTTCGATCCGAGCGGGCGGTACGAGGTGGGGCTGATGTACCCGTCGCAGAAGGGCTGGAACTCCGGCGAGCGCACCATCCGCTGCGGGATTCAGCAGACCAGCGCCACGCGCGCGCTCGAGACGATGGTCGGGTCGGTCGCCGACCAGGACCAGTCCGTGGTGTGGGACACCGGCACGTGCGTCGGCATTGCCGATCGAGCGCCCACCGATACCGTCGACTGCGCCCAGCCGCACGCGTTCGAGGTGGTCTCGGTGGTGGACCTGTCGGCACAGTTCCCCGGCGGCCTGCCCACCGTGGAGGATCAGGACCGCTTCCTCGAGAAGACCTGCAACGACGCCGCCACCGCATACCTCGGCAGCCCCGACGCTCTGCGGAACAAGACGCTCACGCTCTTCTGGGACAACGTCGACGCGACCAGTTGGCTCGCCAACAGCCGGAAGGTGAGCTGCTCGATCGGCAAGGAGGTCGATCCGTCGGGCTTCGCCACCATCGTGGGATCGGCCAAGGGCGACATCACCATCGACGGCGCACCGCCCGTGGCACCACCTCCGATCTCCGACGGTCGGGCACCGGCGATCCCGCTACCCGGCGCCGCTCCGATCTCACCCGGCGGTAACTGATGGCGGTGCAGATGTCGGCCGAGGAGTTCGAGGCCGTCGTCGGCGACGCTCTCGACGCGTTGCCTCGGGAGATCACCGCTCACATGGACAACGTGGTGGTGTTGGTCGAGGACGAGCACCCCACCGAGGATGTGCTGGGCCTGTACGAGGGTGTCGCCCTCACCGAGCGCTTCGAGTACAGCGGGCACCTACCCGACGTCATCACCATCTACCGTCTGCCGATCCTCGAGATGAGCGCCGACATCGACGAGGCGCGCCGGGAGATCGCGATCACCGTGGTCCACGAGATCGGGCACCACTTCGGCATCGACGACGCTCGGCTCCACGAACTCGGCTACGGCTAGCCGACGCCGGCGCAGAGGTGGCGCCGGCCGAAAGATTTCGACACCACGGAACCGATTCGCCGTCGGCTGCGTCCAACAGTGCAGGGGACCGCTACCGGGCCGGTCCGACTCTGCAGGGAGCGATACATGGCGCAGGTGCGAGTCGAGCCGCAGGCTCTGATCGCCGCGGCGGCACGACTGGATGCGCTCGCGAGCGCGCTCGGCGCTGCCCTGTCGGCGCACGTCGGTCTGCTCGCGCCGCCACCGGCAGGCGCAGACGAGGTGTCGCTGCTGGCTGCCCGGTACTTCGCCGGGACCGCGGCCGACATGGAATCGGCCGCGCGAGCCGCCATGACCGAACTCGGACATACCGCCACCGTTCTGCGTGCGCAGGCCGCCGGGTACGAGGAGGTCGACAGCACGATCACCGTTGCACTCACGGGCGGCACGCGGTGAGTATCGGGGTGACGGGCGTTGCGTGGTTCGCGCGACCGGCCGAGGTCAATTCGGCGATGTTGCTCGCGGGCGCCGGTCCCGCACCCGCGGCGGTCGCCGCGGGGTCGTGGGCGGCAATGGGGGCAGCGCTGGCCGACACCGCCGCCGTGGTGGCCGGGTTGTCGGCGGAGTTGGCAGCCGCGTGGGAGGGCACCTGCGCCGACGCGGCGTCCACTGCCCTGACGTCCTTCATCGACTGGGCCTCGACTGCTGCCGCCCTGGCAGCCGAGCAGTCGGCCCGTGCGAGCGCCCACGCGGCCGCGTACGCCACGGCGCTGGCCACGATGCCGTCGGCAGCCGAGATCGCCGCCGTCGAGACCGCCAAGGTCACCGCATACGGCAGCGGTGGCGCACTCACCGGCACCGCTGCGGCGCTCGAGGCGGCGGACCGCGCACTGGACGTGCGCGCCGCGATGGTGATGCTCGCCTACGAGGGAGCGTGCGCCCACCTGGCGATTCCCACCGAGATCCCCGGCCCGCAGCCGCTGACCACCGGCATCACCGGCGCAGAGAGCGCCACCACGCTCACCGCCGTACCCACCGCCGACCGCCGAGTCGACGACGCCGACCCGGAGAACGGTGGCGGCCACCGCGCCGATACCGTTGCAGCGCAGACCAACCCGTCGTCGACCAGTTCCGCGCACTCGCCCGACCAACCCGTTCGCGGAGTCGGTGATCCTGTGTCCGTCCGACCGATCGACTCCGTTCGGGCACTCGATCCTGCGCGCGTTCTCGACAGTGCCGGGCGTGCCCTGTCTCCGACCGCCCTGTCCCCGAGCGCCATCTCCCCGACCGCCCTGGCCGCCCTGCCCGGCCCCGAACCTGCACCGCCCACGCCACGGGGCGACGGGTCACGCACCATCGCAACGGGTTTCAGCACTGCGGGAGCAGTTCGCGGCTCCCTCGACGCTCACCTGGTGGCACCTTCGGTGCCCGACGGCCTCGACCCCGCTATCCAGTCGGCGTCGACGGCCCCGGCGTCGGATGTCGCGCCGACACCCGGTTCTCCGCCGGCCGGACACCCCACCCGCCGACACGGGGACGACTGCGCCATCGACCAGGCCGTGCTCGATCGTCGAATCGTCCGCTACGACGACGGGGTTCGAGTGGTCACACCGGTGATCGGGGGAGACAGTGCTCGATAGCGACCCCGGCGGTGTCATCGATCGCCTGCCCGGCGGTGACACAGGCAGCCGTCCCGGCGGTGTCGAGGCCGTCCTCGGGCTCAGCACCCCGGTACTGCGGCGGCGGTTGACCTCGGCTCAGGTCGCGGCAGCGCTGGCGGGCGGCGGAATCGACACCCTTCCGCCCGTGCTGAACATCGGTCTCCCCTATTCGACCGCGGCGGAACGTGACTCGATGCTCGACCCGGAGACGATCGGGCCGCCCTGCCCCGACGTCGTTGCTGCCCTGACCCTTCTGACCCGCGGCCGCCCGGTGGAGATGCGCACGGTGAGCCGAGGTGCGTGCACCGGGAGGTACACGCTGCGCGTGGACACCTCGGGTGCTGTGGTCTGCGCGGAGAGCATCTGCGCGAGCGAGAGCGCCGGAACCGAGGCGCGAGGTGCCACCCACGTCGACCTCGAGGTTCGCGTCGCCGATCCGGTGACCATCCTCATCGCCAGACTTCCCCCGGCCCCACGCCCGAGCTGGCCCGTGGGCACCCCCTCGGTCACCGCTCCCCGCGAGGAGATGGCCGCTGCTCTCGATCGCCCCACCCCACACCGGTTCCGGTCGATGGGCGTCACCCGCGACATGGCCGAGGCGTTGTCCGCCGCTCTCGGGGCGAGCGGCGCGCACTACGACATCTGCTGCGGCGGTGCGTATCCCGTCGTCGTGGTCGAGACGGGATCCGGGAGGCTGCTGGCCACCACCCGGCGCGGTGACGACGGGCGCCCCTGGTCGACCCTCGGCGCTGCCACACCGTCACGGCTGCGCGCCGAGCTGACCGTGCTGGTCCGCGCCAGCGGCGGAGGTTCAGGCGCGGCCGGAGCCGATGACCCACTCGAATGCGTCGGCCTTCGACCGAGCGCCCTGAGCGGCCCGCGATCGGTTGGGCTCGTCGAGTTCGGCGAGCACCCTCTCCCCCGCGATCACCAGCGCCTCGAACGTGACCGGGGTCAGCCAGGGTGGCCTGGTGGCGAACGCGATGTCCTCGCTCGCGGTGTTGCCGCTCGCCCCCGGGGCGAAGGGGCATCCGCCGAGCCCACCGAGTGACCCGTCGACCATCCCCGCACCCGCACCGATGGCGGCGAGCGTGTTCGCAACACCCATCCCCCACGTGTCGTGGCCGTGGAAGACGATGCGCCGCGGCGGGGTTCGCGTCGCCACGCTGGCGATCAGCTCCGCCACCTGCGCCGGGTGCGCCTGCCCGAGCGTGTCTGCGACAACGATGTCGGTGGCTCCGTCGGCCCGCGGGTCGTTCGCGATCTCGAGTACCCGAGCCGGGTCCACCGGTCCGTCGAAGGGGCAGGTGAACGCTGTCGCAATGCACAGTTGCACCGATCCACCCACCCGGCCGGCGATCTCGATCGCGTCGGGCATCGCGGCCAACGACGCCTCGGTGTCGCGCCCGATGTTGGCGCGATTGTGTGCATCGGACGCGGAGAAGCAGTACTGGAATCGGCGAGCCCCCGCCGCCGCTGCCCGCTCGACGTGCCTCGGTGTGGCCACCCATACCCAACACCGGTCGAGTTCATCGGGTGTCAGGGACTCGATCACCTCGAGCGAATTGGCCATGGGCGGCACCAGATCCCCGCGCGCGAGAGACCCGATCTCGAGTTCGGGAACACCGATCGCGAACAGCTCACGCACCAGCGCGACCTTGCGGTCGGTGGCGAGCAGGCCCCCGGTGAGCTGGAGCCCGTCACGAAGCGTCACATCACGCAGCGTGACGGCGGGCACGGGCGCCGGGGTCGGGGCCGACGAGGTCACGTCAACCCACCGAGGATCTCGTCGGTGTGCTCGCCCAGTTCCGGCGCCATGCTGCGAATGGGGATCGACTCCCCACCGATGACGGGAACGACGCCGGTGAACCCCACCTGCGCCGGCTCCGGCCCGCCGGCGTCGACCGGGAAGTACTGAACCATGTTGCGCGCCCGGTACTGCGGGTCGTCGACGATGTCGCGCGCGGTGTAGATCGGGCCCGAGGGCACCTCGGCGGCGGCGAGCACCTCGAGCACCTGCGCGCGGGTGCGTGCGGCGGTCCACTCGCCGATGGCGTCGTCGAGGCGATCGCGGTTCTGCCAGCGCCCCTCGTTGGTGCGCAGCACCGGGTCGGCAGCGAGGTCGGGTCGGTCGATGGCCTGCATGTACCGCGTGAATATCGAGTCACCGTTTCCGGCGATCACCACCGATGTCCCGTCGGCACACACGTAGGCGTTGCTGGGCGCGATGCCCTCCATGCGTCCGCCCGTGCGGGTGCGGGTGACCCCGTAGGCAAGGTGATCGGGAACCAGCGATTCCATCATCGACATGATCGCCTCGTTGAGCGCGATGTCGAACGTCCGCCCGCGCAGCGAGATCCCCGACGGTGTGCGTTCACGCTGGAACAGCGCCATGGCCGCGCCGAAGGCGGCGTAGAGCCCGGCGATGGAGTCGCCGATCGACACCCCCACCCGCACCGGTGGCCGGTCGGGGTCGCCCACCAGCTCGCGAAAGCCCCCGTACGCCTCGGCGACGGCCGCGAAACCGGGGCGCGCGGACATCGGACCGGTCTGGCCGAACGCCGACACTCGGGCGAAGATCAGGGCGGGGTTGCGCGCGCTGAGCACCTCGGGCCCGATGCCCCACTTCTCGAGCGTGCCGGGCCGGAAGTTCTCGATCACGACGTCGCACGTGGCCGCGATGTCCACCACGGATCGGCGCCCTGAATCGGTGCGCAGGTCCAGAACCACCGACTTCTTCCCACGATTGATCGCGTGGAACAGCATCGAGGTGCTGCCACCGTAGAGCCGCCAGCCGCGCAGTTCGTCACCGGTCTCGGGGCGCTCGACCTTGATCACCTCCGCGCCGAAGTCCGCGAGCAGGCGCCCCGCGGTGGGGCCGGCGATGTAGTTCCCCAGCTCGAGCACGCGCACGCCCGTCAGCGGCAGCGCATCCGGGGCAGGCACGTCGGTCATCCCATCGGCTCGTCGAGTTCGGGCACGGGCGCGGTGGCGACGGGGTCACCGAAGGGCGGGAGAAGCACACCCCAGCGCACGCACTCCCACCCGTCGCCGTTCGGGACCAGGTGCACCGTCGCGGTGTTCTCGAGGTGATTCCTCGCGGCCACCTCGGGGTCGATCCCGCCCAGGCGCTGCGAGACCAGCCTGATCGCCGCGCCGTGACTGACCACGTACACATCACCGTCGGTCAGCCGCCCGCGGAGATCGTCGAGCACCGGCACGAAGCGGTCGAGCACCTCGTCCCCGCTCTCCCCGCCGGGCATTCGCAGCCCGCCGTGCCCCTGCAGCCATTTCACGTAGACGTCGCGGAACTGGGCGTGGGCATGGTCGTCGGTGCGGTCCTCGATCTCGCCGACGTCGGTCTCGTGCAGGCCCTCGCGCACCTCGAGCGGTACGCCGGTGTGGTCGGCGAGGTACGTCGCGGTCTCGCGGGCGCGCAGTGCGATCGACGACACGACGGCAGCGGGAGGGGTCGGCATCGCCTGCGCGAACATCCGTGCCTGGTGATGCCCGTGGTCGGTGAGGGCCGCGCCCGGCGGTTTGGTGTCCAGGCGGCGGGCGACGTTCGAGTGGGTCTGCCCGTGCCGAACGAGGATGAGTCGACCGGTCATCGCCGACCCTCGCGAAGGCCGCTGAGCCAGTCGCTGCTCGCCACTGCCCGCGGTGTGTGGGCTGCGGGCGGATCACCGGCCGCAGGCCACGATCCGAGGAATCGGACGCTCATCTTGCGGTGCAGCGCAACGAGGGCGTCGGCAACGAGGGGGTCGTCGATATGGCCGACGCAGTCGATGTGGAATCGGTACGTGCCGAACTTGGTCTTGGTCGGACGCGATTCGATGAAACGCAGATCGATTCCGCGCGAACCGAACTCGGCCAGCGCATCCTGCAGGATCCCGGGCACGTTGTCGGGTGAGAGAACCAGCGCGGTGCGGTCGTTGCCCGTGCGCGGCGGGGGGACGCGCGGGTTGGTGACGTACACGAAGCGTGTGCGAGCGTCCTCGACGTCGGCCACGGAGGTGGCCAGGCTGGACAACTTCAGCCGCGCCCCGGCAAGGTCGGTGGAGACCGCGGCATCGGCCAACCCCGCCGCAACATCCTCGGCCGCACCGGAATTGGAACTGGCGAACTCCACGGTTGCGTGCGGGAGGTTACGGGCGAGCCACAGCCGCACCTGCGCAGCCGCGATCGGGTACGCCCGCACGGTACGTACCGCCTCGAGCGTCGTGCCGGGACGGGCGACGATGTGGAACGCCACGTCCAGCTCGGTCTCTCGCACAATTTGCAGCCGATCACCGGACGCGAGGGAATCCAGCGTGGCCGGCACCGACCCCTCCACCGAACTCTCGATGGGCACCACCGCGCCGTCGACACTGCCCTCGCGCACCATGGCCAACGCCGCGGGCTGACTGTCGGCGCTCACCCGCTCGGCGACCCCGTCGAACACGCCCTGCTCCTCGAGCTGCCCGAGCGCCATCTCGGTGAAGGTCCCCGACGGTCCGAAATAGGCGATGCGCACCCTCGCCAGGCTAGTCCGTCGCACCGAGTGCCCGGTCGAGTTCAGAGGCGAGCGCGCCGATGTCGACGCCGGACGGGACGACGACGCCGAGCAGCACCTCCCGCGTGGCGGCCGCGGCGTCCGGATGCAGGCGAGCGAGCGCACCAACATCCGGAGTGGCGAGGGCGTCGCGCACGTAGTCCCCGCGCAGTGCGGCCACGGTGGCGGCGAGAATCGACAGGACCTGCTCGGGCGTGGTGGCCCGGACCACGTAGCCGCCGCTCTGGTGTGCCATCGCCGCGATGACATCCGGGCGCGGGTCGGGATCTGCAGGCGCAGCGTCGAGGCCCGGCACGTACCCGGCGGCGATGAGCTCCTCGACTCCGGCGTCGGCGCCGAACAGCACGACACGCTGGGCTGGGATGTCCGCGCGGGCCGACGTCAACGCGGACGTCGACACTGCGTGGCCTGAGCCCGCAAGGTCGAGCACGGCGGTGACCTCCACCGGGGTCGCACTCGGATCACCCGCCGGATCGAGACGGTGCACGGGTCGGCCGATCGCAACGTGCGCGCAGTCGAGTCCGTCCGGCGCGGTCGGCCACAGCAGGCCGGTGAGCAGCGCTCGCGGATCGCGGTCACCAGGACGTACGCCGAGGGTCAGCGGGATGGGCATGACCGAACCCTATCCCGCTTGCGCACCGTCCAACTTATGTTAGCGTTACCTAACTTCAACTCCCGTCACCGCCGATGGGTCCCACATCCGCCGCCAGGGGTTTGCATGTCCACGATCACCAGCACCGCACCGTCCACGGCCGAGACCGTTCGCAGCGCGTGCCTGCGAACCGACACCGGGATGCTCTCGCGCGCAGACAGTGCGCCGGCACCGGCGACCATGCACGCCCTGCGCAACCCCGGCGACGTCGTCCTATCCGTGCACACCGCATCGCTCGGCGACGACGACGCTCCCGTGCCCGCCGTGCTCGAACTCGTGGACCGATCGCCGCTGCCGTTGCGCGAGCGTGTGCGGTCGGTGGTGTGGCTGCGCGGCGAGCTCCGCCGCCTCCCCACCCCCGCTGTCCGACCCCTGGTGAGCTCGCTGGCCGCGGCTCGCGTGGATCCGGCTCTGCTCGACGTGGGCCACACCACCACGCTGCTCACCCTGACCCTGCACTCGGTGGTGGTCGCCGACGCCCGAGGTGCCGAGTCGGTGCCCGTCGCCGACGTACTCGCTGCCGAACCCGACCCGTTCGCCGCCGATGAGGCCGCATGGTTGGCCCACCTCGACGCCGACCATTCCGACATGGTCGCCGCGATCGCCCGACGCCTTCCGCGCGGGTTGCGCCGCGGTGTCCCCCGGCCGCTGGCGCTCGACCGACGTGGACTCACCCTGCGCATCGAAAGCCCCGGTGGCGTCGGGGGCGCCAGTGGTGTCAGGGGCGTCGGGGGCACCGGGGGCTTGGCCGACGAGGATTCGACCGACCGGGACGTGCGGGTGCCCTTCCCCGCAGCCGTCGACTCCATCGAGAGCCTCGGCCGCGCGCTGCGCATCCTCGCCGGCTGCCCCTTCCTCAATGGCATGCGCGCCAGGCGCTGACCGGCATGCGCGCCAGGCGCTGACCGGCATGCGCGCCAGGCGCTGACCGGCATGCGCGCCAGGCGCTGACCGGCATGCGCGCCAGGCGCTGACCGGCATGCGCGCCAGGCGCTGACCGGCATACTCGAGCAGGTGAGTTCCATCCCACCCGCGCAGCACGCGCCTGCCCGGCGTGCGATCGCCATCGAGATCACCGTCGTCCTGCTGGTGACGTTCGGGCTGTCGGGCATCTCCAGCGCCCTGTCCCTCATCGAGGCGGCGCTGCAGCCGACCCCTCTCGCCGATCAGAACGTGGCCATCAACGTCACCCAGTCGAGCTTCTCGCTGATCGATCTCGCCCGCCAGATCCTGGGCATCGTGAGGCTGTGCGCGTGGGCCGCTCTGGGCGCATACCTGCTGTGGCGCAGCGGGGTTCGTCTCTCGCCGCTACGACTACGACGCGACCTCGCGCACGGTGTGGGCTTCGCCGCGCTCATCGGACTTCCCGGGCTCGCGCTGTATCTCATCGCGCACGCGTTGGGGTTCTCCGCCACGGTCCTGCCCAGCACGGTCGCAGACCACTGGTGGCGGCCGGTCACGTTGGTGATGTCCGCGATCGCCAACTCCCTCGCCGAGGAGATCCTGGTGGTGGCGTACCTGCTGAGCCGACTGCGTGCGCTCGGGTGGTCGGACAACCGCTCGCTGCTGGCCTCCGCTGTTCTGCGCGGGAGCTACCACCTCTACCAGGGCCTCGGTGGCGGGCTGGGCAATCTGGTGATGGGCGTGATCTTCGCTCGCTGGTACCAGCGCACCCGGCGCGTGTGGCCCCTGGTGATCGCGCATGCCCTGATCGACATCGTCGCGTTCGTCGGGTTCTCGCTGCTCCGGGGCCGTGTCGGGTGGCTTCCGGGCTGACTGGCGCGGGTGGGCTCACTACAGTCGAGACGTGACCGAGCGCCCGCCCTTCCACCGCCGCCCCGGGGACGACGGTGTGCCGGGGGCTCGGCGGCGCGGCGGCGCGCCGGACTGGGGCGCCCCGACACGCCGCATCACGTCCCCGCCTCAGGGCCGCCCGAACACCCCTCCCGGTGAGCCGCGCGCCTGGTCGCAGGCCCCTGCCGCGGCGCAGCGTCCACCCGCGGCGCCTCGCGCTCAGTGGCAGGCGCCCCCACCCCTCCAGCCACCTCCACCCCTCCAGCCACCGCCACCCGCCGGGCCACCTCGGCGGAAGGGATCGCCCGCAGCGGACGCGGGCCCGCCACGGCGTAGGAGACGGCGGCGCTGGGGACGCATCTCGTCGGTGGTGCTGCTCGTCGTCGTCCTGGCCATCGGCGCGGGGGTGTTGTGGGCCGACAACTCCCTCAACCGTGTCGACGCCCTCGCGGACTATCCCGGTCGCACCGCGGCCACCGCAGGAACCAACTGGCTGCTGGTCGGCTCCGACTCGCGCGCCGGGCTCACCGATCAGCAGGAGGCCACCCTCTCCACCGGCGGCGAGGTAGGCAACGGTCGCACCGACACGATCCTGCTGATCCACATCCCCGACTCCGGACCCACCACCATGGTGAGCCTGCCGCGCGACTGGTACGTCCCCATCCCCGGCAACGGCTCGGACAAGCTCAACAGCGCGTTCGCCGTGGGAGGTGCCCCGCTGCTGGTGCAGACGGTGGAGGGCGCGACGGGCCTGCGGATCGATCACTACGTCGAGGTGGGGTTCGGCGGCTTCGCCGGGATGGTCGACGCCCTGGGCGGGGTGGACGTGTGCGTTCCCTACGACATCTCCGATCCCCTCGCCGGCCTGGACGTCAAGGCGGGGTGCCAGACGCTCGCCGGTCCACAGGCACTCGGGTTCGTCCGCTCACGTGCCACCGCCCTGGCGGATCTGGACAGGATGAACAACCAGCGGCTGTTCCTGTCGGCCCTGCTGGACAAGGCCACCTCGGTGTCGACGCTGATCAACCCGTTCCGACTGGTGCCCCTGGTGTCGGACACCGTGTCGTCGCTGACCGTCGACGACGGCGACCACCTGTGGGATCTGGCATCGCTCGCGTGGGCACTGCGCTCGTCACCGGTCACCACCACCATTCCCGTCGGAGGTTTCGAGGACGTGGACGGCTCGGGCAACGTGCTGCTCTCCGACCGCGAGAAGGCGCAGCAGTTCTTCGATTTCCTGGCCCGTGACCAGCAGTTGCCACCGGAGCTGGTGGGCACCGCACCTCGCTGAGAACTTCTCCGACGGGGGAAGTCCGGCGGGAGAATCGAGTACCCGGGTCGACGAACCGGTGGATACTGTCCCGGTGCAGCATCGGGGGTTCGAGCACGACCTGACGCACCTGCGTCGCCTGTGCGCTCGCGCCGGTGTGGTCAATGTGTTCGGCCCGCTCGGCGTCGGCAAGTCGACGCTGGTGCGGGCTCTGCCGGCAGCGGTGGTGGTGGACCTGGACACCCCCGCGGGGTTCGACGCTCTCGGTTCCACCCTCTCCTGCGGTGCCGACATCCTGGTGATCGACAGCGTCGACTCCACCGCGGCGCGCAGCCACCTCGACTCGGCGCTGAGCGGTGACGTGCCCCGCGCGCCCCGCGTGCTCGTCATCGTCTCGCGTCGACCATGGCGGGGGCTTTCCGAGGGTTCGGCGATCCGACGCCACGACATGCGCGAGCGTGCGGCATCGGACATCGCGGCACTCGTCGCCGAAGCCGGCGTGGTGGGTGCCGACGCCGGCATCGTCGCCCGGCTCAGCGGCGGCAACCCCCTGCTCGCCGACACCGGCGCCCGGGCCGTCCTCGCCGGTGCCGCCGGCGTCGCCGGTGCGGTGGCCGACGCCATGGCCCGCGCTGTCACCGCTCGCCTGGCGCGCGAGCGCCCGACGGCCGCGGCCCTGGGCCTGCTCCGGCCACTGGCGACGATGCGCTCCGGGGACGAGCCGCTGCTGCGCGTGGGAGCCGGTGTGTTCGATGCCCTCGCCGAACTCTCCGTCGTCGACTGCGGTCCGACCGGTCTGCGGATCGCCGAGCCGTACCGGAGCGTGTTCGAGGCGTCGATGCAGTGGCGGAACATGCAGAGCCATGAGCGTGTCCGCCGCCGGGCGTCGAAGTATCGGCTGGCCCGACTGACCGGTCGAGCCGATCTGTCCGACGCGGCAGCGGATTTCGAGGATGCCGTCTTCCTCCACGGCGACGACGACGTGCGTGGGGCGATGTTCCCGCCGGGACGCTCGCCCATGCCCATCCGGGCCGCGACCGACGACGACACCGATGACATAGAACGCCACATCCGGCAGTGGGCGATCCGCAACGGCTTCGACCCCCACCGATGCGATCGGATCGCGCACAGGTGGATGAGCGAGGACGTCGCCGGTTTCCACATGATCGGCTCTGCCGGCCGAAGCGTAGGACTGATCAGACTGGTCGAGATCACCGATCGCACGGTCGGCGGTGCGGAGCAACTGCTGCAGCAGTATGCGGACAAGACCCTCGGCTCGACGGGAACGGTGTTCCTGGGTGCAGCTCACTGCCCCGATCCCATTGCGCACGGCCAACTTCTGCGTCACATCATCTCGTCGGCGCTGCGCGGCGGGACACTCGTGGTCTCCACGGCGGGCGGCGACTACCAGAAACTGTTGCGTTCGCTGCGCTTCACAGTGCACGGCAGCATCCGCGACGACACGTTCGGCAGCGGGTCGCCCCCGATGGTGTTCAGCAACACCTTCACACCCGAGTCGACGCCGCGCTGGCTGCAGCAACTGGCCGCCGACCCCGCCGAGTCCAACGAGCACCTCACCGCGACGATCTGGTGGTTGAACCGGCTTCGGCGCCCGCCCTCCGCTGTGGCCGACGCTGCCGAATCCACCGGGTCGGCGGCCGTGACGGCGTCGAGTCTCGTGACGGCGTCGACGGTTCTGGTGGACACCGACCTCCGCTCCCGACTGCGCGCCGCGATCGCGCTGCTGGCCTCGAGCGAGGATGTGGCCGAGGCCGAGGCCGGACGCATCCTCGACGCGTACTACCTCCAGGGGCAACGCACCCACGTGCAGATCCTCCTGGACATGCACCTGAGTCGGGCGACGTACTTCCGCCGCCTGCACCTCGGTCACCGCGCCGTCGCCCGCCTGACCCGGACGGCGGACTCGAGACTCTCGTGACCGGCCACCGCGTCGGAACTGCGGGTTAGGATCAACCATGACCTCCGCCGCCCCCGCAGCCGATTTCCACACCCTGCTCCGCGAGCAGATTCGGCACGAGTTCACCGCCTCGCAGCAGTACATCGCCATCGCGGTGTATTTCGACGCCGAGGACCTCCCCCAGCTGGCGGCGCGCTTCTACGCGCAGGCCAACGAGGAGCGCGGCCACGCGATGATGATGATCCAGTACCTGCTGGACAAGGACCTCGAGGTGACGGTGCCGGGCATCGACGAGGTGGTCACCTCGTTCGCGAAGGTGCGTGAGCCCGTCGAGTTGGCACTCGCGCAGGAGAAGCGGGTCACCGAGCAGATCACCGCGCTGGCCCGCACGGCCCGCGAGACCGGCGACTACCTCGGCGAGCAGTTCACGCAGTGGTTCCTCGGCGAGCAGATCGAGGAGATGGCCAACATGAGCACACTGCTGACCATCGTCGACCGTGCCGGGGACAACCTCTTCCATATCGAGGACTTCGTGGCGCGGGAGATGAGCGGCGGCGGCGGTGAGGGGCCCGGCGCTCCCCGCGCCGCCGGTGGGCTCGCCTGAGCGAACCCGGTACTCGGACTCAGCGCAGCGTCACCTGACGGCTGCGCAACCCGTCGCGGGCGCGGCGCTGCTCGGTGGTCATGGGCGAGGTGTCCGTCAGGGTCTGCGCCAGCCGATCGCCGAACTCCCTCGTCCCCGCCGCCCACTCGCTCGGATGGACCTCGGGATCGAGGTCGAACACCGGCACCAGCAACCCGTGCGTGCGGAACGACCCGGCGAAGCGCGAGCCCGCACCCAGATCGAGGGCACCGGCGGCCTGCAGTCGTGCGAGCGCGACCATCAACTCGTCCTCGTCCTCCGGGCGGACCCAGCGAATGTGTGCCTTCTCGCCCGCGTCGACCCACCACGCGGCGTCGACGCCGTCGGCCTCGATGCGGGCCGACGGCATGATCGCGGCGTTGGCCTGCTCGATCGCGGCGGCCGCGTCACCCTCGGCGGCGCTGCCCTCCGGGATCCACCATCCGAAGTCCTGGTGCACGGTGATCTGAAGGGGTGCCGACACCTCCAGTTCCGCAGCGGCGTCCCCTGCCTCGGCACCGAGCACGGTCTGTATCGACGTGCCCGCGTCGACCGAAGCGCCGAGGGCGACGGCAGTCCGTAGGTCGACGGCGGGGTCGGCGCCGTGCTGCTGCACCTGCAGCGCAACGAGAACCTCGGCGGCGGGAACGTCGGACGCCTCGCGTACCACCGCGGCCACGGCTCCGGGCAGCACCGTTGCGAGGGTGAACCGACGATCGGATCCGGTGACCGTCAGCGGGGCGGTTGCCGATGCCACGAATTCGCGCATCGCCACCAGGTCGCACTCCGACGCCCAGCCCGCGAACGGTCGCGTGGGGGCGGCGGCGAGTGCGTCACGCTCGGCCTGGCGCGCAGCGAGAAGTTCGGCTCGGCGACTGTCGTTCTTCGGACCGCTGTTTCGTTTGCTCTTGCCCACGGGAGACGAACTTACACAGTGCCGGCCCGGCCCGGTCCGGTGCTGGGATTCAGACCGGCCCGGCCCGGTGGTGGGTCTCGAGCCAGGCGAGCGCGCGGCCGGGGTGGTTGGTGGCCACCCAGCGCACACCGATGTCACGGCAGTACTCGAGGTCACCACGATCGTCGACGGTCCAGCAGTACGTGGCCCGCCCGGCCACGGCGGCGCGGTCGACGAGTTCGGGATGCTCGCGCAACGTGCGTATCGACGGCCCGATCGCGGTGGCTCCGACGGTGGTCGCCGCGCCGCCCCCGAGGTACCGGGCGGCGCCGCCGAGCAGCACCGTCGGGAGCGTGGGCGCCGAGCGGCGCACCCGCCACAGGGCACTGGGCGCGAACGACATGATCACCGCACGCGAGAGCGTCGCCGAGCCGGGACGGGCGATGCCGTAGCGATGCAACTCGGCGAGCACGACGTTCTCGATCAGCCCGCCGTAGCGCACCGGGTGTTTGGTCTCGATGAAGAGCTTGGCGGGCTTGACCTTCCAGTCCAGCACCAGCTCGATCAGATCCGACAGCAGCAGCACGCGCGCAGGATCGTCGGGGGTGCCGTAATCGAATGTGTCGAGTGCCTCGTAGGTCATGGCGCTGACGATCCCCGACCCGTTGGAGGTGCGGTCGATGGTGCGATCGTGCACGCACACCACCTTGCCGTCGCGCGTCAGACGCACATCGCACTCGAGCCCGTCGGCTCCCTCGCGCAGCGCCTGCTCGTACGCACCGATCGTGTGTTCCGGACGTTGACCGGACGCACCTCGATGGGCCACCACCAGCGGCCTCTCGCGCTCGAGCGGATCGACGGTGCTCACCGCGACACCGTCGTCCCGGGCGGTGCCACGATCCAGCGGGTGAGCTCACGTGGACTCCCGCGCAGGCTCTGATCTCGGTAGGAGCGCACAGCGGCCAGGGTGATCACGGCTGTTGCCGCCGCGATCAGGTGGCCGACCATCGTCAGCAGCACCCCGTCGGCGAGCACCTGGACGGTGGCGTCCCGGAATCGCCACGCGATCAGCACCGCCACCATCAGCGCATCGATCACCCACACCGCCCACCACCGACGTATCGCGCGGGGGAACCCGACGCGCCGGGGCGAGAGCACGGCCAACTCGTGCAGGAAGACCCCCGGCATCACGAGGTTGACTCCCGGCACCAGGCATCCGAGGGTCACCGCCCACCAGCGTCGCGGATCGACGGCACCGATTGCCGCATACGCTTCCCGACGGGTGGAGATCAGCCAGCCGGTGGCGAACGCCGACGCGGCGAGTCCGAGTGCGGTCGCCGCCACCCCGCCGGCCACGGCGAGCGCATCGGAGGCCAGAAGGACGAGCGGATCGATCAGAGCAGTCCGGCCGATGACCAGCAGCAGATACCGCAGCGCCTCGGCGAGCGCGGCGACCACGAACGCCGTGGCGGTGAACCGGAGCAACCTCGGCAACCGATCGGCCAGCCGGTCCGCGCGCGAGCGAGTGCCGACGGCGTCGAGCGGGGGGCGATCGATCAGTCCCCACCGCGGGGCGTCCCGGTAGAAGGGTGTCGGCGTCCGCCGCGGCGCTGGGCGGACGCGTCGAAGCCCGGCCGGCGCGGAGGCCACCCAGCGAAACGTGCGCACAGCCGGTGCGGGCGCCGGGGCCGAGACGGGGACGGGCGGCGTCGGGAACGCGGCGGGCCGATCGGCGGGCACGGGCGCCATGAGCACTCCACGGCACCTCGGACACCACCGTGCGGGCGCCATCACCACGGGCCAGCGTGCGCCGCACCGGGCGCATGTCTGGACGTTGCTCGCGTGCACACCCACGTCTGTGATCCTGTCAGCATTCGTGAGCCGAGGCCACCGAACGGTTATTCGACGCGACCGGCGGTCGGCCTTTGGGTACCTCTTTATCCACAGTTTCCACAGGTTGCTCCACAATTGTGACGCGCCCGATGTTTTTCATCCCCAGACCAGTTGTTTGGTTCTGTAATGGTTCATAACGACGACCGGAACGTTTTGTGGCTGCTCCATGGACTCCGGGCCTGCCCGCGAGTGCGTCGCGTCGCGCCACGGCGGGAGCCGGCGCGGACCGATCTCCCGCTCGCGGGCACTGCCCCGCCGGGAATCAGCCGCGATTGGAATGGTTGCACTGGTGGTACCAATGCGATTGGGTTCTTCGTAGCCACCGCCGGTCTTCGAGCCGAGGGTGGCGAACCCGAGCGTTTCGACTGAAAACTCGACGACTGGCGCACCCGCCCGCTCCGCGAGGGGCGCGCCGTGGATGGAAAGGGATATTCGTGTCCGAGTACACACTGCCCGAGCTCGATTACGACTACGCGGCACTGGAGCCGCACATTTCGGGTCAGATCAACGAGCTGCACCACTCCAAGCACCACGCCGCGTACGTGGCCGGTGTCAACGGTGCGTTGGCCAAGCTCGAAGAGGCCCGGGACAAGGAGGATCACGCGGCGATCTTCCTCAACGAGAAGAACCTCGCCTTCCACCTCGGCGGCCATGTCAACCACTCGATCTGGTGGAAGAACCTCTCCCCCAACGGTGGCGACAAGCCCACGGGCGAACTGGCCGCCGCGATCGACGACCAGTTCGGGTCCTTCGACAAGTTCCGCGCCCAGTTCACCGCCGCCGCCAACGGCCTGCAGGGTTCGGGCTGGGGTGTGCTCGGGTACGACACGCTCGGCAAGAAGCTGCTGACCTTCCAGCTCTACGACCAGCAGGCCAACGTGCCGCTCGGGATCATCCCCCTGCTGCAGGTGGACATGTGGGAGCACGCCTTCTACCTGCAGTACAAGAACGTCAAGGCCGACTACGTGAAGGCCTTCTGGAACGTCGTCAACTGGGCGGACGTCCAGGCGCGCTTCGAGGCCGCGACGTCGAAGACCGCGGGGCTCATCTTCCCCTGATCGTTGCACCGTTCGACTCGGCCTGGCACTCGGTACCTCTTGTGTGCCAGGCCGAGTTCGTGGTGGATTGTCTGCACCCAACGGCGTGTACGAATATTCGTGCCTGTCCGAGGAGGCGATCACCACATGTTTTCCGAGAGCTCGCGAAGCGGACCCATCGAGGTCGCACCCTTCTCGTCCGGGGGGAGCCTGCAGGGTTTCCTCATCAGCGGACGCTGGCCCGACACCACCAAGGAATGGGCACAGTTCCTGGCCTTCGCGGTGCGCGTCGCCACTCGCCCGGGCCTGCTCGAGACCTCCACCGTCTTCGGGGTCCGCGAGGAACTTCCCGATGATCCCGAGCCCGACGCCGTGGGGCTCGTGGTCGCCGAGGGTCGGGTGATCGGGGACGAGGCCATCGCCCCCGGATCGTTCGCCGGACGGCAACCTGCCGCACTACTGATGCTGCATCCGCCGTCGGAAACCATCCCGTCGCTACCCGAGTGCACCGGTGCGGCGTCCGGCTGCGTTCTGCTGCCGGGCCTGCCCCATCTGGGACTCGATCACCGGGCGGCGTGGGTGGAGGCCGATGTCGACGGCACCGTCACGTCGATGGTCAGCCGGGTCGGCCTCGATCCGATCAGTGATCCCGACACTGCGGTGCTGGCGATGCTCCTGGCGTCCTGAGGAGGCGGTCGGTCAGGCCGGCCGCACCGTGACCCCACGCCAGAACGCGACGGCACCGGCGATCTGCTGGGCCTCGGGCTTGGGATCGGGGTAGAACCATGCGGCGTCGACGGCCTTGTCGTCGCCGACGACCACCGAGTAGTAGGACGCCGTCCCCTTCCACGGGCAGACGGTGTGGGTGGAGCTGGGCGCGAGGAACTGCCGGTCGACCGAATCGATCGGAAAATAGTGGTTGGACTCCACCACCACCGTGCTCTCGCTCTCAGCGATGACCTGCCCCTTGAAGACCGCCTGCATACGCATGGTGCTGCTCCCGTTCTCGGCGAAGAAGTTCTGGCGAACGCTGTGCTCCCCCGTCACCGATGATAGGTCGTGCAGGTCTTTTCGAACTCGATGCCGATCGTGGCCCTACACTGCAGTGCAGCGGCGTGATCGGGCGTCGGATACACCACCAGTCAGCACACACCACCGGCCAGTACGACGCGACGAGCGGGGCGTACCGACTATCGGAGCAAAGGTCGCCATGCGCAGGGCGGTAGACCCCAACGATCGCACCACCGATCGACGCCTCGCGGCATCGGCGGAGTACAACTGGTTCCTGCGCGAAGTCTCCGTGGCCCGTGTGCATCGTCGCCTGCTGATGGCGGCCGTGGTGATCTACATGGCGAGCGCAGTGCTGTCCGCGCTGACCTTCCGCGCCGGTTACGGACGACCGGGCGCCGAGTGGGTTGCGTGGGTCATTGCCGCCTGTGCACTCGCGGTTCTCGTCCTCTGGATGCGCGGATCCGTCCCGCCACCAGGGGAATCGTTCCTCGTCCTGTGGTTCTCCAACCTGTCGGTGACCGCGATCGTGTTCGGGTTCACGAGCCTGTTCGAGGCGATGCCGGGACTGGCGTTCCTGGGTGCCAACGCCATCTTCATGGTGATCCACCACAGTCCGCGTGTGGTCATGTGGCACTTCGCCTTCACCATGACGGTCACCTCCGCCGTCATCGGGGGTGCCGTCATCGAGGACAAGGTGTCCATCCTGCAGATCGCCACCCGTGCGATCTCGTTCCTGCCTGTCAACATCGGCGTTCCCCTGCTGATGCTGCCGGTGATCCGAGTGCTCCGACGCGATGCGCTGGGGGCGTTCCACGACACCCTGACCGGGCTCTACAACCGTCGCGGACTGTTCACCCGTGCCCGCGACCTGTGCGATCCGCCCACCGACGTGCGCGTCCTCGTCGTCGACATCGACCGGTTCAAGGCGATCAACGACACTCACGGGCACGCTGCGGGAGACGCCGCGCTGGTGTCGGTTGCCCGCACCATCGAATCGACCGCCGGCCGCAACTCCATCGTGGCGCGCGTGGGCGGTGAGGAGTTCGCGGTTGTGACCACCGGCGACGGAACCGCGCTCGCACAGCGGATACGAACGGCGGTGTCCGCCGTCGGCAGCACGGTCACGGTGAGCATCGGACTCGCGTCCGGGACGCTGCGCGCACCCGAGCGCGATCTCGACGACCTGCTCGTCACGGCGGACGACGCAATGTACCGGGCGAAGCGGCTGGGCGGCGACCAGGTGTGCGCCTGACGGTCCGACTCCAGCTCGGTCACGACGCGGGTTATCGTGCACTCGGCCGATCCGCCACCTGCGATCGGGTAACCGAAGGGATGAGAGCACAGTGGAGATTTCCGGTACAGCAGCCCTGGTGACAGGCGGGGCCTCGGGCCTCGGCGCAGCCACCGCCAAGCGATTCGCCGAGAACGGCGTCACCGTGTTCGGCCTCGATCTGGAGGCCTCGATCGAGCGCGCGGGCGATTCGGTTCCCCCCGGTGTCACCCTGCTCCCCGCGGACGTCACCAGCGACGAGGGTGTGCGTGCAGCTCTCGAGACCATCGGCGCTGCCGGGGTGCCGCTGCGCATCGTCGTCAACTGTGCGGGTGTGGGCTGGGCGGGACGCATCCTGTCGAAGAAGGGTCCGCACGATCTCGAGCTCTTCCGCACCGTGATCACCATCAACCTGCTGGGCACGTTCAACGTGATGCGCCTGGCCGCCGATCACATGTCCACCCTGCCCACGGTCGACGAGTCCGGGCAGCGCGGCGTCATCATCAACACCGCCTCGGTGGCGGCCTTCGAGGGACAGATCGGTCAGATCGCCTACTCCGCGTCCAAGGGCGGCGTGCACGGCATGACCATCCCCGCCGCACGCGACCTCGCGCAGTTCGGCATTCGCGTCAACACCATCGCCCCCGGCATCGTGGACACCCCGATGCTCGCCGGTGTCACCGACGAGTACCGCAAGGGCCTCGAGGCAGGCGTTCCCTTCCCGTCGCGTCTGGCGCAGCCCGCCGAGTACGCGCAGCTGGCTCAGATGATCGTCGAGCACGACTACCTCAACGGCGAAACCATCCGCATGGACGGTGCACTGCGCATGGCCCCGCGCTGACGAACCTTGTCACCGAGCCCTGTCCTGGTTTCCGGGGCGGGGCTCGGCGCGTTTTGTGATGATGCCGTTATCAACTTTGTTCGAATATTTGTTCGATCGTTGGTAGGGTGGGGCCATGTCATCGGGGGGATCGGGAACAGGGGCTTCAGGAACAGGGGCTTCGGGAACAGGGGGCGGGGTGGATGCAGATGCCTCTGCGGGCAGTGCCGCTCGGCGGATCACCGACGCCGAGGTTGCCGCCGTCACCGAGGCCCTGATCTCGGCCGTCGGCGAGTACGTCGCGTGCGAGACGTCGCTGGTGTCCCCGCAGGCCCTGGTCGAGTTGTACCGAGCGCAGCACCACGCCGCAGCGGTCCTCGCCGGGCGTGCGCCGTCGCTTCTCGCGCAGATCATCGCCACCGATGCTCTCGCGGGCTTCGGGCGCAATCCGCGCAGCGCCCTGGTCGAGCTTCTGAGCGTGAGTACCAGCGACGCCCGGCGCCAGGTGCTGCTGGCCGAGAAGCTCGGTCCCCGAACCGAACTCGGCCAGGAACTACCACCGGAATGGGAGCACGTGGCGAAGGCCGTGCGGGAGGGCGCCATCACCGACGGCCACCTGAGCGTGATCATCGACTTCCACAGACAGTTCCCGGCCGGCGCAGGGGAAGATCTGCGCACCGAGTGCGAGAAGGCACTCACCGACACCGCGCGCACCGTCACCCCGAAGGGCCTCGAGGCCGTCGCATCCAGGCTGCTGATGTGGATCGACGAGGACGGTGACGCACCCACGGACGGGCCCGACCCGGCTCGCGCGCGCTACATTCGGCTGGGCCGGCAGGACGCGCACGGCTACACCCGCGGATCGTTCTACATCGATGCGCAGTGCCGCCTGCTACTGGAGACGATCTTCGCCAAGTGGGCCCGGCCGGGCATGAACGATCCGGAAGAGAACAACCCCGACCCGAGCAACCCCACAACCAACAACCGCGACGTCAACGATCCCGGCGATGCAGCCGCCGATCCTTCCGACCTCGCCGACGACTCCAGCCTTGTCGATCTCTTCGGCGACCTCCTGCCCGGCAACGCCGCTCTGCTCGTCGACGCATTCGCCCCCGACATCGGCGCACCCGAATCCCCGCCACCCAGCGCGTCACCACCCGGCGCGTCACCACCCAGCGCGGCACCACCCAGCGCGTCGCCACCCGGCGCGCCGCCGCCCGAATCCCCGCCAGACCAGACCGATCCGCCGACCACCGCGGCGGACCTACGCACCAAGGACCAGAGGCAGCACGACGCGCTGGTGGCCGTGCTGCGCGCTGTCCTGGCGTCGGGAATATCGGGGCAGCACCGAGGGAGTCCGGTCACCGCGGTGATCACGGTTCGCCTTCGCGATCTCGAGGAGCGAACGGGGTTGGCGCTGTCCAACACCGGGACCGTCCTCACCGCGCGCGATGCGCTTCGCCTCGCCTCCCACACCAACCCTTACCTGCTGCTGGTGGATGAGCAGGAGCACCCGCTGTACCTGGGTCGCAGTCGCCGGCTCGCCACCCACCATCAGCGCCTGGCGCTCACGGCGCTGGATCGAGGCTGCAGCTTCCCGGGTTGCACGCGCCCGGCGACGCACTGCCAGACCCACCACACCACCGACTGGGCGCGCGGTGGGCGCACCGACATCGATCAGCTCACCTTCGCGTGCGAGGAACACCACGGCCTCGTCGGCGAAGGTCCCGCACAGTGGGCGACGACCATCGCCCCCGCCGACCACCCGTACTCGGGACGCACACTCTGGCACCCACCCGCCGTCGTCGATCCCGAGCGCAGAGGCCGCGTGAACCTCTACCACCACCCCGAGGACCTGCTGTGCCACGCGGGGTGAGAGGCGCAGTAGGTTTCGACCATGCCCGCCGAACCGCTTCGAGTTGCTGCTGCCCAGCCACACTTGATCTGCCTGGAAGCCGGGGCCGGAATCGACCGTGCTGCCACGGTTGTCGCGGCCAACGTTGCCGCGCACGCCGAGACCGTGCTGCGAGCGCAGTCGGATGTGGTGGTCTTCCCCGAACTGTCGCTGACCGGCTATGTGATGGACGCCCCGACGGTCGATCCGCACGACCCTGTGCTCGGCCCACTCGTCCGGGCCTGTGAGCAGACTTCGACCGTTTCGCTGGTGGGAGCACCGGTGGTCGTCGACGGTGAACGGAGGATCGGGGTGCTGGAGGTGACCGGGTCGGGAGCAGAGGTGGCCTACACGAAGATGTCGATCGGCGGCCCGGAGCTCGGTGCGTTCATGCCCGGACCGAGCCCGGCGACAGTTCACGTGAACGGATGGCGAATCGGGCTCGGAGTGTGTCGGGACACCCGCATCGACGAGCATCTCGACGCCACGGCAGCACGGGGCGTCGACGTGTATGCCGCGGGTCTGGTGCACCTGCCGGAGGAGTTCGACGAACTGGCCGAGCGCGCGCAGCGAATTGCTCGGAGGTATTCGGTGCCGGTCGTGTTCTCCGCGCATGCCGGTCCGTCTGGCGCGGGTTACGACCGGACCAGCGGAGGCTCCGGGGTATGGGCGGCGAACGGTGCTCTGATCGACCAGGTCGACGAGAAACCCGGTTCCCTCGCGAAAACCACGCTCCGAACATCCTGATCGGTCTGAAACCATTCGCGCCGACCGCGACACCAAATGTGACCCAACCAATCAACCGAGAACTCAAAGAATATTCTCAGGCAGGGAAGTTCCCGTGCTGCGCCCCGGTCGAATATGCTTGTGGTGCCCGCCGATGTTGTCGACCCCCGACCGACACCATCGGCGGGTTTCCATTTGTTCAACTAACGACGGGCTGGTTCACCGAACGATCGGCGCTCCGTATCGGCTGGGGAGCAGGTCGGCTCGATGCGGAATGGCCTGCACCGCCGGGCTGTCCATCCACAGGCGTAGCGCACGGGTTGCCCGCACATCGTCCTCGTTGTACTCGAGGAGCCGTGTGCGCTGGTCCAGGACCGGTTCGACCCTGTGCCCCATATCGCTTCCAATCACCGAGCCGCCGTTCTCCCCCACGCTGCCGTTCCCCGCCACACCGTGGTCCCCCGCGACAGCGCCGTACCCGACCGCCTCGCGGTACCACCCCATCGAGGCCTCCCCACCTGCCTCGGGATCGCGCCACGTGAAACCGGCCACCGGTGCGACCTTTTTCAAGCCCTTTCCCGACGGGCAGACGAAGTTCTGGGACACGGCAATGTACATGTCGACCCATTCCGGACTGTCGATGAAGGCATGGATCTCCTCTTCCGACGGAATACCTGGCGCGCCGCCGAATCTTCGTGCTGAATCGAGCAACCATTTATCTTCGGCAGCCCGTGAATAGCAGTACGCCGCGAATGTACGGCCGTCGCGGTGCGCGCGAGAACGCTGGTCCATCAACCAGGTCCAGAACTCGGCGAAGGACCTCGCCTCGTCGGGAGTTGGTAGCGGATCCCACGTGACGAAGGCCCGGTAGCTCGGCGGCTCACCGTCCCCGAGGTCGGTGAGAGTGCCCCACATGTAGGCGCCGTGCTCCTGGAAACTCTCCATGTCCACGTCGATCTCGACGTCGGCGCGACGCACCGTCGGCTCGCGGGTCTTGCGGACCATCGGCAGGTCGTCGATCCACGCTCGTGCGGAGATGACGGTCTCCGAGAAATCCCCGTGCGGCCACGTCGGCGGTGGGTCGCCCTCCCACCGCGCCAGCTCGTCGATACTGCGGATACCCACATCCCGCAGCGCATCCGCGCGCGCGCCGGCCGCCACGAGTGAGACGTCGCGCATCCCGGCGAGCACGGCTGTGCAATCGGAGCGCCACACACACGATCGGCACTCGCCCACTCTCGACGGCACGGTGACGGCGCGGCCCTGCGCGACGGCCACCCGATCGGCGAAACGGTGCTCGTATTCCGCGGCGACGGCGCTCAAGCTGTGCACCAGCATGCAGTCGCCGGCGAGTCCGATCACCGCGCCGCGGTGCGATCGCCCTGCGTGGCCGACCACGTCGAGAACACGGTGCACGTGAGTGAGCGCGAGCTGATCGCGCAGCTGCGCGCGCACTTTGCGCTCCGGATCGGGTGCCGGTTCGAAAGTGTCCAGCGGCGAGGTGAGGGCGCCCGAACCCGGATCGGTGACCTTGTGGTTGACCACCAGCAGCGGAATGTACCCGCCCTCGGGGTCGGCGATCAGGCCGTCGATGCGGGCCCGCCGCCCCGCCACCGCATCGTCGGCCAGCACAGCGCCCCAGATGCGGGAAGCGCCGTCGGCGCATGCCTGCAGGGTCGCCTCGATCCGCTCTCGCCGGGAAAGTGCAGGATCGACCACCGTCCACCGCTCCGGGGCGGCGCCGACGAGCATCTGCCCGACTCGGTGCCGATGAGCCGCCGCGGCCTCACGGCGCTGAGTGACGCCCGGGTCCTCGCCGGCGCCGGCAACCAGCGAGCCGTACGCGGTGTCGAGGTAGAGCCGATGGCGACAGCGCGTCAGCGAACCAGCGTCGATCATCACGTCGGACCTCATCGTCGCAGCGTAGAACCAGGCTCCGACACCACCTGCTGTCGACCGCCCCGATCGGGCGACCATAGCGCCCGATAGGCTTGAAGATCGAAACACGGTGGATCCACCAGCGAAGGGACACGCTCACGATGGCCGTACTCAGCAAGCGCAAGGGCCGGGCGACTCGCAAGGCGGAGGCGGCCGCGCTCAAGCACAGGGCGGAGGTCGAGGCCAAGCTCGCGGCCAAGACCAGCAAACGGCACCTGAAGCGGCTGGCTCGCATCGAGGAACGTGCCCTGGCCAGTCAACAGAAGGCCGATCGGGCACGCATCAAAACCCTTGCTGCTCAGGAGAAGGCGGCCAGGGAAGGTCGGTTCAGCCCGGGCCGGATCAAGCGCTACCTGGCCATCGCACGACTGCTCTCACCGGTGCTGCTGCCCATCGTCTATCGTGCGTCGACCGTGGTCCGCGCGCAGCTCGACCAGTACCGCGCCAACCGCATCGGAGTGCCGGTGGATTCGCTCGCCGACTACGCCGGACACGGCGGACGACTGAGCGCACGGATCGCCGGCGCCGAGCGTTCGCTCGGCGAGATCCTCGCGGCCCGTCCGAGCGATACCGAGACCGGACGGTTCGTCCAGGTCAGCAACCAGCGGCTCGCCGAGTTGACGGCCGCGGTCACGGCAGCGGAAAAGATGCCTCCCGCTCGCCGCAAGTCGGCCCATCTCGCCATCGGCGACGAGATCGGCGGGATCGAGGCGGACATCCTGGCCCGCCTCGGAGTGCGCTGAGCGCCCCCACCGGCTACGTCGTCGGTGTTCTCACCGCCGCACTGGCCGTCGCCGCCCACTCCGCCGCCGGGCACGGCGCTGATCATGCCGCCGGACACGGCGCTGATCACACTGCCGGACACGGCGCTGATCATGCCGCCGGTCTCGGCGCCGGCCCGATGATGACGTCGACGTCGACGCTGGTGCTTCTCGGCGGTCTGTGCGTGGTGGTCGGCATCGCGGCCGCGAGTTCGCGCACCCGTTCGCGTGCGTGGGTACGCATCGGTGCGTCGATCGCGGCGGGGCAGCTCGGCGCGCACTGGATCCTCTCGATCGACGCCGGCACCGCGCACGTCTCCCACCACGCAAGCTCGACGGCGATGTTGGCATGCCACGTCGCGGCCCTCCTGCTCTGCTCGGCTCTGGTGGTCACGGCGGAGCGCCTGTACCGCGCCGCGACGTCCGTGATCGCGGTGGCCGCCACTGCGCCCGCCGCGCCGATCGTCGCACACGAGCCCGTCCCGCCGGTGGCCCCGGGCACTCCGATCCGGCTCCAGCACAACCGTGTTCACCTCTCCAGGCGTGGTCCGCCGGTGCTGTCGTTCACCTGACCCCACAACACCACACCTGTGCCCACACCACCGGTGCACAGACTCATCTGTCAAAGGACTACATCGCATGAACACCTCTCTTCGGCGCGTCCTGAGCGCGGGAACCCTCACTGCCGCAGCCCTGTTCGCGGCCTCGGGCATCGCCTCGGCGCACGTCTCGGTCAATGCGCCGGGCGCCACGCAGGGTGGGTACTCGGTGCTCGAGTTCCGGGTGCCCACGGAATCGGACACCGCCGGTACCACCGCGCTCACCATCGCCCTGCCGGCACTGAAGTCCGCACGGCCCGAACCGATTCCGGGCTGGACGGCGGTGGTCGGCAAGGACGCTCAGCAGAACGCCACCTCCGTCACCTGGACCGCGAATCCCGGCGTCTCGGTGGGCCCCGGGCAGTTCCAGCGCTTCGTGATCAGCGCCGGGCCGCTGCCCGAGCAGGCCTCGATCGACCTGCCGGCCACGCAGACCTACAGTGACGGGTCGGTGGTGAACTGGAACGAGCCCACCCCGGCCGGAGGCGCGGAACCCGAGCATCCGACGCCCACCCTCGCGCTGGGCGCGGACACCGGTGGCGGGGACGACGACCACGCCGCCCACGGCGGTTCGTCGGACGGCGCGGCCTCGGCGTCGAGCAACTCCGCGTCGACCAACTCGGCGGCAGGCAACTCGGCGGCAGCAAACTCGGCGTCGGGCGGGCACTCGGACAAGGCCACCGACAACACGGCTCGTGTGCTCGGTGGCGTCGGCCTGGTGCTCGGTGGGCTCGGTGCCGCGTTGGGGATCGGCGCGGCGGTACGCGGTCGGCGGTCGTGATCTCGCGGGCGCTCGGACGTCTGGTCGCGACCGTCGCGGTGCTGTTCCTCGCCGCTGCGGGGAGCGTTCTCACGGGCCCGGTCGCCTCGGCGCACTCGGTGCCGGTGTCGAGCGTGCCGGCGGACAAGTCATCGGTCTCGCAAGGTCCGGCGACGGCGAGCGTGACGTTCAACGAGCCGATCCAGGAGAAGTTCGATTCCCTGACGGTCGTCGGGCCGGACGGCAACCTGTGGTCGCGCGGCACGCCGAGCGTGGTGGGGCCGACGGTGTCGGTGCCGGTCGGTGATCTCGGACCGGTGGGCACGTACACCATCGCCTACCGGGTGACCTCGGCCGACGGTCATCCGGTGAGCGGCACCCGCACGTTCGAGCTCACGGTGGCCGGATCGGGTACACCGGGGCCGCGGGCGGACGCGAACGCGGCCGCGGATTCACAGTCCGGCGGTATTCCTCTGTGGCCCTTCGTGGTTGCGGCCGTAGCCGTGTTCGTCGCGGGGCTGTTCCTGGCTCTGCGCAAGCGCGCATGACGGTGAGGGCGGCGCACGCCGCGTGGTGGTGCGCCGCCCTCACCGGGCTGGTGGGCGTCGGGATCGGGGCGGCCCTCGCCGCACCCACTGAGCCCGAGATCTCCTCGCTCGCCCGAGTCCTGGCGTTGGTTGCCGGATCTGCCGTGCTCGGGTTCGGGGTCCTCGCGCAGTGGGATCACCGCCACCTCGACGCGCGAACGCTGTGGCGACGAGCCTCGCTCACCGCTGCCTTCTGGACCATCGCCGAGCTGGTCGTGACCGTCCTCGCCGCCGCGGACAGTCAGGGAATCGGGGTCGGCGAGCTGACCGTCGGAACGTTCACCGACTTCCTCACCACCGTGTCCGTGGGGCAGGTCGCGGTCGCGACGCTCATGTGTTCGGTGGCGGTCACCGGGATGACTGCCCTCGCGGCACGACGCGAGCAAAGTTGGTCGCCCGTTCTGGTGATGGTGTTGGCGGGGTTCGGTCTGCTCACCCGGCCGGTCACCGGGCACATGTCGCAGCAGAGCTTCGGGGCGGTGCTCGATGCGGTGCACGTGGTCGGCGCTGCCACCTGGTTGGGGGTGCTCGTGGCGATGGCCGCCGTGGTGCGCACACGCCGCGGCTGGGCCGACCTGTTGCCGCGCTACTCGCGCATCGCGCTGTGGTGCATCTGCGCGGTCGTGATCACCGGGACGGTCAACGGGGCGGTTCGGATGGGCACGTGGGAGGCGCTGTTCGACACCGGGTACGGACGCATCGTCCTCGCGAAAGGCGTTGCAGCACTGATCCTGTTCGCGGGCGGCTGGTGGCAGCGACGTACCTGGGTGTCGACGATCGCCGCCCACCGCACGCAACCGGAGGCATCGGTGCGGCGGGCGGTGGTCGAGACCGCGATCATGGGTGTGGCCTTCGGTCTGGCGGCCGCGCTGGCCACCGCACCGTGATCAGCCCGGTTCCGAGCTACCGATCGGGCGAGCCGGACCTACCGACCCGGCAGGTACTTCATGGCGCCGACGAAGCGGGGCATGATCTGCGCCCACAGCTTCGGCGGGACTCCGCGCGCACCGAGGTTGACGATCCGCGTGGTCGAGACGGTCTGCGGCTCGGTGAACTTGATGATGCCTTCGGCGCCGTGGCGACGACCGACACCGGAGACCCCCATGCCGCCCATCGGTGCGGCGGTGCTGCCCCACGTGGGTGCGTATCCCTCGTCGACGTTGACGGTGCCCGCGCGCAGCTGGGCCGCGATGGCCTCACCTTCGGCCTTGGTTCGGGCCCAGACGCTGGCGTTGAGTCCGTACTCGGTGTCGTTGGCCTTCGCGATCGCCTCGGCGACGTCGGCGACGGGGTAGATCGACACCAGCGGCCCGAAGGTCTCGGTGGCCGCGCACTCCATGTCGTCGGAGACGTCGGTGAGCACGGTCGGCTCGTAGAACAGCGGGCCGATGTCGGGACGCGGCTTCCCGCCCGCGACGACGGTGGCGCCCTTGACCTTGGCGTCGTCGACGTGTGCGGAGATGGTCTTGACCTGGTCCTCGGAGATGAGGCTGCCCATCTCGATGCCGAAGTCGTAGTCCGCGCCCAGGCTCATCCGACGCACACGCTCGCCGAACACCGAGACGAACTCGTCGTACACGGCGCGCTCGACGTAGATGCGTTCGATGGAGATGCACAGCTGCCCGGAGTTGGCGAAGCAGGCGCGCACCGCCGCGTCGGCCACCTCGGTGAGGTTCGCCCCCCGCGCGACCACCATCGCGTTCTTGCCGCCGAGTTCGGCGGAGAACCCGATGAGCCGACGCCCGGCCTGCTCGGCGAGCAGCCGGCCGGTCGCGGTGGAGCCGGTGAACATCAGGTACTCGGTGTTCTCGACCAGGGCGGTTCCCACCACCGAACCGGGACCGGGGACGACGGCGAACAGATCGCGCGGCAGCCCGGCCTCGTACAGCAGTTCCACGCACGCGAGCGCGCAGTACGGGGTCTGACTGTCGGGCTTGAGCACCACGCCGTTGCCGGCGATCAAGGCGGGGATGGCGTCGGAGACCGCGAGGGTCATCGGGTAGTTCCACGGCGAGATGATGCCGATGATGCCCTTGGGCTGGTAGTGCACGCGGGTCTTGGTGAGCACCGGCAGCATGCCCTGGACCTTCTTGGTGGCCAGCGTCTTCTTCGCGGTCCGGCCGTAGTGGCGCGAGGTGAGGGCAATGTCGAGAACCTCCTCCTGCGCGGCCAGGCGGGACTTACCGGTCTCGGCCTGAGCCATGTCCAGCAGGGACTCGCGACGCTCGAGCAGCAGGTCGTGGTAGCGCAGGAACACCGCTGCCCGCTCGCTCACCGGACGCCTCACCCACTCGGCACGCGCACGCCGGGCCTTGTCGACGGCGGCCAGCACGTCGTCGGCGGTGCCCACCGGGATGGTTGCCATCTCGCGGCCGGTGAACACCTCGATGATCGGTTTGGTGGGCCGGGCGGAGACGTCGTCGATCGCGATGAGCGAGGCGAGGCGCTCGAAGGTGGCCGGTGTAGGAGCGGGCATGCGGTTTCTCCAGGTCTCGTCGGGCACGCGCGGCGAGTCCGGAGCTGTCGTCTGTGCCGCGTGGTCTCGGACAATCTACCCGCCGCGCGTGGGCAGCCGGTCAGCGTCCGTCCGGGGCGCCGATCGACCGCGGGGGGATTCCACCGGGGGCCATGGCGATGTTGTCGATGTACGTCTGGTGGCACTTCCCGAACACGCACAGAGGCGGACCGACGATCTGCGGGAAGTAGCTTGCCCCGTCGAACCGAGTCGGGAACGGAACGTAGCCCGGTCGCCGGTAGATCACGCGCAGCTCGCCGGGGAACGCCACGATCGGCTTGTCGGTGGTGAAGATCTCGAGGAGGTTGTCGACCTTGTTCACCCGATACACCGGATCGCCGGCTGCGTCGAAAAGATACGTGCTCCCCGGCGGGGTGACCGGGAGCGGGGCCGCCTGTGCTGTCCCCGCAGCGCCGAGTAGGGCAGCGGTGGTGGCGCCGACGACGGCGGTAGCGGCGAGCAGGCGGGAGATGCGAGCGGGCATGGGATTCTCCTGACGTGGTTGGTGTGACCTACGTCATGACTATCCAAACCAGTCGGTTCGTCGTTACTGTCGATATGTCACGATCGGATCGCAGCGTCCTGAACACGGGCGAACGGGCGCTCCGCCTCGAGCTCGAACGCCAACTCGAGCAGCGTCCTCTCGTCGCCGTGATCGGCCGCGAACTGGATTCCCAGCGGTAGCCCACCCGAGCTCTGCTCGATCGGCAGGCTGATGGCAGGCCCACCGCTGGCGTTGTTCAGCGGGGTGAAGCACGCGTAATCGAGCAGCCGCGGGAACAGCACCGAGAACTCCGTCTCCGGCGAGAGGTAGCCCAGCTCCGGCGTCACCTGGCCGACGACGGGCGAGAGCAGCACGTCGATGTCGTCGAACCGGCGACGGTAGCGATGCTCGAGCCGCCGCAGCCGCCACACGGCGGCCGGGGTGGTGTGGATCCTGCGCAGGAAGGCCTCGGCGAGACCGCGCGTGAGCGGCTCGGTGGCCGACGCGTCGAACCCGCGCGCCATGACGAGGGAGCCGAATCGCTGCAGGAAGAACCCCAGCAGCGCCCAGTACTGCGTGAAATCCCGCCGGAAGGTCACCAGCTCGTCCTCCGGGAACGGCAACCCCAGCTCGAACACCTGGTGTCCGAGGCCGGCGAGGCGGTCGGCGGTCCGGCGCACCGCGGCCACGGTGTCCGCATCCAGTTGCGTACCCGGCAGCCCGCGGTCCACCACTCCGATGCGCAGTCGCCGCCGACCCGGTCCCTGCACCAGCCCCACCGACGGCAACGACGGGGCGGGCCGGTACCGCTCGATCTGCGCGAGGTAGGAGGCGGTGTCACGCACCGATCGGGTGAGCACGCCGTTGGAGATGATGTTGACCGGCAACTGCCGCGCATGCTCGTCGACCACCTCGCGGCCACGCGTGAACTTCAGCCCCACCAGCCCGCACGCGGCCGCGGGGATGCGAATGGACCCGCCGCCATCGTTGCCGTGTGCGATGGGCACGACACCCGCCGCAACGAGTGCGGCCGATCCGCCCGACGACGCCCCGGCCGAGCGCTGCGTATCCCACGGATTTCGGGTGGGCGGACGGCCCACGAACTCGGTGGTGGCATTGAGTCCGAATTCCGGCATCGTCGATTTGCCGATACTGATCACGCCCGTCGACAGGAACTGGGAAACGACGTCGGAATCGGACTTCGCCGGACGCGCCGGAACGGCGGCCGATCCCGATCGCGTCGGCACACCGGCACAGTCCACGTTGTCCTTGATCACCGTCGGCACACCGGAGAACACACCCGGCTGCGGGCTCGACGACCGCTGGGCCGCACCCTCGTAGTCGGCGAACTCCATGGCGCACAGGCTCTCTCGGACGGCCTCGGCGCGAAGGACGGCCGCATCGACCGCCTCGCGGGCACTGATCTCACCCGCCGATACCGCCGCCGCCACCGCCGTGGCATCGAGCTCACCGAGAGCGTCGTCGGAAAAGGTGTGCACACGCCGGCTGTCGCCCATTCGACCGACTGTAGCCGCTGAGGGATGTATCGCGGTCGCGCTCGGGAACCGATCTACGACGGCGGGGCGAGAACGAGCGCGGAATTGTGCCCGCCCATTCCCAGTGAGGGCTTGAGGGTGAGCCCGTCGATCATGGGGGTGACGCCATCGAGGAGCCATGGGTGGGCGGCGGCGACATGCGGGGACGCGGGGACGAGCCCGCGCTCGGTGCCCAGCGCGGATGCCGCGATCTCGACGGCGGCCGCCGCGCCCTGGCAGTGGCCGACCAGCGGCTTGATCGAGAACACGTGCGGACGTGCGGGAGCGAGCAGACCGTCGAGCAGTGCTCGCTCGGCGGCTTCGCTCTGCTTGGTACCGGGACCGTGTGCGTTGAGGTAGCGGATGTCGCGGGCCGAGACACCCGCCGTCGCCAGCGCCTCCTCGAGGCACGCGGTCACCCACGTCAGGGACGGCTCGACGGACGTCACGTGATGGCCGTCGTGGTTCATGGCGCCGCCGAGGAGCCGCAGGTACCCGCCCCTGACTCTCGACACCCCCGCTCTCGACGCCCCCGCGCGCGATCCGCCGGTCAGGACGAAGCCGACTGCGGCCTCCCCCATCGCAAATCCGCGCGTCCCCTCCTGGAAGGGCCGACACGCCTGAAGCGGCTCGTCGTCCACCGCAGCAGCGCCCATCCGCACGAAGTGCGCGACGTTCTCCGGGATCAGCGAGACATCGGTGGTGAGGACGACGACATCGTCGACCATGCCCGCCTCGAGCCACAGCATTGCGGTGATCAGCGCGACGTTGCCGGTGCTGCACGCGGCGGAGACGTTCATGGCCGGACCGTGCAGGCCGAACTCCTGCATGACCGTCGAGATCGGTGTGGACGGCAGCAGCCGCAGGTAGTCGCGTGAGCGCCGCTCACCGCCGTCGTCGAGGTGGAAGGTGCGCCAGTCCTCGGTGTCGCCGAGCACCACTCCGTGGATGAGTCCGACACGACGTCCCGGTGTCCAGCCGCGGGCGAACGCGTCGGAGATCGCTTCACGCGCGGCCCACCTGGTCGAGCGCGAGAACATACTCACCGAGTCCGCGGGGTCACCACCCTCGGGGATGCGGGCGAGCCAGGCGTCGACATCGGGGGCGACACCGAAGCCGCGCATCGGCAGCGCGGCTGCCTTGCCGCTGCTGAGCCCGTCCCACAGCACCTCGCGGCCCCAGCCGTACCCGGTCACGGCCCCGACTCCGACTATCGTCGGCGCGGGGGCGCTCGGAGGGGGCATCGTCGGCCTTTCGGGTCCGGTTCCGGGTGAGGGTCGGCAGCGCAGCCATTTGTCGCGCCATTGTCCAGTGATTGTCGAACTATTGATCGGAAAGTTCCAGGCCGCGTTACTTGACCCTCACGTGACGGGAGACACCACCGTGGTTCCGGTGAACGATTCGCACCCCTCACCCGGTACCGCCGGCGACGGACGTACCGTCGGCACCATCGCCCGCCTCGTCGGCATCAGCGTTCGCACGCTGCATCACTACGACGACATTGGACTCGTGGTTCCGTCGGGCCGCTCGTACGCCGGATACCGCCTGTACGACGCCGACGATGTCGCCCGGCTGTATTCGGTGCTGGCGTACCGGGAGTTGGGGTTCACCCTCGAGCAGATCGGACGTCTGCTCGACGAACCGGGGGTCGACGAGATCGAGCATCTCAAGCGCCAGCGGGCGCTCGTCGACACGCGAATTGCTCACCTGCAGTCCATGGCGACCGCCCTGGACAGAATTCTGGAGGCGAGAGAAATGTTCCATCAACTCACACCCGAACAACAGCGGGAGATCTTCGGCGACGATTGGCTCGGCCAGGAATACGCGACCGAGGCGCAGGAACGCTGGGGCGAGACCGACGCGTGGAAGCAGAGTCAGCGGGCCGCGGCTGCGCGGTCGCCGCAGGACTGGGCCGATCTGAAGGCGCGAACCGACGCCCTCGAGGCCGACTGCGCAGCGGCCATGGCCGACGGCGTACAACCGGGCAGCGATCGGGCCAACGCGCTCGCGGAGCGGCACCGCGCGCAGATCGCAGAGCACTACGACTGCGATCACGCGATGCACGTCATGGTGTCGGGCATGTACGTCTCCGACCCGCGCTTCACCGCGCACTACGACGACCGGGCACCGGGGCTGGCGCAGTGGCTGGTGGACGTGATCGCCGCCAACGCCGCGGCACACGGGGTCGGGGCGCACGGGGTCGGGTAACTGCGCACGGGGTCGGGTGGTGGCGTCGGGTGTGGTGTTGGATGGCTGTATGAACAGCAGCCGGGGCACCCACCCCCGCCCGACCCCGGGCCGGCGTCCCCGCCCGACCCCGGGCCAGTATCTCGGCTACCAGGTCGGACGGGTGCTGCCGGAGTCGCTGCAGGACTGGGTGCGTGAGGACCTGCTCGGTCGCGGGGCGTCGGTGCGCTACCTCATCCGGTTCCTCGTACCTGCCCTGGCGCTGATGGCCGCATTCCTGTTCGTGCCGGGCCCGTGGTGGATTCGGTTGGCGATGATGGCGCTGCTGCTGTTGCCCTACGTGTACTTCGCGGTGGCGCTGATGAACATCTACCGACGTCACCGATTGATGCAGCACGGGCTCGACCCCGATCTGATCACCGCGAAGGCTCAACAACGCGTCGACCGCGTCCGCGAGGACTACGAGCGCCGGCACGGTCGTCGGTGAGCGCGGCGGTTTAGGCTCCTCCGGTGACCGACTTCATCGCCACCGCCGATCTCGCCGACCGTATCGGGCCCGACATCCGCAGCTGCGACACCCAGTTCCGCGGCATCGGGGCAGTCACCGAGTTCTGCGGTCCCATCACCACCATCCGCTGCTTCCAGGACAATCTGCTGGTCAAGCAGACGCTGTCCGAGCCCGGCAATGGTGGCGTCCTCGTCGTCGACGGCGATGCGAGCGTGCACACCGCCCTCGTCGGCGACATCATTGCCGGCCGCGGTGTGGACAACGGATGGGCCGGGGTGATAGTCAACGGCGCCGTGCGGGATTCGGCCATCCTGGCCACCCTCGCCATCGGCATCAAGGCCCTGGGCACCAACCCGCGCAAGAGCACCCAGACCGGATCGGGTGAGAAGAACGTGCCCGTCGAGTTCGGCGGCGTCACCTTTTCACCTGGCGAGTTCCTCTACAGCGACGCCGACGGTGTCGTGGTGGTCTCCGCGCCGCTCCCGGTCCAGTAGTTCGCAGGACGCCAGGTAGTTCGCAGCGCTAAAGCTCGGTACGGTCGAGGGGTGACCACCTCGACACGGCCCATCGTCGACCTCGACGCCGCGTTCTTCGACGACCCCTACGCCACGTACGCGCGACTGCGTGAGCAGGGCACCGTCCACCACGTTCGCTTCAGCGACGGCTTCGAGGGTTATGTGATCACCGGGTGGGAGCAGGGGCGCGCAGCGCTGGCCCACCCCCGGCTCTACAAGGCCGCGGCGGGTATCGAGGACATTCTCGACGGCAACTCCGTGCGCGCAACCGCGATCGGCGAGGCACTCACCTCGAGCATGCTCAACTCCGATCCCCCCGACCACACCCGGCTGCGCGGGTTGGTCAACAAGGCGTTCACCCCGCGAGCGATAGCGTCCCTGCAACCTCGGATCGAGGAGATCACCACCGAGCTGCTCGATGCACTCGAGGGTCAGGAGCAGGTCGACCTCATCGAGCAGTTCGCGGTTCTGCTGCCCATCACGGTGATCTGCGAGTTGCTCGGTGTGCCCATCGCCGATCGCGACGACTTCCGCTCCTGGAGCGCGACGCTGCTGTCGATGTCCGGCCCGCAGGAACGCGCCGTCGCAGCCGGCTCGATGGTGACCTACCTGTCCGATCTCATTGCGGCCAAGCGTGAGGGCCGAGACGACGACATGCTCACCGCGCTCGTCCACGCCGTCGACGACGGGCATTCGCTCACCGAGACCGAACTGATCTCCACGGCGTTCCTGCTGCTGGTGGCCGGCCACGAGACCACGGTGAACCTCATCGGCAACGGCATGCTGGCGTTGCTGCGCAATCGGGACCAACTTGCTGCGCTGCAGGCAGATCCGAGTCTGATCCCCGGCGCCGTCGAGGAGTTCCTGCGATTCGACGGACCTGTCGACATGGCCACCATTCGGTACACGCGCGAGCCGGTGACGATCGACGGCGTCGAGATACCGTCGGGCGAATTCGTCTACGTCGCACTGGCATCCGCCAACCGCGATCCGGAGAAGTTCCCGGACCCCGACCGCCTCGACGTCACCCGCCACGCGGGCGGACACGTCGCCTTCGGCTACGGCATCCACTACTGCGTCGGCGCACCCCTGGCCCGCATGGAGGCCGTCGCCGCCTTCACCGGACTCCTGCGGCGGTTCCCGGAGCTGACGCTGATCGAGAGCGACCTCGCCTACCGTGAGAGCTACCTCATCCGGGGCCTGCTGAACCTCCCCGTCGCACCCGGACCTGCGGCGCGCTAGCGCCTGCGAGCTCCCCCTCAGGTCGCCGGGGCGGCGATAGCGCCGATCCTCGACCCCCGCAGGTCGCGAATCCTCGCGTAGCCCAGGGCCGCTGCCAGAAGGGCGATGTTGATCGACAGCGATCCGACCGCCTCGGCCGAGACGGCGGTGCCGGTTCCTGCGACGTCGACGGCCAGCACGTTCGCGTACACGGGCAGGCCCGCGAACTCGGTGGAGGCGCCGAGCGACCACCCCTGCCCGCCGAGGTCGTACACGCTCCACACGAGCGCGATCTGCGCACCGATCAACACGGCCAGCCCCACGCCGGCAGCTCCGATCCGCACGCTCGTGCCCGGAAGCCGTCGCACCGCAGCCGATACCAGCCACGCACTGCCCACCCACGCGCCGGCGGAGGCGATCTTCGAGAACACGGTGAACGCGATCACCGCCACCGAGGCGGGCGGCGCATCGTCCGTGGCGACCAGGTACCCGAGCACGGTCACCACCCCCGTGGCGGCCATCCCGAGAATCAGTGGAGCGGCGACCAGCACGAACTTCTCGGACAACGACAACGTGGACATCCGGAGCAACGGATCACCCTCTCCGGCGACGACGTCGAACACCACGAACACCGCGTAGCCCGCCAGACCCGACGACGCCAGGATCACGGTGAACACCCACGCGATGTTCGTGATGTCGTTGTCCACCAGGGAATCCACGGCCAGAACCAGCAGCACCGTGGCCACCGTGAACCCGAACACCCGGCCCCGTTTGCGCATCTCGATCCCGAACTCACGCACTGCGCACCGCCTTCTTGAACGCAGCCTCGAGGCCACCGTCGGCCTCGAGGTTGCCCACCCGATCGTGCATCAACAGTTGTCCCTCATGGAGGATCAGACACTCGTCGAACAGGTCCTCGAGCCCGGCGATCAGGTGGGTGCTGATCACCATCGTCGAGTCGGGTGGACGGAAGCGTTCGATCAACTCGACCACGATGTCGCGGGTCGCCGGATCCACCTCGGCGAGGGGCTCGTCGAACAGATACACCGACGCCCGCCGTGCCAGCATCAGGCCCAGCGAGAGCTGTTCGGCCATGCCCTTGGACAGCTGCCGCACTCGCTTGTCTCGATCGAGGCCGAGTACCGAAATGATCTCGTCGGCAACCTCGACGGAGAAGTCGTCGAAGTAGCGAGCCAGCACCGCCGGGCACTCGCGGACGGTCAGGAAGTCGTACAGATACGCCGAGTCCGGCAGGAACACCGGCTGTGCGCCATCGATCGTCCGGATCTCGCCACCGTGGTGATCGCTCAGTCCCGCAACGGCTTTGAGCAAAGTCGTCTTCCCGGCGCCGTTCTGCCCGAACAACCCCACGATGCCCGACTCCGTCGTGAGGCTCAGCGAGATCGGCGAGAGCGCGAACGCCGACCCGCGTCGAACCACCAGGTTGTCCAGTTCGAGAAGGGATGGCATCGAAAATCCTCTCCGCACGGAAGTCGTCGGGATGAGCGACAGGGCTGAACCTATCGGTCGGTTCAGTGCTCTGCAATCGGGCGCGCGGAAGGGCGCGGCGCCCGGGTCCCGCCCATCACGATGCGCTGCTGAGCCGCCGTCCACGCCGCGGTGGCGAGCAGGTAGATCAGCACCCCGACCGGAACCATCGGCCCGCCGAGCGCGGCCCCGGCCGGGGCCAGCAGGGTGAGCGCGGCGATCATGCGCGTGGGATCCGGGCGGTCGACTCCGCTCCGGCCGACAGCGCTCGTGCCGACCACCCCCGGTGCCACGTCGCGCTGGCGGGCCAGGGCCCCGCGGGCAGAGAGGAAGGTCAGCACCGCTGCCACCAGAATGAGCGGGATGGCGACGAGAAGCACTGCGGGCCGGTCGATTCCGGCGCTCGCGATGCTGTGGGTCAGCGGCGCACCGAAGACTTTCGCGTCGAGGAACGACCGAACATCGGCGGCGGAGAACACGTAGTTCGGCGTCGCCGCGTTCTGTTCCGGCGTCATCGGTGCTGTCACGTGGAGGAACGGGACACCGGTGGCCGCCGTGCGATCGAACGAGCGCAGCACGTGGAGCAAACCGATGAACACCGGGGCCTGGATCAGCGCGGACAGGCATCCGCGCAAGGGTCGGACCCCGGGCTCGCGGTGCAGCGCCGACGTCGCCGACGTCAACGCAGCGCGGTCACCGGCGTGGGTGCGCTCGAGCGCAGCGAGCTGTGGACGACGCGCTCGCAGGGTGCGCTGATCACGAACACGAGCGCGGTACGACGGCAGCATCGCCAGTCGGACCGTCGCCACCAGGGCAACGATGGCCAGCACCCGGGCGGCGCCACTGCCGCGATCGCCGACGACGGCGTGGAATGCGTGGAACAAGAACCAGAGCAGGGCAGAAACGGGGTAGTAGACGACATCGAGCATGGAAAGTCACCTCGGACTGTGAGTGCGCGTCGACTCGTGCGACTGCGCAGTGAACGGGTCGGCTCTCACCGGCCCGAGGCGACGACGCGTCAGACCGGCAGGAGGCCGAGTCCGGGCGCTCGAGGTCGTGGACGACCAGGGGTGTGCGGGTTGGTTTGCCGGCGGAATCGTCCGTGACGGCACCGTTCTTCGGGTGCCGGCCCGCTGGTGCACGTCGCGTCGACGACGGCGGCCGCCGTGAGTGCGGCGACGATCCCGGCCGCCACGACAACGAGTGCGAGCACCGCAATCGACGCGGCATCGGCACTCCCGCCGAGCAGAGCGAGGGTCGGGAGCACGAGCGCGAGGGCAGCCAGGACGCGAAGCAGATTCGCCGGGACGCGCATGCGGTCCGCCGCGTCGGCCATCCTTCGCTTCACGAAGCAGACGTTACACCGGCCACCGGAGCTTGTGCCCGAATCGTTACTTCAATTGTTCGCACATATGTTCGATATCGAGTACGGTGGTGCCATGAGTACGGGGGGCTCCGACGATGGGGCGGACATGGCGCGGGAGGTCACCGCGCGGGGAGCCACGGCGCGCGCGATCACGGACCACGCCGCCGCTGCCATGACGGCCGACCTCCTGGCGGCCGTCACCGAGTTCGTATCGATGGATACCTCCCTGCTCACACCCGACGCTCTCATCGGCGTCCTGCGCGCCCAGCACCGCGCCTCGGCTCTGCTGGCCGGGCAGGCACCTGCTCTGGTTGCCCAGCTCGCCGCTGCAGATGGCTTGCGCACCTACGGGCGGACCACGCGCTCCGCACTGATCGAGTTGCTGTCCCTGGCCGGTCGGGACGCAACTCGGCTGGTCACGCTGGCCGACTCACTTGCACCCCGGTACGAGCTGGGCCAGGTACTCCCACCGGAGTACGAGCACGTCGCAGCAGCAATGCGCGACGGCATGCTCACCAACGGCCACCTGAGCGTGATCCTCGGCTTCTTCGCCGGGCTCCCGGCCGATGTCGACGCCTTTACCCGGGTCGACTGCGAGAAGTCCCTGGTCGCCGCGGCGCGCACCCTCACCCCCACGGCACTCGAGGCCGTTGCGACACGTCTGGCGATGTGGTTGGACCAGGACGGGCCCGAACCCGACGACACTGCGCCGCCGCCGCCCCAGCCCTACCTGCACCTCGGACCGCAGGACGTCCACGGCTTCACGCGCGGGAAGTTCTACATCGATGCCGAGTGCCGCCTGCTCCTCGAGACGATCTTCGCCTCCCGCGCCCGCCCCGGAGTGAACAACCCGGCCGACGGCACATGCGTCGACGGCACATCCGCCGACACCACACCAACGGACGCGGTACCGGGTGAGCGAGGACGACGGAAGGCCTCGCCGACGAACCCGATGTTCGAGGAACTGTTCGACCTCGCCACACCCGACGCCGAGCCACCGGGCCGCGAGCAGTCCAGCAACGAACAGCCAAGCACCGAACAGCCCAGCGGCGAACCACCCGGCCGCGAACGGGCCGCCGGGTCACCAGAGGACCAACCCGACACCACCGAACCGGCCTCCACGGCCGAACCGCCGCCGGGCGCAGGTCCCGACACGCGCACAGGTCCCGACACGCGCCCGGTCGGGCAGCGCCAGCACGACGCGCTGGTCGAAGCACTTGGATCGGCGCTCGCCTCGGGGCAGTTCAAGCATCACCGCGGCAGTCCAGTCAGCGCAGTTATCACCGTTCGACTCACCGACCTCGAACGCCGGACGGGTCTCGCGCTGTCCAACACCGGCACGGTGCTCTCTGCTCGCGACGCCATCCGCCTCGCCGCCCACACCAGCCCGTACCTGCTGCTGCTCGATGAGCACGACAGGCCTCTGATGCTCGGGCGCAGCAAGCGCATCGCCACACACAACCAGCGCCTGGCGCTACTCGCCCGCGACCGCGGCTGCACCTTCCCTGGCTGCACCCGGCCGGCCACCCACTGCCAAACCCACCACACCACCGACTGGGCGCGCGGCGGCCGCACCGATATCGAGCACCTGACCTTCGCGTGCGATCACCACCACGCGCTCGTCGGCGACGGGCCCGACCGCTGGGCCACCACCATCGCACCGCCGAGCCACGAACACCCCGGCCGCACACTCTGGCACCCACCCGCCAGCATCGACCCCACGAGAACGGGCCGCATCAACCTCGTCCACCACCCCGAGGAGCTTCTACAACCGACCGGGTGAGGTGTCCTGCTCGTCCCTGATCCGGGCGCTCACGGCCTCGAGGGCGAGGCGTCGAATTTCGGTGTAGATGCGCTCGACCACCACCGTGCCCACGACCATCGTCTCCACCGCCGACACCCGGTCGGGCCTGCTGCGCGCGTGACCGACGGCGAAGTCGGCTCGGCGCTCGAACACGTCGGCGATGTCGCTGAAGTCGCGCGCGGAGACCGGGAAGTCGAACTGCCGCAGGGTGTCGAGGAGCGATGCCAAGCGCGGCACGGCCGGGGCGGACGGGTCGATCGACCACTGTCGCAATCGAATCCAGTCCCACACCTCGTCGACGGGCGATTCGGGGTTCGTGTCGGCACGGTCGAGGCCGTGCATCACCGATCCGAACGCGTCGTGCAGGTCGTCGTCGCTTCGGTCGACCTCGGCGAGAACCGTGCGCACCGTGGCGATGGGCAGGCTGCCGACCTCGATCAGCGCGCGGATCAGGCGCAACCTCCGTACGTGGTCCTCGCTGTACACCGCCTGGTTGCGCGCCGTCCGATCGCCGGGGGCCAGCAGACCCTCCCGCAGATAGAACTTGATCGAGGGCAGCGACACGTCTGCGCGCGCAGCGAGTTCGGAAATCTTCACAACCGAGCCTTCACAGAGGAACCTTCACTCCCGAACCTGCGCAACCAAAACCGCAGGGACCCGATGGCGGGCCACCCAGCACGACGTTCGCGGCCTTGACAATCACAAACAGATAGTAGCACTATCTGTTAACAGATAGATCCACTATCCACTTTTGCGGAGGTTCCCATGGCACGCACCACCATCAACCCCGGCCGATTCACAGCGCAGGTCGAGGGAGATTTCGTCGTCTTCCTGATCGGTATGCGCATCAACTCCCTGTGGCGTATCCACCGGTGGTGGCCACCGTTCATGGCGATGCCGCGGATGCTGCGCGAGCTCGAACGCCACCCGGAGAAGGGGCTGCTGAACTGGCGGCTGACTCGGTCCGGTCGCACCGTCACCGTCATCCAGTACTGGCGCAGCACCGACCATCTGGAAGCATTCGCCAAAAACCCCGACGACCCGCATCTGCCCGCGTGGCGCGAGTTCAATCGACGCGTCGGATCGTCCGGAACGGTCGGGGTTTTCCACGAGACCTTTCGCGCGGCTCCGGGTTCCTACGAGAGCATCTACGTCAACATGCCGGTGATGGGCCTGGCTGCAGCGGGCGCAGCGATCCCGATCACCAAGGGCTCCAACACTGCTCGCCAACGCCTCGACAACACCGCTCGGCAAAGCCTCGGCGCCGAACCTGCCTGAGGGGCCCGGCAGCGCTACTGCCTCATGCGACGGGCGAGCGGACGGTGGCGGTGGCGCCGGCGATGCTCACCGTGTCGCCGTCGCGCAGCTGCCGCCCACGGCGGGTATCCACCTTACCGTTGACCGACACCTGACCGTCCGCGATGACTGCCTTGGCCTCGGCGCCGCTGTCGATCAGGTTGGCCAGCTTGAGGAACTGCCCCAACCGAATCGACTCGTCCCGAATCTCGACGTCCACCGTCGCCTCCCTCACTGCCACAGAGACCCCGTCTGACTGGGACCAGCCGATCACAGGAACTGCACGCCCTGCGCCAACGGTAGCTCCGAGCTGTAGTTGACGGTGTTGGTGGCCCGGCGCATGTAGGCCTTCCACGAATCACTGCCGGACTCGCGGCCGCCGCCGGTCTCCTTCTCGCCGCCGAACGCTCCGCCGATCTCCGCGCCGGAGGGACCGATGTTGACGTTCGCGATGCCGCAGTCGGATCCCGCGGCGGAGAGGAACAGCTCCGCCTCGCGCAGGTCGGTCGTGAAGATCGACGACGACAGGCCCTGCGGCACAGCGTTGTGCATGGTGATCGCGTCGGCGAGATCGGAGTAGGTCATCACGTACAGGATGGGCGCGAAGGTCTCTCGCTCCACCACGGCGGTCTGCGCGGGCATCGTGACGATCGCGGGTTCCACGTAGACGCCGGCGCCGCCGTCCACCACACGCCGCGCGCCGCCCGCCACCACCTTCCCGCCGTCGCGGCGCGCCTGATCGAGGGCCGCGACGTACCCGTCGTGAGCCGCCTCGTCGATCAGCGGACCCACGAGAGTGCTTGCGTCCAAGGGTGATCCGATGGGCAGGCTCGCGTACGCAGCAGTGAGGCGCGCGACGAGGGTGTCCGCTATCGACTCGTGCGCGATCACCCGGCGCAGCGACGTGCAGCGCTGACCGGCGGTTCCGGCGGCGGAGAACACCAGTCCCCGGACGGCGAGGTCGAGGTCGGCCGAGGGGGCGACGATGGCGGCGTTGTTGCCTCCCAGCTCGAGAAGCACACGGCCGAATCGGGCTGCGACACGCGGTGCCACCTCATGACCCATGCGCGTGGACCCCGTCGCCGAGACCAGGGCCACCCGGGGGTCGTCGACGAGCGCCTCGCCGGCGGCCCGCTCGCCGAGAACGAGTTGCGCAACAGTGGGATCCACGCCCGCCCGCCGCGCCGCCTGCTCGAACAACCCCTGCACGGCCACGGCGGTCAGCGGCGTCTTCTCCGACGGCTTCCACACCACGGTGTCGCCGGCGACGAGGGCGATCGCGGTGTTCCATGCCCACACCGCGACGGGGAAGTTGAAGGCGGTGATGACCGCGACCACACCGAGGGGATGCCACTGCTCCATCATGCGGTGGCCGGGCCGCTCGGTCGCGATGGTCCGTCCGTACAGCTGCCGCGAGAGCCCGACGGCGAAGTCGCAGATGTCGATCATCTCCTGCACCTCACCGCGACCCTCGGAGACGATCTTGCCGGCCTCGATCGACACCAGCTCGCCGAGCGCATCCTTGTGCTCACGCAGCAACTCGCCCAACTCGCGCACCACCGATCCGCGCACCGGTGCGGGGACCAGCGACCAGCGCGTGAACGCTGAGGCGGCGTCATCGATCACGGCGGTGACATCGACCGTCGGCGCCAGGTGGCCCAGCGTGGAGCCGTCGATGGGCGACGTGACCGGCAGAGCACCCGGCGGGTGGGTGGGCAGAGCACCCGGCGGGTGGGTGGGCAGAGCACCCGGCGGGTGGGTGGGCAGAGCACCAGCCAGGAACGGGTCCGCGACTCCGAGGGAAGCGAGGATGTCGCGGGTGCGCGCGGGCAGGGTGTGCGGCGAGGTCATGACGGTCAGTCTCCCGGGTCGGGGTGGCGGTGTGGGTGTATGCGGTGTGGGTGAGCGCAGGGCGGGTTCGGCAGCGCACGACAGGATAATTTACGGCACCAAAGCGCGCATACTGAAACTTCATCGCGTACTCTCCGATCCATGACACAAGTATTGCGGCCGATCGGCCATGCGGTCGCTCCGGCGGACGTCCACTCCGTCATCGCCGATCACATGCTGGCCGACGGGTTCGACATGGTGCTCGACCTGCAGGCGTCCACAGGATCCACCCTCGTCGACGCCCGCGACGGCACCCGCTATCTCGACATGTTCACCTTCTTCGCCTCCAACGCCCTCGGCATGAACCACCCGGGCCTGGTCGGCGACCGGAGCTTCCGCGAGAACCTGCTCGAGGCCGCGCTGCACAAGCCCAGCAACTCCGACGTGTACACCTGCGCGATGGCGGAGTTCGTCGACACTTTCGCTCGCGTACTCGGCGATCCGCGGCTGCCGCACCTGTTCTTCGTCGAGGGCGGAGCGCTGGCAGTGGAGAACGCCATCAAGGTGGCATTCGACTGGAAGAGTCGATTCAACGAGGCCCACGGCATCGACCCCGCCCTCGGCACCCGGGTGATGCACCTCGAGCACGCGTTCCACGGACGCTCGGGCTACACCATGTCGCTCACCAATACCGACCCGGTGAAGGTGGCGCGCTTCCCCAAGTTCGACTGGCCGCGCATCCCCTCGCCCTACATTCGCGAGGGCGCGGACATGGCTGCGCTGGAACAGCTCTCACTCGACGCGGCCCGTCGCGCGTTCGTCGAGCACCCACACGACATCGCCGCGCTGGTCGTCGAACCCATTCAGGGTGAGGGCGGCGATCACCACTTCCGGCCGCACTACCTGCGGGCGCTGCGGGAGCTGTGCGACGAGTTCGACACCCTGCTGGTGTTCGACGAGGTGCAGTGCGGCGCGGGCATCACCGGCACGGCGTGGGCCTTCCAGCAGCTCGACGTGGTGCCCGACGTGGTCTCGTTCGGCAAGAAGACGCAGGTGTGCGGTGTGATGGCGGGCCGGCGGGTGGACGAGGTGCCCGCCAACGTGTTCGCGACGTCCTCGCGGATCAACTCCACGTGGGGCGGCAGCCTCACCGACATGGTGCGGTCGCGGCGAATCCTCGAGATCGTCGAATCCGACGGGCTCATCGCCCGCGCCGGCGAGATGGGTGCGCACCTGCTCGCTCGTCTGCAGGAGTTGGCGGCACGGCACCCCGGCGTCGACAACGTTCGCGGCCGTGGACTGATGTGCGCACTGTCCCTGCCCACCAGGCAGATTCGTGACGAGGTGATCGACGCCCTGCGCGTGGACGAGCACGTGCTGATGCTCGGATGCGGCGACCGCAGCGTGCGGTTCCGGCCCGCGCTGACGGTCACCGACGCCGACCTCGATCACGCCGTCGACGCCCTCGATCGGGTGCTGCGCAGGATCTGACCCCCGGCGGCGACGCAGGTCGGCCGGTACCGGCAGACCCCGGGGGGCACAGCTCAGGCCGTGACCATCTCCCCCACGACGCGACGCACGATGTCCCCGGCCGACCCGGTGGTGATCGCACGCCAGCCGGTGCCCGCCCACAGGTTGGGAATGTCGCTGCGGCCGGCGTGGGTGGCGGCGGCGCGCAGTGGAGCGGTGAGCACGTTCACCTCGGGGTAGCCGGCCGGGGCGCCGGCGGTGAACTGCTCGGCGAACTCGTTGGCCAGCCCGCGCGCCGGACGGCCGGAGAAGGCCCTGGTCACAATCGTTCGGTGGTATCGACGGTCGAGCAGAGCCGCGCGGTGCACGGCCGAGGTACCGGCCTCGTCGCAGCACAGGAATGCCGTGCCCATCTGGGCGGCGACAGCTCCCCACCCCAGCGCGGCCACCACGTCGGCGCCGTCCATGATCGCCCCCGCGGCAATCAGCGGTACGTCCACCGACAGCCCGACGGCCATGAGCAGCGACGACAGCGACAGGAACTCCCCACCCCGAGGGTCGCTCGGATCGTCGTCGAACACCCCACGGTGGCCGCCCGCCTCACTGCCCTGCGCGACGAGCATGTCCGCGCCGTCGGCAGCCGAGATCACGGCCTCCGACACCGAGGTCACGGTGCCGATCACCGTGGCGCCGATGGCCTCGTGCAGCCGATCCACCAAGGCGCGACCCGGGCTGCCGAACGTCACGCTCACCGCGGCGGGACGGTGGCGGCAGATCACGTCGACCTTGTCGTCGAAGGAGTCGTCGTTCCACACCGGCGCCCCCAACCGAACGCCGAGCTCGTCGGCGAGAGGCTGCAAAGCCCGCCCGTACCGAGTCAGCGCGGCGTCGTCGGCGATGCGCCCGGACGGGGCGAACAGGTTGACCCCGTAGGGCTGCGAGGTGAGCCGCTCGACCTCGGTGAGCTGAGCGTCGAGCTCGTCGACCGTCAGGGACGCACCGGCGAGGAAGCCGACTGCGCCGGCTTCGGACACCGCGGCGGTCAGGGCCGGCGTCGACGGACCCCCGGCCATCGGGGCACACACGAGGGGGTGCCGCCCGGCGAACATCGACGGTGCACTCGTGCGGGACGGCGGTGGGGTGCTGGGCGGAGGCGTGCTGGGCGGTGGGGTGCTGGGCGGCGGGTGGATCGGCACCGGCAACACGCTACGCCCGGCCACTACGGTGGTGGCGTGAGCGAAACACCACGCCTGGGCGTGCTGCTGGTGGAGGACGATCCCGCTATCGCCGAGGCGCTGGTCGACGGCCTGCCGAGATATGGATTCGACGTCACCCACGTCACCACCGCCGCCGACGCCCGCGCCGGATACGGAGCAGCGGAGGTGGTGCTGCTCGATCTCGGGCTGCCCGACGGCGACGGGATCGAGGTGTGCCGAGACATCCGAGCCTCGAGCGATGTGCCCATCATCATCATCACGGCCCGCTCGGACGAGGTCGAACGTGTGGTGGGCCTCGAACTCGGTGCCGACGATTACGTGAGCAAGCCTTTCGGGCTGCGGGAGCTGGTGGCGCGCATGCGCGCGGTGCTGCGACGCACGGCGGCCGGTGTGCTGGCGGCCGAGGGCAGCAGCGAGGGTGCCGAGAACACCGACAGCCCCGGCGCCGCGCAGGACGGCGGCACAGGGCAGGGCAGCACAGGACAGGGCGGCGGACCGGTGGATCTGGGCACGCTGGGGATCGACAGGGACGCGCGGCGGGCATACGTCGACGGGCAGGAGATCGCCCTCACCCCCAAGGAGTTCGACCTTCTGAGCATGCTCGCCGAGCGGCCCGGTGTGGTGTTCGGGCGCGAGGAACTGATGAGCGAGGTGTGGGACAAGAACTGGTTCGGCTCCACCCGCACTCTGGACGTGCACGTCGGGGCGTTGCGTCGCAAGCTCGACGGTGCGGTCGACGTGCAGACCGTGCGCGGGGTGGGTTTCCGGCTCGAGATCCCCGCCGACGAATCGCGGGCGGGTAGGTCACGGGAGGGTGGGTCACGGGCGGACAGGTCACCGCGATGAGGCAGCGGCTGGTGATCAGCTACCTCGCACTCGTCGCCATCGCCCTGATTCTGTTCACCGTCCCCGTCGCGATCAGCTCGTCCCAGTTGCTGCGCTCGAATCTGCAGCAGACCGCGCTGCTCGAGGCGCGCCTGTTCACCCCGCTGGTGCAGCGGTCCGACGCCGGGGCGGCATCGGCGATCGCCGATCGGACACGAGACTTCCAACAGGCCACCGGCGCACGCGTACGCCTGGTCGACGCGGGCGATACGGGCTACGCGGGCAGCGACGAGTCGGATCGGCAGGTGCAGCAGGCGTTGACCGGCACCACCCCGGAACCGGTCTGGGGCTACTCGACGCTGCTGGGCGCCGAGGGGGTGTCGGTGGTGCTGCCGGTGCGCGCGAGCGCCACCGACCCGTCGTCGGCCGTGGTGGCGGCGGTGCAGGTGGTGGCGCCGTCGGCGGACGTCGATCATCAGATTCGCGACATCTGGATCTTCCGCAGCGGGGTGGGCGCGGTGGTACTGGCAGCATCGGCGTTGATCGCCCTGGTGCTCTCACGGTCGGTGGTGCGGCCACTGCACCGGCTCGAGAGCGTCGCCCGTCGGCTCGGCAATGGCGACTGGTCTGCGCGCGCCCCGGAGAACGGCCCGGGCGAAATCGCCTCCCTGGCGCGAACGCTCAACGCCAGCGCGGCAACCACGGGTGCGCTTCTGGCGTCTCAGCGCGCGTTCGTGGCCGATGCCTCCCACCAACTTCGCACACCGTTGACCTCGATCCGACTGTCTCTCGACAACGTCGTCGACGCCACCGACGACCCCGCGGTCACCCGCCAGCTCAACCGAATCGACGGCGAGGTCGACCGGATGAGTCGGATGGTCGAGGGGTTGCTCGCCCTCGCCCGCGCGGATTCGCCCGGCTCGGCCACCGAGACCGTCGACGTCGCGGATCTGGTGGCGGAGCGTCGCGAGGTGTGGCTGCCCGCCCTGCGACAACGCGAGGTCACCTGGGTCGATCGGGGTGCCCGTACGGCGCCCGCGCGGCTGACACCCGGGTCGCTCGAGCAGGTGATCGACAATCTCGTCGACAATGCTCTCGCCGTCTCCCCGACCGGCGGTGCGATCACCGTGGAAATCACGCGCTCGGCGACCGGCGTCGACCTCGTCATCGACGATCAGGGCCCGGGGATGACGGCCGACCAGCGCGCACGCGCATTCGACCGCTTCTGGCGCGCGGGGCCCCCGGGCACCGGGAGCGGGCTGGGCCTGGCGATCGTGCGCAACCTCATCGAGCGTGACGGTGGGACCGTCGACCTCGGCACCTCGCCCAGCGGTGGGCTGCGTGTGCACATCGCCCTGCCGGGCGCTGCCTGAGACAGGCACCCTGAGAGCTCGCGCGATCAATTGTTCTTCGTTTACACAAACTTGCCGAAACTCTGCCCCGTCCCTGCACTCACCATGGCCGGACGTTGCAGTACAGAACGGAATAGTTGTGCTCACCGAAGGCGGCAAACAGTCGCCCCGACAAGCAGAGGAAAGAGCCAACCATGACTCGCAACACCAAGTACGTCGCCGCCGCACTCGTCGTGGGCGCACTCGGAACGGTTACCGCCTGCAGCACCGGCACCACCAGCAGCACCGGCGCCTCCAGCGCAGCCCCCACCACCTCGGTGGCGCCGGTCTCGAACGACGGCAAGCTCGCCACCAAGGAGGAGATCAGCGCGCTCTTCGACCGGTGGAACGCGGCGCTCGCCACCGGCGATCCCCAGAAGGTCGCCGACGAGTACGCACCCGACGGCTTGTTGCTGCCGACGCTCGACAACGAGGTGCGCGACACCCGTGCCGAGATCGTCGACTACTTCGCCAACGACTTCCTGCCCAAGAAGCCGCAGGGCAAGATCGTCGAGAGCTACCCGATCGCCTGGGACGAGGACACCGTCGGCAACAGCGGCATCTACGACTTCACCCTCACCGACGAGAAGGGCCAGACCTCCGTGGTCGGCGCACGCTTCACCTTCGTCTACGAGAAGATCGACGGCGTCTGGAAGATCGAGACCCAGCACTCCTCTGCGCTGCCCCTGCCCCGCTGACAGCAGGGCCTTCCCGATCCGAGCAGCCGCCAGTTTCCCCGGTGACTATCGTTGATTCGATACGTCACCGGGGAGGGACAGCACATGGGCGGTCGAATCGACGAGGACACCAGCGTGACACCACAGCCGGCCGAGGCCACCTCGGCCGGCTCGGCGTCGTTGCGCCGCCCCCGTGACGCTCGACCGGGTCGCGCGCACGGCGCTCTGACGGGCCGCCGCTACCCGGCGCTGCGCGAGGTACCGCACTGGATCGCGATGGGTCTGGGCATCTATGCCGTCGTCGTTCTCCTGTGGTCGATCTCCCCCGCGCTGCGCTTCGCGCTCCGCATCCCGCGCGAGTTCATCGACAACTACCTGATCGGTGCTCCCGATACGAGCCTGTCGTACGCGCTCGTGCTCGCCCTCGTCGCCGCTGCTCTGTCCAGCCGCAAGCAGGTGGCGTGGTGGATCGCCACGGTGTACGTGCTCGCCTACGCCATCCTCAACATTGCGCAGCTGGCCAACGATCCGGACGATCTCGGCGCGTGGCTCGGTCTCATCGCGCACCTTGCTCTGCTGGCGCTGCTGGTGGCTGCGCGCGGCGAGTTCTACACCAAGGTCCGCAAGGGCGCAGCCCGGCGCGCACTGGGCGTGCTGCTGAGCGGGCTGGCCGTGGGCACGGTGGTCGGCTGGATCCTGATCCTGATCTTCCCCGGCTCGCTGCCGCGCAGCGAGGCGATCCTGTGGTCGCTCAACCGGGTCACGGCGCTGGCGTCGGTGGACCCCGAGCAGTTCAGCGGACGACCGCACGGGTTCGTGAACTTCCTACTCGGTCTGTTCGCGTTCATCGCCCTGATAACCGCGGTGATCACCCTGTTCCGCAGTCAGCGGGCCGACAACGCCCTCACCGGCAGCGACGAGTCCGCCATCCGGGGCCTGCTGAGCGCGTCGCCGGTCGAGGACTCCCTGGGCTACTTCGCCACGCGCCGCGACAAGGGCGTGGTCTTCGCACCCAACGGTCGCGCGGCCATCACCTATCGCGTCGAACTCGGGGTCTGCATCGCCAGCGGCGACCCCATCGGACACCCGCAGGCCTGGCCGCAGGCAGTCGATGCGTGGATCGACCTTGCGCGTCTCTACGGCTGGGCGCCGGCGGTGATGGGTGCGAGCGAGACGGGCGCACGCACCTACGCGCAGGGCGGGCTGTCCGTGCTCGAGCTCGGCGACGAGGCGATTCTCAAGACGGCCAGCTACAGCCTCGGCGGCCCCGACATGCGCCCCGTGCGCCAGGCGGTGAACCGTGCCAAGGGCCGCGGGGTGAGCGTGCGGATCAGACGCCACCGCGACGTGGATCCCGGCGAATGGCCGCTACTAATCGATCGCGCCGATCAGTGGCGCGACACCGACACCGAGCGCGGGTTCTCCATGGCCCTCGGGCGCCTCGGCGACCCCCTCGACGGCGACTGCCTGCTGGTGGAGGCGCTGGTACCCGATGGCGACCGCACCCGCCTGGTGGGGCTGCTGTCGCTGGTTCCGTGGGGCCGCACCGGCGTGTCACTGGATTTGATGCGGCGTGATCCCGGTTCGCCCAACGGCACCATCGAAACCATGATCAGTGAGCTCGCGCTCACCGCCGACCGCTACGGCGTCACGCGCGTGTCGCTGAACTTCGCGGTGTTCCGGTCCGCCTTCGAGGAGGGCGGGCGTATCGGTGCCGGGCCGGTGGCCCGCGTGTGGCGGTCGATGCTGCTGTTCTTCTCGCGGTGGTGGCAACTCGAGGCTCTCTATCGGTCCAACCTGAAGTTCAACCCCGAGTGGGTTCCTCGGTACCTGTGCTTCGAGGACAACCGCGACCTGCCGAAGGTGGCACTCGCGTCCGCCACCGCCGAGGGCTTCGTGACGTGGCCGTCCTTCGGTCGCGATGCGTCGGTGCACACCGGTGTGGAGCCGCACTTCCCCAGTGCCCTGTCCGCCGTCGGCCTGCACGACGACGGCAGCGCGCCCACCGATTTCGAGGTCACCGAACCGGCGGGGCCGCGTCGTCCCGAACAGGTTCGCGTGCGCCTGGCGAAGCTGGAACGACTGATCGACGCGGGGGTCGACGCCTATCCCGTCGCCTACCCGCCAACCCATGACATCGAGGCCGCGCGCGAATCGCCGGCCGGCACCGTGGTGCGGGTGGCGGGACGCCTGATGCGGATCCGCGATCACGGTGGTGTGGTGTTCGCGGACCTGCGCGACTTCTCCGCCGACATCCAGGTGATCTTCGACCGCGCCACGGTAGGCGACGACCTCGCGCACTTCACCGCCGAGTTCGATCTCGGCGATCTCGCCGAGATCACCGGCTCGATCGGTGCCAGCCGCACCGGCGAGCTGTCTCTGCTGGCGACGAGTTGGCGGATGAACGGCAAGAGCCTGCACCCACTGCCCGACAAGTGGCGCGGCCTCACCGACCCCGAGTCGCGGGTGCGTCGTCGCTATCTCGACATCGCCGTCAACCCACACTCGCGGGACCTGATCGTCAAGCGCAGTGCCGTGGTGAAGTCGTTCCGGGACACCTTCGACGCGCGCGGATTCATGGAGGTCGAGACCCCGATCCTGCAGCAGGTGCACGGCGGGGCCAACGCGGCACCGTTCCTGACCCACATCAACGCCTACAACCTCGATCTGTACCTCCGTATCGCTCCCGAGCTGTACCTCAAGCGACTGTGCGTGGCGGGGATGGAGAAGGTGTTCGAAATCGGGCGCGTGTTCCGCAACGAGGGCGCGGACTTCAAGCACAACCCCGAGTTCACGATCCTGGAGAGCTACCAGGCCCACACCGACTATCTCGACCAGATGGTGCTCTGCCGGCACCTGATTCAACGCGCGGCAGTGGCGGCCCACGGGCGCGAGATCATCCTGCGACCGGGTCCGGACGGGTCGATGGTCGAGATCGACATCACCGGCGAGTGGCCGGTGAAGACGATGCACGGCGCGGTCAGCGAGAAGATCGGTGCCCTGATCACCCCCGCCACCGAACTCGACGAGGTGCGCGCGCTCGCCCGTCGCGCCGGCGTGGAGTTCGACTCCACCTGGGACGCCGGGCACATTGCGCAGCAGATGTACGAGGACCTCGTCGAAGGCCAGACGGAGTTCCCCACGTTCTACATCGACTTCCCCACCTCGATGTCCCCGCTCACCCGCCCGCATCGTCATGTGGCGGGCGTGACCGAGAAGTGGGATCTGGTGGCGTGGGGTGTCGAGTTGGGTACGGCGTACAGCGAACTCACCGACCCCGTCGATCAGCGTGCGCGGCTGACCGAGCAGTCGGCGCTGGCGGCGGGCGGCGACCTCGAGGCCATGGAGCTCGACGAGGACTTCCTCGTGGCCCTCGAGCACGCGATGCCGCCCACCGGTGGCCTGGGCATCGGCGTCGACCGCGTCGTCATGCTGATCACCGGTGCCAGCATCCGCGAGACGCTCGCCTTCCCGATCGCGAAGCCGCGCGGGCACTAGCGGGACGCGGCGGGCCCGTCGAGCCCGGCACGCTCGAGCGGCGGCACCGAACGAACACTGGCATCATCGCGTCCATGAGACGTCTGGTGTCAGCGCTGCTGGACGTCGAAGTTCTCGAGGCGACCACACTGGACGTTCAGGTGGCCGTCGCGCCGCACCCGGGCGCGGTGGTGGTCGAGCAGCTGACGGTGATTCTCGACGGCCAGGTGCTCGACGTCCACGAGATCAGTGGTGAACACGGCAACCGAATCCATCGCGTGGTGTGCGGGCCCGGGGTGCTGCAGGTGTCGTACTCGGCCACCGTCGAGGGGTCCGCGTTCCCCGCACCCGTCACCGACTACGACCTGTGCGCGTATCTGCGACCGAGCCGGTACGCCGAGTCGGACAAGTTCTTCGCCTTCGCCGCCGCCGAATTCGCCGATCGAGCGACCGACGCGCTCCTGATCGCCGATGTCGCTCGCTGGGTGGGCGATCGGCTCAGCTACGTCAGCGGCAGCAGCGACCCGATCGACGGCGCCGCCGACACCCTCCTCGCCGGGGCAGGTGTGTGCCGCGACTACAGCCACCTCGTCATCGCCATGCTCCGCGCGCTCGCGGTACCGGCGCGGTTGGTCGCGGTGTACGCGCCGGGATGCGATCCGATGGACTTCCACGCCGTGGTCGAGGCGTACGTCGACGGTGGATGGCACGTGCTGGACGCCACGCGGCTGGCCCCGCGCTCGTCCCTGGTGCGCATCGCCACGGGCCGCGACGCCGCCGACACCGCGTTCCTCGACAATCACGGCGGCCGCATCGTGCTCACCAACGCCTGCGTGTCTGCGATCGTGGACGGCGTGCTCCCTGTCGACGACACCGAGGCGCTGGTCGCCCTCACCTGACGAGCCGCTAGCCTGGCCGCGTGCAGATCGCCTTCGTTCGCCACGCGCTGCCGATGAGTTCAGCGGTCGACGCCGATCCCGACCTCGGGGCGCGCGGGGCGGACCAGGCGCTGCGGGTGCCGCGGGCGCTCGCACCGTTCACCGTCGCGCGCATCGTGTCCAGTCCGCAGCAACGTGCCCTCCAGACCGCCCAGCCGCTCGCACACGCCACCAACCACCGGGTCGAGGTGATCGACGGGCTCGCCGAGTACGACCGCGACTTCTCCGGCTACGTTCCGATCGAGCAGGCCCGCACCCGGTTCCCCGAGGAGTTCGCCCGAATTCGAGCCGGCCTCCTCCCGGCGGCGGTGGACGCCGATGCCTTCCGGGCACGGGTACTCGAGGCGGTCGACTCGGTGATCGCCGAGGCGGAACCGGAGCACACGGTGGTGGTCGTGGCGCACGGCGGAGTGATCAACGTGGTTCTCGAATCCATTCTTCGAACCCCGCAACCCCTGACATTTCCGATCGACTACTGCTCGGTCACTCGAGTTCTGATCTCGCGGACCGGGGTTCGCCGAGTGGCCGCTGTCAACGAGACGCTGCACGTCTGGGACCTGCTGGACCGCTATGCACGCTGAAACCTCATCGAGTCCTTAATCGCCCTGCTCACGGTGGCGTCCACGGCCGGTCGAACGCCATTTTCGATCCATTTCCCGGCGGGGAACGCGGCATGGATCAGGCGCCAGAGGATAGCCTGTGCGGCACTATGGCTCTCTCTGGTTCCACCCCCTCCGGCTCCCCTGCTCCCGGCTTCCCCGACTCGCATCGGGCGTCCCCCGGACGCTCGGCTGCGCTGCGCTCGGCGGTTCGTCGCTCCCCGGTGCTCGTCGCCGTCGCTCTCGCGCTGCCGCTGGTGGTCGGGGGCATCGTGGCCATCGTCGGCGGCAACGACGCGGCCCCGCCGCCCGTACCCGCCGTGGCCGCTGCCGATCCGGGCACGACCCCCGGCGCCGCATCGGGTTCCGCGGCAACCGATCCACTCGCCAAGACCCGCACCGCCCTGAGCTCGGCTGCACTGCCTCTGCAGTTGCTCTCGGGGGGACTCGGCCAGCTCACCGCCGCTGCGCCGCAGCTCACCGGCGGCGTCACGCAGCTCTCCGACGGCCTCGGCCAGACCCGCACCGGCGCCGGTCAGCTCTACGACGGCGCAACGGCCCTGAACACCGGCCTGGTGCAGCTGCGTGGCGGGGTGACCCAGCTCGGCGACGGCGCCAACCAGATCAGTGCCGGTGTCGATCAGCTCACCACCCCGCTGCTGGCACTCGGCGACAAGCAGGCCGGTGTCACAGCGCAGCTGACCTCGGTGGCCGACACCGTCCAGGGCCTCGGCGGGCCCATTGCCTTCGATGCTGCCAAACAGATCCGCGACCTCATCGACTCGCTCAACGCCCAAGCCGTGGGTCCGAACACCGTCACCCAGATCAACGCGCTCCGCGACGGAAGCCGGCAGCTCGCCTTCCAGCTCAACGACCCGTCGAGCACCTTCGTCTCCGGTGTCGACCAGCTCGGCAACGGCGGCACCCAGCTGGTGGACGGCGTGGGTCAGCTGCGTGACGCCGTGGTCCAGCTCGACGACGGCGCCAAGCAGCTCAAAACCGGCACCGATCAGATTGCGGCCGGCATCACACCGGTCGGCGGCATCGTCGCCGGGTTGCAGACCAACATCCGCACCGCCACCGACAACCTGCCGAAGACCACGGCGTCGTCTCCCGGTGCGGCCACCGCCACCACCGCCGACGGCACCACGTCCACTCTGGTGGTCGTCGACGGCGAAGGATCGACGTCCAACTATCTGCTCGCGGCCCTGATCGCGGTGGGCGCCGTCGCCGCGGTGAGCACGATGACCGTGCTCATGCGCAGGAACGTACCCGGGAGACGGGCCGCAGCAGTGTCCGCCCTGGTGCTCACCGCCGCGGCCGTCGCGGCGTTCGTCTGCGTCAACCATGAGCTGTCGACGCGCACCCTCGCCGCCGGCATCGGGTTCACGGCCCTGGCCACCGCGGCGGCACTGGCCGTCGCGGCCGTGGTTCAGGTGGTCTTCGGCGGCGTGGTCGGTCGGATCGTCAACGTGGTCGCACTTCTCGGGCAGCTGGTCGTCGTGGGGATCGCCTTCGTGGTGACACCCGGCAGCTCGGTGTTCGGGGCGATCGCGTCCTTCACCCCGGTCGGCTGGACAGGAGCCGGCCTCGATCGCATCACCGGCGTCGTCGCCCGGTTCGGCACGACGGGCTCGATCGCCGTCGCCGTACTGGTGGCGATTCTCGGTATCGCCGGACTGGTGTACGCCTCGATCGGCCAGCCCGATCCGGATCCCGAGCCCGACACCGATCTTCGCCGACCCCCGCCGCCGAGCTCGGCCTACGACTCCCGATTCGCCTGACCTCCTGCACCCGACCGCCGTGACCGATTTCCGAGAACGCGCCCTCGCCCTCGACGTGGCAGATCCGCTCGCGCACTGCCGCGATCTGTTCCTGCCGGCCGAGGGTGTGGTGTCCTACCTCGACGGCAACTCTCTCGGCAGACCCCTGGCCGCGGCGGCGGACCGCATCGAGGGGTTCGTCCGCGGAGCCTGGGCGCACGGCCTGATCCGAGGCTGGACTGCGGGCGGGGATGCAGGTGCGGGTACGGACGGGACCGGTGATGAATCCGGGTGGTTGGACCTGCCGCTCGAACTCGGGAACCGGATCGGGGCGGCGACGCTGGGGGCCGAGCCGGGCCAGGTGAGCATCGGGGACTCGACGACGGTCCTTCTGTACAAGCTCAGCCGCGGGGCGCTGGGCCTGCGTGGCGGCCGCACCGAGATCGTGCTGGACACCGACAACTTCCCCACCGATCGCTACATTCTCGAATCCATTGCGGCCGAACGCGATGTCACGCTGCGATGGATCACCTCCGATGTTCGAGCCGGGGTCACCGCCGATCAGGTTCGTGATGTGGTCAACGATCGAACCGCCCTGGTGGTGCTCTCGCACGTGGCCTACCGATCCGGGTTCATGCTCGATGCGCCGTCGATCATCGACTGCGCGCACCGGGCGGGAGCGCTGGTGCTGCTCGATCTCTCGCATTCGGTGGGGTCGGTGGAGCTGCAGCTGGACCGGTGGGGCGTCGACCTCGCCGTCGGGTGCACCTACAAGTACCTGTGCGGGGGGCCGGGCTCACCGGCTTTCGCGTACGTGGCACAGCGTCACCTGGGGCAGTTCGAGCACCCGATCCAGGGTTGGCTCGGCCGATCGGACCCCTTCGAGATGGGGCCGGGTTACGTTCCAGCCGAGGGTATTCGACGGGTGATCAGCGGAACACCGCCGATCCTGTCGATGCTCGCCGTCGCCGACACCCTCGGCGTGATCGAGTCGGTGGGCATGCCGGCCGTCCGCGCGAAATCCGTTGCGCTCACCGAGTTCGTCGTGGACATGGTCGAGCAGCGGCTGGCGCCCCTCGGCGTGGAGTTGGCCTCGCCCGCGAATTCCGCACGACGCGGCGGCCACGTCACGGTGGACCACCCGTCGTTCCGCGACGTGGTTCCGCGGCTGTGGGAGCAGGGTGTGCTCCCCGACTTCCGCGCTCCGCACGGTCTGCGCATCGGTCCGAGCCCGCTCAGCACGAGCTTCGACGAGGTTCGCGTGGGGCTCGATGCCATCGCCGCTGGGCTGACCTGACCCGAGCAGACCCGCGGCGACCTGCTGCGCGGTCAGACGATGGCGGTGAGGGGATGGATCGCGGGCGCCCCGGCGAGCTTGTCCCCGAGACCACCGAGAGCGGCCTGCACGTGGGGGCTTCGCATGTGGGCGTCGAGCGCGCCCTGATCGGTCCACACCTCCACGGTGACGAACGTGCCGGGCGCAGCCTGCGACTGGTAGAGGTCGTAGGAGATGTTGCCCTCCTCCTTGCGGGTCTCCTGCGTGAGGACGGTCAACGCCTCGCGCACCTCGTCCTCGGCGCCGGGCTTGACGGCAATGGTGGCCACGACATGCAGATCGCTCACGTGGTGCATCCTCTCCGATGTCCTTGTACGGGACCGGTGATCTACCGGGCCCGTCCTACCTACCGTGCGCCGAGGAAATACCCGGCCATCCACGACGTGGCCGACGTTCCGTTGCGGTCGACCGCGTAGGAGTTGTAGTCGGTGTGTACCTGCGAGGAGTAGAACTGCTGCAGCTGCCTGACCCGGTCACGGTTCGCCTGGTCGGTGGTCTGACCGAGCAGGGCTCCCAGGCCCCCGGCGGAGAAGATGTCGTTGAGCAGAGCGCCCGCCTCGATCTGGGCGCGCTCGAGCACGTCGGGTGTGGGGTTCGACGTCATGGCCACGAAGCCGGCCAGGCGCGCGACGAAGTCCGTGCGGGGCGTCGAGCAGTAGAGGTCGCCCACGGCGCAGATGGTGCGGGTGACCGGGCTGACCCAGCCGAAGCCGCCGGGGCGCGATCCGCCGATACCGGCTCCGCTGACCGGGGGCCCGACCAGCGCGTCGCTCTCGGCGCGCTTGGGGTCGGAGATCAGACCGACGGCCGCCACGCGATCGGGCGGGATGATGCCGCGGCCGGTGCCGATGGACGCGGCCAGATCACCCGCCGCGTCGGCGCCCTGGCTGTAGCCGACGATGCCGAACCGGGTACCCGGGCAGCGATCGGCGACGGCCCGCAGCATGCCGCCGGCGTTGAGTACGGCCTGGCGCTCGGACTGGCCGTACACCTCACCCTCCCAGGGGAAGGCTGTGGCGGGGTAGTTGACGAACTCGGTCTCGACGCCGTTGGCCTGCAGCCGCGAGACCATCGAGGAGAGCATGTTGCGCTTGGGCGCCTCGCCGACCCCCGTCTCCCAGGTGCCGGGGATGGCGACGACGTACATCGACGGGCAGTCGTCCGCCGCGGCGGGTGCGGCGGTCAGGACGGCCACCGAGACGGTGGCGGCTGCGGCGGCGGTCAGAAGGGCGGTGAGTCGGCGAAAAGTCGTCGGCATCTGAAAAGTGCTCCCGTGAGCGTCGTGACGATGGGCGGTGTGGCAATTCTCGTGACCGCAGCAGGCACCGCGGGCGCGATCGGCCCCGACCCCGAACGTGCGCCCCGAGTATGTCAGCACCCGAGCGTGCCCGGGTGACGGCTGTTACCGCTGGGGCGCCTGAGTCGGAACGATCGGCGACGGGAGGGCAGTCCGGCCCTCCAGGTAGGTGTCGACGGCGGCCGCAGCGGAGCGCCCCTCGGCGATCGCCCACACGATCAGCGACTGCCCACGACCCATGTCACCTGCGACGAAGACGCCGTCGACGTTGGTGTTCCACTGATCGGTACGACCGACGTTGCCGCGTTCTGTGAGGTTGACCCCAAGTTCGTCGAGAAGCCCCGACCTGTCCGGTCCGGTGAAGCCCATCGCCAGCAGGACCAGGTCCGCCTCCAGGTGGAAGTCCGAGCCCTCGACCTTGACGAAGCGACCGTCCTTGAACTCGACCTCGTGCGCGTCGAGCCCGGTGACCTGACCGTCCTTGCCCGTGAAACGCTCGGTGTTGACCGAGAAGACACGCTCGCCACCCTCCTCGTGCGCGGAGGACACCCGGTACTGCAGCGGGTACAGCGGCCACGGGGTGGAATCTGCGCGGGTCTCCGGCGGGCGCGGCATGATCTCGAACTGGTGCACGCTCGCCGCACCCTGACGGTGCGAGGTACCCAGGCAGTCGGCGCCGGTGTCACCGCCACCGATGATGACCACGCGCTTGCCCTTGGCCGAGATGGGCGGCTGCCCGTCGGCGTCGACGATCTCGTCGCCGAGCTGCACCCGATTGGCCAGCGGCAGGAACTCCATGGCCTGATGGATGCCCCAGTACTCGCGGCCCTCGATCGGCAGGTCCCGGGCGATGGTCGCGCCGCCGGCGAGCACGATCGCGTCGAACTCCTCGCGCAGCTCGTCGGCCGTGATGTCGACGCCGACGTTCACTCCGGCCCGGAAGATGGTGCCCTCGGCCTCCATCTGGGCCAGACGGCGGTCGATGTGGCGCTTCTCCATCTTGAACTCGGGGATGCCGTAGCGAAGCAGGCCACCGATACGGTCGGCCCGCTCGAACACCGTCACGGTGTGGCCGGCACGCGTGAGCTGTTGAGCCGCCGCCAGACCGGCGGGACCGGAGCCGACCACGGCCACCTTCTTGCCCGTGAGGAACGTCGGGTACACCGGCTGAACCCAGCCCTCGTCGAAGGCCCGGTCGATGATCTCGACCTCGACCTGCTTGATGGTCACCGGGTCCTGATTGATGCCGAGCACGCACGAGGCCTCGCACGGTGCCGGGCACAGCCGCCCGGTGAACTCCGGGAAGTTGTTGGTGGCGTGCAGGCGCTCGATGGACTCGCGCCAGCGATCCCGGTACACCAGATCGTTCCACTCCGGGATCAAGTTCCCCAGCGGACATCCGTTGTGGCAGAACGGGATACCACAGTCCATACAGCGCGAGGCCTGGGTACGCAGAGTATCGGCCGGAAAGTCCTGGTAGACCTCTTTCCAGTCCATCAGCCGCAGGTCGACGGGGCGACGCTGCGGGAGCTCCCGGACGGTGTTCTTCAGAAATCCCTGTGGGTCACCCACGAGCTGCCTCCATGATCGCTTCGTCGACGTCGGCGCCGGACCGTTCGGCCTCGGCGATCGCCAACAGCACCTTCTTGTAATCGCGCGGCATCACCTTCACGATGTGCGCCGCCTGCGCATCCCAGTCACCGAGGATCGCCTCGGCCACGGTGGAGCCGGTCTCGTCGCGATGACGGGTCACGATCTCCTTCAGCCACTCGTACTCGGCGGCCGTCGGGGCCTCCAGATCGACCAGCTCGGTGTTCAGGTTCGCCGGCAGCGCGCCCTGCGGGTCGTGCACGAACGCCTCGCCCCCGGACATCCCGGCCGCGAAGTTGCGTCCGGTGGCTCCGAGGATCACCACCTTGCCGCCGGTCATGTACTCGCACCCGTGATCGCCCACGCCTTCGACCACCGCGGTGGCGCCGGAGTTGCGCACGCAGAACCGCTCACCGACGACGCCGCGAATGAGGGCCTCACCGCTGGTGGCACCGAACAGGATCACGTTGCCGCCGATGATGTTGTTCTCGGCGACGAAGCTCGCATGAGCGTCCAGCGGCGGACGAACCACGATCCGGCCACCGGAGAGACCCTTGCCCACGAAGTCGTTGGCATCACCGTGCAGGCGCAGGGTCATCCCGCGGGGCACGAACGCGCCGAAGCTGTTGCCCGCCGACCCGGTGAAGGTGATGTCGATCGTGTCGTCCGGCAACCCATCGGCCCCGAACGCCTTGGTGACCTCGTGGCCGAGCATGGTGCCGACCGTGCGGTTGACGTTGGTGATGGGCGAGGTGAACGCCACCCGATCGCCATCGACGATCGCGGGCCGTGCCTGCTCGATGAGCTGGTTGTCCAGTGCCTTCTCGAGTCCGTGCTCCTGGCGACCGGTGTTGTGCAGATCCTGCTTCATGAACGGCGAGTCGACCTGATCGAGAATGGGCGAGAGGTCGAGCTTGGCGGCCTTGAAATGCTCCTTGGCCGCGCTGGTGTCCAACAACCCGACCTGGCCGACGGCCTCGGTGAGCGAGCGGAACCCGAGCGCTGCGAGGTGCTCGCGCACCTCCTCGGCGATGAAGAGGAAGAAGTTCTCCACGAACTCCGGCTGACCGGTGAACCGCTTGCGCAGCACCGGATTCTGGGTCGCCACGCCCACGGGGCAGGTGTCGAGGTGGCACACCCGCATCATGATGCAGCCGGAGACCACCAGCGGCGCCGTGGCGAACCCGAACTCCTCGCCACCGAGCAGCGCCGCGATGATCACGTCGCGACCGGTCTTGAGCTGGCCGTCGACCTGCACGACGATGCGGTCGCGCAGTCCGTTGAGCAGCAGCGTCTGCTGGGTCTCGGCGAGGCCGAGCTCCCACGGAGCGCCGGCGTGCTTGACCGACGTCAACGGGGTGGCCCCGGTGCCGCCATCGTGCCCGGAGATCAGCACCACGTCGGCGTGGGCCTTGGACACTCCCGCGGCGACGGTTCCGACTCCCACCTCGGAGACGAGCTTGACGTGGATCCGCGCCTCGGGGTTGGCGTTCTTCAGGTCGTGGATCAGCTGCGCCAGATCCTCGATGGAGTAGATGTCGTGGTGCGGCGGCGGCGAGATCAGCCCGACGCCGGGTGTGGAGTGCCGAACCTCGGCGATCCACGGGTACACCTTGTGTGCCGGTAGCTGGCCGCCCTCACCGGGCTTGGCACCCTGCGCCATCTTGATCTGAATGTCGGTGCAGTTGGTCAGGTAGTTCGAGGTCACGCCGAATCGTCCCGAGGCCACCTGCTTGATGGCACTGCGCCGCCAGTCGCCGTTCTCGTCGGGGGTGAAGCGCGAGACGTCCTCGCCGCCCTCACCGGAGTTCGAGCGACCGCCGAGGCGGTTCATCGCGATGGCCAACGTCTCGTGCGCCTCGGCCGAGATCGAGCCGTAGCTCATCGCGCCGGTGGAGAAGCGCTTGACGATCTCCGACGCCGGCTCGACCTCCTCGATCGGGATCGCCTGTCGCCCATCGGTCTTGATGCGGAACAACCCGCGCAGCGACGCCAGTCGAGCGGACTGGTCGTCGACAAGCCGGGTGTACTCCTTGAACACCGCGTACTGGCCGGTGCGGGTGGCGTGCTGGAGCTTGAACACCGTGTCCGGGTTGAACAGGTGGTACTCGCCCTCGCGGCGCCACTGGTACTCACCGCCCACCTCGAGCTCGCGGAATGCGCGCTCCTGACGGTTGTCGAGGTACGCGATGGAGTGGCGGGCGGCGACGTCGGCCGCAATCTCCTCGAGGTCGATACCGCCCAGATGCGAGGTCAGGCCGCGGAAGTACTCGTCGACCAGGCTCTGCGAGAGCCCGATGACCTGGAACAGCTGCGCCCCGGTGTACGAGGCGAGGGTGGAGATGCCCATCTTCGACATCACCTTCAGCACACCCTTGCCGGCCGCCTTGATGTAGTTCTTGACGGCCTGGTCGAACGTGATGCCGGTCAGCGAACCCCGATCGATCATGTCCTCGATGGTCTCGAAGGCCATGTACGGGTTCACCGCGGCGGCGCCGAAGCCCACGAGCGTGGCCATGTGGTGCACCTCGCGAGCGTCGCCCGCCTCCACGATCAGACCGACCTTGGTGCGAGTCTTCTCCCGCACGAGGTGGTGGTGGATCGCCGAGACCAGCAGCAGCGACGGAATGGGTGCCAGCTTCTCGTTGGACTCACGGTCGGAGAGCACCACGATGCGCGCGCCACCCTCGATGGCGCCGGAGACCTGCGCCCGCACCGTCTCGATGGCAGCCCGCAGGCCCTCGCCGCCCTCGGACACGGGGTAGAGCGCGCGCACCACGACCGAGCGCAGGTCCGGCTGGGACCCGTCGTCGTTGATGTGCACCAGCTTCGCGAGCTGATCGTTGTGCAGGATCGGCGAGGGCAGCACGATCTGCTTGCACGCGTCCGGGCCGGGAGCGAGCACGTCGCCCTCGGGTCCGATGCTGCCGCCGAGGCTGGTGACGACCTCCTCGCGGATCGCGTCGAGCGGCGGGTTGGTCACCTGCGCGAACAGCTGCGAGAAGTAGTCGAAGATCAGCCGCGGACGAGACGAGAGCACGGCCAGGGGCGTGTCGGTGCCCATCGATCCGATCGCTTCGGCGCCGGTCTTGGCCATCGGCGCGATGAGCAGGTTCAGCTCCTCGGTGGTGTACCCGAAGATCTGCTGGCGGATCAGCACGCGGTCGTGGGTCATGCGCACGTGCGGGCGGTCCGGCAGGTCGTCGATCTCCATCAGACCCTCGTCGAGCCACTGCTGGTACGGGTGCTCGGCGGCGAGTTCGTCCTTGATCTCGTCGTCGGAGACGATGCGGCCCTTGGCGGTGTCCACCAGGAACATCCGGCCGGGTTGCAGCCGCACCTTGCGCACGATCGTCGCGGGGTCGATGTCGAGCACACCGACCTCGGAGGCCATGACCACCAGGCCGTCCTCGGTGACCCACAGTCGACTCGGGCGCAGACCGTTACGGTCGAGCACCGCTCCGATCACGGTGCCGTCGGTGAAGCACACCGAGGCCGGTCCGTCCCACGGCTCCATGATGGTCGCGTGGTAGCGGTAGAACGCCCGACGCGCGGGGTCCATCGACTCGTTGTGCTCCCAGGCCTCGGGGATCATCATCAGCACCGCGTGCGGCAGGCTGCGCCCGCCCAGGTGCAGGAACTCGAGAACCTCGTCGAAGCGCGCGGTGTCGCTCGCGCCGCTGGTGCAGACCGGGAAGATCTTGTCGAGGGTGTTCTCGCCGAACACGCCGTCCTCGATCAGGGCCTCGCGGGCACGCATCCAGTTCTCGTTGCCCGTGACGGTGTTGATCTCGCCGTTGTGGGCGACGCGGCGGAACGGGTGCGCGAGCGGCCACGACGGGAAGGTGTTGGTGGAGAAGCGCGAGTGCACCAGACCGAGGGCGCTCTCGACGCGCTCGTCCTGCAGGTCGAGGAAGAAGCCCTTGAGCTGCGGGGTGGTCAGCATGCCCTTGTAGACGATGGTGGTGGCCGACAGCGACGGGAAGTACACCGACTCCCGTCCCGGGGCGTCCCGACCGGGGCCGTCGGTGCCGAGCTCGTGCTCGGCGCGCTTGCGGACGACGAACGCGCGGCGCTCGAGGTCGAGGCCGGACACCGCACCGCCGGGTGCGCCGATGAAGATCTGGCGGAAGGTGGGCATCGCATCTCGGGCCAGCGCGCCGATGGAGGAGTCGTCGGTGGCGACGTCGCGCCAACCGAACACCACCAGACCCTCCTCGGCGACGATCTTCTCGAGGACCTCGACCGCGCGGGCCACCTCGGCCTTGGCTTGCGGGAGGAAAGCGATGCCGGTGGCGTACGTGCCCTCGGGCGGCAACTCGAAGTCGACGATCTCGCGGTAGAAGCGGTCCGGGACCTGTATCAGGATCCCCGCACCGTCACCGGTGTTCGGCTCGGCGCCGGCCGCACCGCGGTGCTCGAGGTTGATCAGCGCGGTGATCGCCTTCTCGACGATGTCGCGACTGCGGCGTCCGTGCATGTCCACCACGAACGCGACGCCACAGGAATCGTGCTCGTTGACCGGGTCGTAGAGACCCTGGGCCGGCGGGTAGTGATGACCGGGAGTGCGCATGTGCCTTGCCTTCTGACGGTTCGTTTCCCACCCGGTATCGGCAGCTGAACAAGCGGACACGGGTGCGATGCGAGAGCGGGTTCGCCGTTGAACACGCCTTACGGGTGCGTCTCTTCCATCTCGTGGTGGACGGTCGGTGCCACGGTGTCGAGTCGCATGTACTTCGAGGCCGACGTCGGTGTGCGTCGAGCCCTACCAAAACGATAGGTCAGCGGGGGCCCCAAACCATAAATCAGGTCACGCTAACCGAGGTCGGGGCAGGTCTCGCCACGGTCGGGGGATGCGGATCGGGGAGTTGCGCGCGGATCGTTGCGAGGATCCGCGATTCACCGACCGCGGCATCCTGTGGTGGGCGAAGGGGGACTTGAACCCCCACGTCCTAAAAGGACACTGGCACCTGAAGCCAGCGCGTCTGCCATTCCGCCACTCGCCCGAGCGACCGCAGAAGGCTAACACGCACGCCGTGACGAGCCGAAATCCGCCCGCTCCGAACGGCCGCCGCACCATCGATGCGCCACATTCGGCGGCGAGAGAGAACACTCGACCGTATAGCATGCGAGTGCAGAGAACGGCCGGGACACGCCCGGCCGGGTGACGGTCCGACGCGAGGAAGGGGTCCGGGTGGGTGCACTGACACGCTTCGAGCGCATGCTGCAGAGCACCGTCGGGGACGCCTTCGCCCGCGTGTTCGGCGGTGGTGTGGTTCCACGTGAGGTGGAGGCTGCGCTGCAGCAGGAGGCCTCGGATCGGGTTCAGGAACTGCCCGGTGGGCACCTGCTCGCTCCGAACTCGTACGTGATCGTCGTCAACACCACCGATCACGATCAGCTGGCCTCCGATCGGGATCTCACGACCAAGGCCTTCGCCCGCTATCTCGAGGGCTATATCCGCGAGATGGGCTGGCAGACCTACGGGGACGTCTCGGTACGATTCGAGTCATCGCCGACCCTCCACACCGGCCAGTTCCGCACGCGCGGGGTCGTCGACCCCGACGTGGGGCGCCCTGACCCGGCACGTCCCGATCTTCCCGCACCACCCCCTACCCCAGGAGCCCGCTCCATGTCTTCGAACACAGGCCACGACCCCGAGCGCAACGGCGACGACCGATACCCCGGCGCTCGGGAACCCCACCCTGCTGCGGCACCAGGGGCTGCGAGCAACGGTGCCGGACGCGGCGCTCCCCGCCCCGCAGAGGGCAACAACGGCTACCGCAACGGCAGCTCGTACGGTCCGCCGGTCGGTGGCCGCGGCCGGTACGACCAACCCGCCTACGACCCGCGCGCGTACGAGCAGCAGGCGCCCGAGCAGCGCGGTCACGACCCCCGCGCGTACGAGCAGCAGGCGTACGAGCAGGCCGGTTACGAGCAGGCCGGCTACGCACAGCCGGGCTACGAGCAGGGCCCGCCCGACCGATCCGCCTACGACCAGCCCGCGTACGAGCAGCGCGCCTACGACCCCCGCTACGACCGCGCGGGATACGACCAGCCCGGCTACGAGCAGGGCCCGCCCGACCGCTCCGCCTACGACCGAGCAGGCTACGACCAGCAGGCGTACGAGCAGCCCGGTTACGAGCAGGCCGCCTACGACCAGCGTGGCTACGACGCCCGTGCGTACGACCAGGGTTACGCACAGCCCGGCTACGAGCAGGGCCCGCCCGATCAGTCCGCGTACGAGCAGCGCGGCTACGCCGACTACGGTCGGCCCACCTACGACCCTCCGTCGTCCTACAACCCGCCCGCGGCGTACGAGGCCCCGGCTGCAGCGGCCGGCTACCGCGCCGCCCCACCGAGCTACGGCAAGGGCGACGGCTACGGCGCGGGGGACTACGACTACCAGGAGCCGACCTACGAGGCACCCCGCGGCCTGACCGCCACGCTTCAACTCGAGGACGGCAGTGGCCGGTACTTCCAGCTACGCGAAGGTCTGAACGTGATCGGTCGCGGCCAGGACGCGCAGTTCCGCCTCCCGGACACCGGCGTCTCGCGTCGACACATCGAGGTCCGATGGGACGGCCGGGTGGCCATGCTCTCCGATCTCGGGTCCACGAACGGCACCACGGTCAACGGCTCGCCCGTGCAGGATTGGCAGCTCGCCGACGGCGACATCATTCGGGCCGGGCACTCGGAGATCCTCGTTCGCATCGTCTGACGGCTCGCACCCCCTCAGGGTGACCTCGGACACCGGGGTCACCCTATGATTCTGCGAGTGAACGCGTCCGCGTGATCACATCCGGCGATGACAGAGGAGGTGCATCCGAATGCAGGGACTCGTTCTGCAGCTCACCCGAGCCGGGTTCCTCCTCGTTCTGTGGCTGTTCGTGTGGACCGTGCTGCGGACGTTGCGGGCGGACATCTACTCCGCGTCGGGTGTACGGCTGCCCGCCAGGTCGCGTAAGTCGGTGGTACCCGGGTCCTCGCGCAAACAGAAGGTGGCGAAGTACTTGCTGGTCACGCACGGCTCCCTGGCGGGTACCCGAATCACCCTCGGCACACAGCCGGTTCTCATGGGCCGAGCGGACGATTCCACGCTCGTCCTCACCGACGACTATGCCTCCACCCGCCACGCCCGCCTGTCCCCGCGTGGAGGCGACTGGTACGTCGAGGACCTCGGATCGACCAACGGCACCTACCTCGACCGTGCGAAGGTGACCTCCGCGGTGCGCGTCCCGCTCGGAACTCCTGTACGCGTGGGCAAGACTGTGATCGAGTTGCGCCCGTGACACTTGTCCTGCGCTACGCAGCCCGCAGCGACCGCGGCCTCGTCCGGGCGAACAACGAGGACTCGGTGTATGCCGGTGCCCGTCTACTCGCCCTTGCCGACGGGATGGGCGGTCACGCCGCCGGCGAGGTCGCCTCGCAACTGATGATCGCCGCGCTGGCACATCTCGACGACGACGAGCCCGGGGACGATCTGCTCGGCAAGCTCGAGGAGGCCACCCGAGACGGCAATGCCGCCATCGCCGAGCAGGTCGAGGAGGACCCGGAGCTCGACGGGATGGGTACCACGCTCACGGCCATGCTGTTCCACGGCAAGAAGATCGGGCTCGTGCACATCGGCGACTCGCGCGCCTACCTGCTGCGCGAGGGCGAGCTCACCCAGATCACCCGCGACGACACCTTCGTGCAGTCACTCGTCGACGAGGGCCGCATCACCCCCGAGCAGGCCCACAGTCACCCGCAGAGATCCCTGATCATGCGCGCACTGACCGGCAACGAGATCGAGCCCACCCTCACCGTGCGCGAGGCTCGCGCCGGAGACCGGTACCTGCTGTGTTCGGACGGACTGTCCGACGTGGTCAGTGCCGAGACCATCGCCGACACCCTGCGCACCGGTGAGAACGACGAGTCCGCGGACCGCCTCATCGAGTTGGCGCTGCGCAGCGGCGGCCCCGACAACGTCACGGTCGTGGTGGCCGACGTGATCGACCTCGACTACGGCCAGTCCGCGCCCATCGTGGGCGGCGCGGCGTCGTTCGACGAGGAGGACACCCCACCGCCCGACACCGCTGCCGGCAGAGCCGCGGCGATGCGACCGCCGCGCACGCCGTCCAAGCGCCCGCTCGCCGCAGCCCCCGAGCCCGTGCGGAAATCCCACAGGCTGCGCTGGACCCTCATCGGGCTGGTCGTGGTGGTACTCCTGGCCGTCGGCGCCGCCGTGGGGTACTACCTGGCGCGGACCAACTACTACGTGGTCGCCGACGGTGATCGCGTCGTGGTGATGCGCGGCCTGCCCGGCTCGGTGTTGGGCTTGTCGTTGCACGAGGTGAACCTGGTGGCGTGCGTGGACGACGAGGGGGCCTCCGCGGACACCTCCGCCCGATCGGTCGAGTTCCGAGCGCCCACGGACACCGGTACCGGGTGCCGTGTCCTGGGCATCGACGACCTGCAGCCGTCGGCGCGCGAGCAGGTGCGTGCCGGGCTACCGTCGGGCTCGGTCGACGACGCCCGGCAACAGCTCACCCGCCTGGCCTCGGGCGATCTGCTCCCGGTGTGCGAGACGGCCACCAGCACCTCGGTCACACCCACGCCGCCGCCACCGACCCCGGCGCCCGGCACGCCGCGCCCGGGTACCCCCGCAGTTCCACCGACCCCCGCGGTTACGGGCACAGCCGTCCCACCGCCGCCCGCCCCCACCACCGCTGCAGCTCCCACCACCAGCACCCCCGCACCCACACCCGGGGTGACGTGCCGGACGGGACCGAGATGAGCGCGTCGTTCCCCACCCCGGCCGGCGGCTTCGCCCCGGCACCGCCACCGACCACCCGGCGCGGCACCGAGGCGTGGCTGCTCGCCGCCGCCACCGTGATCGTGACGCTGTCGCTGGTTCTGGTCGAGGCCAGCCAGGAGCAGAAGATCACCTGGGACCTGGCCAAGTACGCGGCTGCGTTCTTCGCGCTGTACCTGCTCGCGCACCTGGCGGTGCGCCGATTCGCCACGTACGCCGACCCGCTGCTGCTGCCGATAGTCGCGCTGCTCAACGGGCTCGGCCTGGTGCTGATCCACCGTCTCGACCTCGCCGACGAGCAGTCGGCGTCGTACTTCGGGGACGCCGCTCCGTCACCGGATGCCAACCAGCAGGTGCTCTGGACCACGCTCGGGATCGCGCTGTTCGTGGCGATACTGATCGTGGTGCGCGATTACCGCACCCTCGCTCGGTACGGCTACACACTGGGTTTGGCGGGCATCGTGTTCCTGGCGCTGCCGGCGATCCTGCCGTCGTCGCTGTCGGAGGTCAACGGTTCGAAGATCTGGATTCGGTTGCCCGGGTTCAGCATTCAACCCGGCGAGTTCGCCAAGATTGCGCTGCTGATCTTCTTCGCCTCGGTTCTGGTGGCCAAGCGCGAATTGTTCGCCACCGCTGGGCGGCAGCTGCTGGGCATGGACTTTCCCCGTGCACGCGACCTCGGCCCCATCCTTCTGGCCTGGATCCTCTCGATCGGGGTCCTGGTGTTCGAGAAGGACCTCGGCACCTCGCTGCTGATCTTCAGCACCGTTCTGGTGATGATCTACGTCGCCACCGAGCGCACGTCCTGGATCGTCATCGGCGTCACGCTGCTGATGGTCGGCTTCTTCTTCGCGTACCAGTTCTTCTCGCACGTTCGCGTGCGAACCGACACCTGGCTCGATCCCTTCGCCGACTACAGCAACACCGGCTACCAGATCTCGCAGTCGCTGTTCGGTCTGGCCACCGGCGGGTTGTTCGGCACCGGGCTCGGCAGCGGGCGGCCCTCGCAGGTGCCGTTCGCCAAGACCGACTTCATCATCGCGACCATCGGTGAGGAACTCGGGTTGGTCGGCCTCGCGGCCGTGCTGATGCTGTACCTGATCTTCGTCATGCGTGGCATGCGGACCGCGCTCTCGGTGCGTGACAGCTTCGGCAAACTGCTGGCCGCCGGGCTGTCGTTCACTGTGGCGGTGCAGTTGTTCGTCGTGGTTGGCGGTGTGACCAAGCTGATCCCGCTCACCGGGCTCACCACACCGTTCCTGTCGTACGGCGGCTCGTCGCTGCTCGCGAACTACATCCTGGTGGCACTGCTGATCAAGATCAGCCACGCCACGCGCGCACCGGTCACCGCCCCGCGTAAGGCCACCCCCGCCACGCCCATCGCCGATGCCCCCACCGAGATGGTGAGGCGCGCGTGAACACACCGCTGCGCCGCGTGTCGCTCGCGATCATGGTGATGGTTCTCGCCCTGCTCGCCAACGCCACCTACGTCCAGGTGATCAAGGCCGACAGCCTGCGCACCGATCCCCGCAATTCGAGGGTCCTGCTCGACGAGTACTCACGCCAACGGGGTCAGATCTCGAGCGGTGGCCAGGTCCTCGCCGCCTCCGTGCCCACCAACGATCGCTACAAGTTCCTGCGCACCTACCCGCCCAACCCGGCGGCCCCGTCGTCGCCCCTGGCGAATGCGCCCATCACCGGCTACTACTCGATGCTCTACTCCACGAGCGGTCTCGAGCGCACCGAGGACGAACTGCTCAACGGCTCGGACAATCGCCTGTTCGGCAAGCGGATCACCGACCTGATCTCCGGTCGCGATCCGCGCGGGGGCAACGTGGTCACCACGATCGACCCGGTCATGCAGCAGGTTGCCTACGACCAACTCACCGCCAAGGGATACACCGGATCGGTGGTCGCGATCGAGCCGTCCACCGGCAACATCCTCGCGATGGCGAGCACCCCGAGTTACGACCCCAACTCCCTCTCGAGCCACGACGGGGCCGCCAGTACCGCCGCGTGGGAGGCGCTGCAGTCCGACTCGAACAACCCACTGCTCAACCGCGCGATCTCGGCGACCTACCCACCCGGCTCGACGTTCAAGGTGGTGGTCACCGCGGCGGCACTGGCAGCCGGGTCCACTCCCGACGACCAGCTGACCGCAGCGCCCAACATCACCCTGCCGGGAACCTCGACCACCCTGGAGAACTACGGCGGCCAGGCCTGCGGCGGGGCTCCGACGGCGAGCCTGCGCGAGGCGTTCGCACGCTCGTGCAACACGGCCTTCGTGGAGTTGGGGATCAAAGCCGGCGCCGACGCCGTCAAGTCCACAGCATCGGCGTTCGGAATCGGAGCGGATCCGGGCGGTATCCCGATGCAGGTTGCCGGGAGCACCGTCGGTCCCATCCCCGACGACGCCGCCCTCGGTCAGAGCAGCATCGGGCAACGCGACGTCGCCCTGACGCCGCTGCAGAACGCGGAGATCGCGGCCACCATCGCCAACGCGGGTGTGCGGATGGCGCCGCACCTGGTGGCCTCGGTGCAGGGCCCCGATCTGTCCACGCTCGACACCACGGCGCCGCAGTCGCTCGGGCAGGCGGTCTCGCCGTCGGTCGCCTCGACGCTGACATCGCTGATGATCGGCGCCGAGGCCGACACCGCCGGCTCGGGAAGCATTCCCGGTGTCACCATCGCCTCGAAGACCGGCACCGCCGAGCACGGCACCGACCCGCGCAACACACCCCCGCACGCGTGGTACATCGCGTTCGCGCCGGCTCAGGCACCGAAGATCGCTATCGCCGTCATCGTCGAGAACGGTGGCGACCGCGCCCTGGCCGCCACCGGCGGGTCGGTGGCAGCCCCCGTCGCACGCGCTGTCCTGGCAGCCGGACTGCAGGGACGGTGAGCAGGTGAGCAGCGGAATCGGCGGATCGAACTCCGGTGGGCTCGGCAACGGCGCCGTGCTCGCCGGTCGGTACCGTCTGCAGCGGCTGATCGCCACCGGCGGCATGGGTCAGGTGTGGGAGGCCACCGACAACCGCCTCGATCGCCGCGTGGCCGTCAAGGTTCTCAAGCCCGAGTTCTCCGACGATCCGGAGTTCCTCGAACGCTTCCGCGCCGAGGCTCGCACCACGGCCCTGCTCAACCACCCGGGCATCGCGGGGATCTACGACTACGGTGAGGTGCGCGACCGAGCGGGCCAATCACTGGCGTTCCTGGTGATGGAACTGGTGATCGGCGAGCCGCTCAACGCCGTGCTCGCACGGATGGGCCGGTTGCCGCTGGTCCATTCGCTGGACATGCTCGAGCAGACCGGTCGCGCGTTGCAAGCGGCCCACAGCGCCGGGATCGTCCACCGCGACGTCAAGCCCGGCAACATCATGATCACTCCGACCGGACAGGTGAAGATCACCGACTTCGGGATCGCGAAGGCGGTCGACGCGTCACCCGTCACCCGCACCGGAATGGTGATGGGCACCGCCCAGTACATCGCCCCCGAACAGGCGCTGGGGCAGGACGCCACGTCGGCGTCGGATGTGTACTCCCTCGGCGTGGTGGGGTACGAGGCGATCGCCGGCTACCGCCCGTTCCTCGGCGACGGCGCTCTGACCGTCGCCATGAAGCATGTACGCGACGCGCCCCCACCGTTGCCGAACGACCTGCCGCCGAACGTGCAGGAGCTCATTTCCATCGCGATGACCAAGGACCCCGCAGCGCGTTATCACAACGGTGGTGAGTTCGCCGACGCCGTGGCCGCGGTGGCGTCGGGGCGTCGACCTCCGCTGCCCGGTAACGTGGGCCCCGGCGCCGCACCTGCGGCGTCGAGTACCCGGATGCTCTCGACCGCCGCCGGCGGATACGGCGCCGGTTACGCGTCCGCGTCGCCCGCACACACCGGGACCGAGCGTGACGAGCCCGCGCGGGCGGGTCTGACGTCGGGGCAGAGAGCTCTCGCGTGGGGCGCGGGGGTGCTGCTGTTGCTGGCGGTCATCGGAGGGGCAATTCTGTACGTGAGAACCAGCGGTGATTCGGGCTCGACGCCCCCGGCGCCGACCGCGGTGGTCACCCCACCGCCGGCTCCCACCACCACCACTCGCACCACGACCCGCACCACCACGGCACCGCCGACGACGACGGTGCCCACCACGACAACGACGACCACCACGACAACGACGACCACGACCACCACCACGACGCAGCCCCCGACCCCGACCACCACCCAGCCCACGACCACCACCACCACGAGCGGGGGCGGCTTCATCTTCCCGACACTGGACAACCCGTTCAATCTTCGAAACTCCCCGGGGGGCCGGCCATGACGACACCTCGCGAACTCTCCTCGCGCTACGAACTCGGCGAGATCCTGGGTTTCGGTGGCATGTCCGAGGTTCACCTCGCGCGCGACGTTCGACTGAGCCGGGAAGTGGCCATCAAGGTGCTGAGGCAGGACTTGGCGCGCGATCCCACGTTCTATCTGCGGTTTCGCCGCGAGGCCCAGAACGCCGCGGCCCTGAACCACCCGGCCATCGTGGCGGTGTACGACACCGGTGAAGCGGAGACGGACGCGGGACCGCTGCCGTACATCGTCATGGAGTACGTCGATGGCGACACCCTGCGCGACATCGTGCGCAACGAGGGTCCGATGGCACCCAAGCGGGCCATGGAGGTCATCGCCGACGTGTGTGCGGCGCTGGACTTCAGCCACCGTCACGGCATCGTCCACCGCGACGTCAAACCCGCCAACATCATGATCAACCGTGCGGGCGCGGTGAAGGTGATGGACTTCGGCATCGCTCGCGCCATCGCCGACAGCTCGAGCCCGATGACGCAGACGGCCGCGGTGATCGGCACCGCGCAGTACCTCTCGCCCGAGCAGGCGCGCGGCGAGCAGGTCGATGCTCGATCGGACGTGTACTCGCTCGGATGCGTGCTCTTCGAGATCCTCACCGGGCAGCCGCCCTTCACGGGTGACTCACCGGTCGCGGTGGCCTATCAGCACGTGCGGGAGGACCCGCCGCTGCCGTCGGCGGTCAACCCCGACGTGCCCGCCGAACTCGACGCCGTGATCCTGCGCGCCATGAGCAAGAACCCGGCCAACCGCTATCAGACCGCCGCGGACATGCGCGCCGACCTCGTCCGTGTGTTGGGCGGGCAGCGCCCGAGCGCGCCCATGGTGCTCAGCGAAGCCGACCGCACCAGCCTCATCGGCGCGGCCGCGACCACCACCGTCACACGCAAGCCCGACCCTCCCCGTCCGGAGTATCGGCCGGTCGTCGCACCGGCTCGCGAAGCCCCCACCCGGGCGGCTCGACGGCATGCCGCTCAGGAGCGCAAGGGTGGCTCACGCCGCGGACTGCGCACCGCGCTGCTCGCGCTGGCCACGCTGGTGGTGGTCGGCATCGTCGGCGCCTTCCTGTACGCGCTGGGCCCCGGCGCCGCTCCCAAACAGGTCACGTTGCCCAACGTGGCGGGACAATCGATCTCCGAGGCGCAGTCCGCGTTGAGCGGCCTCGGCGTCTCCGTCGACGTCCGACAGTCCGCCAACGCCACCATCCCCGTCGGCATGGCCGTGCGGACCCAACCCACTGCGGGCACCGCCGTCGAACCGGGGTCGACCGTGGTCCTCGAGGTCTCCAGCGGCCCCGAGAAGGTGGCGATACCCAACGTCGTCGGCATGTCACAGCAGGACGCGACCACCGCGCTGACCACGGCCGGCTTCACCGTCTCGCCGACAGTGGCCCGCGCACCCTCCGCGCGGGAGGACAAGGACAAGGTGGTCTCGGTCGATCCCACCGTCGGCACCTCGGCGGCCCAGGGATCCAGCGTCGAGATCACCCTCGGCGCCGGTCCCGAACAGGTGCGCGTGCCCGATGTCACCGGTCAGTCCCTCGCCGTGGCGCAGGGCAACCTCACCGGCGCCGGGTTCCAGGTCAAGGTCGAGCAGATCGATTCCCCGCTCACCAACGGCGCCGTGGTCAACACCGACCCGGCCGGCGGCAGTCAGGCCGGTAAGGGCGACACCATCACCGTTCGGGTGTCCAACGGCAGTCAGTTCGCCATGCCGCCTCTGGTCGGCTTGACCCCGGTGCAGGCGGTGGACGTGCTGCGGGCCGCAGGATGGACCGGGACAGCGACCGACCTCGTTCAGGTGACGGTGCCCTCGCTGGATCCGACGACCTCCGGGAAGATCATCGATCAGAGGGTGCCGCAGGGAGCGGCCACCCCGCGCACCGGGCCGATCGAGATCAGCGTGAGCAAGTTCGGCGTCTAGAGCAGACGACGCTAGACCGACACCGCCGATTCCAGGCGTTCGATCAGCCGCGGGTCCGTGGCCTGGCCGCACACTGCGAGCCAGTTGGCGAGCATGCGGTGACCTCCCACGGTCATCACAGACTCGGGGTGGAACTGCACGCCGTGGATGGGCAGGGTTCGATGGCGCATCGCCATGACGATGCCGCTCTCGGTGCGCGCGATCACCTCGATCTCGGGTGGGATGGTGCTCTCGCGCACGGTCAACGAGTGGTATCGCGTGGCGCGGAACGGGTCCGGCAGGCCGACCAGCACCCCCACCCCGTCGTGACGGACCATGCTGGTCTTGCCGTGCAGCAGCTCCGGTGCACGCTCGACGGTGGCGCCGAACACGGCCCCGATCGCCTGGTGCCCCAGACACACGCCGAGCAGCGGAGTTCGCGCCGTCGCGCACGCGGTCACCATCGGCATCGTCACGCCGCCGCTCTCCGGCGTGCCGGGGCCGGGACTGAGCAGCACACCGTCGTACCGGGTGGCCACGGCGTCCACATCGAGCACTGCGGGGTCGTCGTTGCGCAGCACGTCCACCTCGGTGCCCAGTTGTCCGAGATACTGGACGAGGTTGTAGACGAAGCTGTCGTAGTTGTCGACGACCAGGATCCGCATGCTGACAGGGTAGTGCCGCAGCTACTCGAGCTAGCGTGGTGGTCCAGTAGGGCTCCAGCACGTAAGGCCGGAGCGGAACACGCACTCGAAGGACGTCATGCCGAAGTCGAAGGTTCGCAAGAAGACCGACTACACCCTGAACCCCGTGTCGCGCACCCCCGTGAAGATCAAGGCCGCGCCGTCGAGCACGATCTACCTGACGGTGATGTTCGGGATGATGCTCGCCGGCCTGATCTACCTGGTGGTCTACTACCTCGCGCAGGACAAGATCTCGTGGCTCGGTGACCTCGGCCCCTGGAACCTGCTGATCGGGTTCGGGTTCCTGGTGGTCGGGCTCGTGATGACCATGCGGTGGCGCTGACTTACACCGGTGTTATTCATGCACAGTGTGGACAACCCCTGTGGATGAGTCCCCCCGACTCGCCTGGGCCACCCCGCTACCTGCGGTGATCGCGCTCGGCGTGGGCGCCGCGGTGCTGCTCGGAGCGGCGGTCCTGGGAGGGTCCGATTCGGCGGGTCGCGTGCTGATCGGGCTCGCCGGCCTGGCCGCCGCCGCACTCGCCGGGATCGCCGCGCGGGCCAGACCTCGCCTCGCCGTCGACGGCGACGTGCTGGTGATCGGCTCACTGCGGGGGCCGCAGCGCTACAGGCGCAGCGACATCGACCGCATTCGCCTGGTGCCCTACGCCCGGCTGGGCCGCCGCACCCCGATGGTCGAGATCGATGTGACCGTCGACGAGGTCGAGAAGCTCATCGTCCTCGGGCGGTGGGATCTCGGCGCCGATCCTCGCGACGTGTTCGACGCTCTCAGCGTGCACGGGTTCGTCCCGCAACGCTGAGCCGGGCGCCGCCGGTCAGGACGCCAGCGCGGCGGCCCGCAGGACGATCACCACGACGGCCGCGACCGCGACGGCCGCGACGGCAAACCACCCGACGACGCGGGCATTTCGCGCGTTCGATCCCGGCGCGTACAGCAGTCCGGCGGTGGCGACGGCACCCGCGGCGAGACCACCGAGGTGCCCCCACAATGAGATCCCCGGCAGTGTGATGCTGATGACCACGTTGATGCCGATCACGGCCAACACCTGCGACGGGTTGCGGCGCAGCTTGAGCAGGATCACCGCCTCGGCACCCATGAGCCCGAACACCGCACCGGACGCACCGGCGGTGGCACCTCCGTCCTGCAGTGCCATCACCGCCGCCGACCCGCCGAGCAACGACACGAGGTAGATGCTCAGATACCTCGCACGGCCCAGTACGAACTCGCAGTCGCGCCCGACCACGTACAGCGCGTACATGTTCAGGGCCAGGTGCAGGGGTCCGAAGTGCAGGAACCCGCTACCGATGATGCGCACGAACTCGCCGTCGGCCACCCCCGCCGGGATCAGTGCCCACGCACGGAAGAGCTCGCTGCGCTGGTTCTGCAGGAGCGACCCCGCCTGCGCGGCGGTGATGGCGAAGAACACCACGTTCAGCGCGATCAGCGAGAACGTGACCACCGGGGTGCTCGGGCCGGTGGGCAGCGGCGCGCCCGCGACGCCACGGGCGACGGGCGCGGCGGCGGCGGCGCGCGCCACGCAGTCCACGCAGTGCTGACCCACCGCCGCAGACCGCAGGCACTGCGGGCAGGCGGGCAACCCACAGCGAGTACACGAGAGGTAGGTTGCCCGGTCGCGGTGACGGACGCAGACGGGTGGCGGCGCGGCCGGAGCCGCACCCCATCCCGGCGCGGTCACGCGATGGTGATCGAGTTGATCACCACGTCCTCGACAGGGCGGTCCCCACGAGCGGTGGGCGTGGAACCGATCGCGTCCACGACCTTCTGCGACGCGGGGTCGACCACCTCACCGAAGATCGTGTGGCGGCGGTTCAGATGCGGCGTGGGTCCGACGGTGATGAAGAACTGCGATCCGTTGGTGCCGGGGCCGGCATTGGCCATGGCCAGCAGGTACGGCCGGTCGAAGGTGAGCTCGGGGTGGAACTCGTCACCGAACTTGTAGCCCGGCCCGCCGGTGCCGGTGCCGGTGGGATCGCCGCCCTGGAGCATGAACCCGGCGATGACGCGGTGGAAGATCGCGCCGTCGTAGAAGGGCCCGCTGTCGGTACCGGAGGCGTTCTTGGTGGAGTAGTCCTTGGTGCCCTGCGCCAGGCCGACGAAGTTCTCGACAGTCTTCGGAGCGTGGTTGCCGAAGAGCGCGATCGCGATGTCGCCCTTGTTGGTGTGCAGGGTCGCGGTGGTGGTTGCCAGAGGTGAGGTCACGAGCACCATCGTGCCACGACGACCTGTGGGCCCGACCGGGATCCCGCCGGGCGGTCTCGCCCCTGCGCCGCTGCCGGTGTCGCCACCGTTGCACGGCCCGGTTACCTAGAGTGGTCGGCATGACCACGCCAGTGAATGAGAAGAAGCCGTCCGCTGCCCGGAGCATCCTCGGTGTCGCGGCGAGCACGGCGCCCGCCCTGACCAAGGGACCGGGATGGGCGGCGTTCGTGGCCGCCCGTAAATCGCTTCAGGCTCTCCGAGCACGGAACGCTCCCGCTGCGCCTGCATCCACAGGGCCTGCACTGTCCGCGCTCGCACCGACAGCGCCCGCAGGACCGGCGCGGGTGAGCGAGGTGGTCGCCACCGCAGCACACGATGTGGCCGAGAACGTCACCAGCGCCGCCCACACCGTCGCCGACAACGTCACCAGCGCAGCCCACAACGTCGCCGAGACCGTCAAGGGCCGGCGCCTGGCGCGTCCGCTGATCGTGCTGGGCGTACTGGCTGCGGGTGTGGCGGGCGCAGTTCTGTTCCGCAACCTGCGGGGGCGCGAGGTGCCGCCCATCGCCGACACTCCCCCGACCCTCGTCACCACACCCAAGCCTCCAGCCGCCGAGCCCACCGCACCCAAGCCCGCCGGCGACTCCGACGCGTAGGGCGCGGTCAGAAGATCGCGGTGAGGGTGGCGCGCAGAACGTCACCGAGGTCCGGGCCGCCGGATCGCGGCACCGTCGGGGTTCCGGCGATCACGGCGGCCACGTTGGCAGCGCTGGTGGTCCCCGGCGTGAGGTAATCGCTGTGGCCGGACGAATCCTGCGCGGACAGCTGCTCCACCGGTGGCCCCGCGGGGGGCGTGAGCGACGGATCGCCGCCGAACCAGCCCAGATCCGCCACCGGATCGGTTGCCGCCTCGAGCACCGAGACATGGTCTGCGTTCATCGCCGGTGTCAGCCATCCCCACGGATCGACCAGCCCCGGGAGCCCCACCCCCGGTGAGCCCATGGTGATCAGATCGTCCACGTGCGCTCCGAGTTCGAGGGCGTGCGCGGCGGTCAGTGAGCCGTAGGAGTGGCCGATCAGGGTCACCGACTCCGCCGGGATACTGTCGAGGAGTCCGACGAGCTCGGCGCCGCCCTGGTGCGCGGGCACGTCACTGGCCACCGACCGCGACGGGTCGAGTAGATCCCATCCCAGTTGCGGCGCGTCGTAGCCCATCCACACCACACCGGCCACCTCGTCGCCGCTGAGATCGGCGGCCGCGGTGATCACATCCGCGAACTCCGCGTCCATGCCGGCGAGGTCCCCGTGGACACTGCTGCTCAAGCCGGGGACCAGCAGCGCCACGCGATCTGCCGTATCGATGTTCCCGGTCGCGACCGCCGCATGAGTCGCCCGTCCGGCGCTGTTGTCGAACTCGATCAAGTGCCGGTCGCCGCGAGCGACTACCGCTTCGAGAGTGTCGATGTCGGCCAGCCGGGCGAGGGTCTGCTCCAGACCCGCGTCGGCGTTGCTGAACGTGCCTCCGAAGATGTTGGCGTCCAATTCGTGTCGTAGTCGCTCGGCTTCGGCCCGTAGCCGCACGCGTTCGGTGTCGAGGGCGCGGCGGTTGGCGGTATCACGCACCGCGGCGGGGATCCCGTCGACATTGCCCAGCTCCTCCGGGTGGGTGTCGAGCATCCGAGCCCGCTCGGCATCGGAGGCGCACTCCCACCACGCGAGGGTCTGCTCCGCCGAGGTGTCGCTCACGTGCACCCGCGCTATCCGGGCAGCGAGCATCTCGTCGAAACCCAGCCACTGCACCAGCGCTGCGCCGGGAAGGCCCAGAGCTGCCGCACAGTCGACGGCGACGGCCTCGGGTGCCGCGGCGAGCAGCACCGCGGCCAGCTCGTCCAACTCGTGCGCCAGAGCGCGGTAGCGCGCACGCAGCCGGGTCGTTCGATCGGCTGCGGCATCGGCCGCGGACCCCCACCAGTCCTCGGGCGCGGCGATCGCCGCGCTCAGACGGTCCAACTCGGACGCCGTCGACCCCAGCAGCTCACCCAGCTCGATCAGCACGGCGGCATCGGTTGCCATGCGTCATCACCCCCTGCCGTCAGTGAATCACCGCTGCGCCGTTCCGCGGGGAAAGTTGTCCACAGGCGCACGGGGGCGGCGCATGGACCGAAGGAGGTGGCCGGGGCCGATCAGGTGCGGGCGTGACCGGATTTACCCGGCCGGGCACGTTTGGCGCGGTACAGCTCGGCGTCGGCGGCGCGGTACAGCTCGGCCCACCGCCGCACGGTCGGCATGCACACCAGACCCACACTCCACTCCGCGGGATGCGATTCACGCAGTTCACGGAGCAGGTCCGCGGCGTCGTCCTCCCGCGTCCCGGGCATGAACAACACGAACTCGTCGCCACCGAGCCGACCGAGCACGTCGCCGCGTCGCAGCTTGCCCCGCCACGCGGTGGCGACGCGGCTGAGCAGCACATCGCCGGCAATGTGGCCGTACTTGTCGTTGATCGTCTTGAAGTTGTCGAGGTCGAGTACCGCCATGCTCACCGGCAACCCGCGCGAGGCGAACACCGGCAGAACCTTCTCCACCTGCTCCTCGAGTCCTTGGCGGTTCAGCAGCCCGGTCAGGGGGTCGTGGGTGGCGGAGAAGCGCACCTGGCGGGTGAAGGCGCCGATGGTTTCGGTCGAACCCACCACGCCCAGCGCGGTGAGGATGTAGACCACCCAGGGCGGCTCGTACGGGGAGAGGACCGACGCACCCACCGCGGCGGCTGTCAGCGCCGTCGCCCACAGCCAGCCGGCTCGCTCGCTCCAGTAGGCACCGATCTGCATCGCCAGGAACATCGCGGCCTGAATACACAGCAGGTAGGGCACGAACCCGTCGTTGGTGTGGAATGCCAGTGCGATGGCGATGATCGCAGCAGCGGTGACCACCCCGAGAACACGACGGGGAAGAGGCCGTGGCGCGATCAGCAGCCCCGCCGCGGCGACCACGCCGATGGCCGATGCGGACAGCATGGTCCAGGCGGACGGGCTACCCGAGACGAAGAGAGCGACGGCACCGGCGAGGAAGAGTCCCGACGTGATGGCGAGGTATCCGATCATGGCAGTCGCCGCCCCACCGAATCTGCCGTTGTTCACCTCACCAGTATCGGGGACACTCGTGAAAATGTGTGACGGCGGGTCCGCCGACATCGATCGGCGGGGAGCACAGAACGGACCTGCGAGTGGAGCCTAGGAGATTCGAACTCCTGACATCTGCCTTGCAAAGGCAGCGCTCTACCAACTGAGCTAAGGCCCCGAGTCTTCCGGTAGCCGATGCCATGTCGATTCCTGCGCGCGGGCGAACCGCACGATGAGAGCGACGACAACCACTACCGCGGCGGCGGCCGGGAGACGGAACATCGGTGGCTGAGTTCCTCTCCGCGGTCGACGGGTACCGCTGTGGGCCTAGGAGGACTTGAACCTCCGACCTCTTCCTTATCAGGGAAGCGCTCTAACCGCCTGAGCTATAGGCCCGTACCGGATCGCACCCGTTCGGTGGGGCGAGCCGAGGCACGAGATTACCGCACCGGTCCGGCGATGACCAAAACGCTCGGGGACGCCCCCGCGCCCACCCGACCAGCGGTCAGTCGCGATCGGCGAGGGTCACCTCGAGGCCTCCGACGAGGTCGGAGCACAGGTTGTATATGAAGGCCCCGATGGTCGCGATGGCCGTGAAGAGCACCACGTTGATCACGCCGATACCTGCGGCGTATCCGAACACCTGACCGGCAGAGACCAGACCGCCGTCACCGGAATTGGCGACGATGTCGGTGAAGGCACCGTTGAGACGGTCCCACACACCCATGCCGTCCAGAACCGCGTACAGCAGCCCGACCGCGACCAGCCATACGAAGAACAGCGCAACGGAGATCACCAGCGAGAGCTTGAACGTCGACCAGGGGTCGATGCGGCGCAGCTGAACCGTGGCGCGCAGCGGCCCGCTCGCGGGAGCCGGCACCACCACCGGAGCGGCCACCGCGGCCGCCCGATCGACCACATCGGCGTCCACTCCGGGGTGGCGGACGGTCGACAGGTCGGGCATGTCGGTCGGCAGGTCGTTGCGGGCGATGTTGCGGGTGGGTCCGTCGATCACCGCGGCGCGGGTCTTGGCCTCCTCACGACTGGCGGCCCGCACCCTCTCGTCGGCACCGGCCGGTGGCACGTACATCGTCGATCGACCCGACCGCTGCGCAAGGTTGGTCTGCGGTTGGTTCTGCGGTGCCGGCGCGCTCGGCCCCGAGCGCGGCCCGCGGGGGGCGTCCTTCCACGGCGGGGTCCCCCCACCCGGCTGGGCATCGGGCCGACCATCGGCCGGCGGATTGGGAGAGCTCACGTCAGGACCCCTTCGCTGCAGTGGAACCGTCGCCGGCGGGTACGTCCGGCTCGTCGGCATTACGTGCGATCGCGAGCAGGGTGTCGCCATCGCCGAGGTTCATCAACCGCACGCCCTTGGTCTGGCGCCCCGCCTTGCGAACCTGTTTCGCGGCGGTGCGGATCACGCCCCCGCTCGAGGTGATCGCGTACAGCTCGTCGTCGTCATCGACGATGAGCGCACCGACAAGGGTGCCACGTCGCGGGTCGAATTGGATGGTCAGGACTCCCTTACCACCGCGCCCCTGAGGGGTGTACTCCTCCATGGCGGTGCGCTTGGAGTACCCACCCGACGTCGCGACCAGCAAGAACGTGCCTTCGCGGACCACGTTCAGCGAGAGCAGCTCGTCCTCGCCGTTGAACCTCATCCCCTGCACACCCGAGGTGGCCCGGCCCATGGGCCGCAACACCTCGTCGGTGGCGGAGAAGCGGATGGACTGGCCCTTGGCCGAGACCAGCAGCAGATCGTCGTCGGCCGTGCAGAGGACGGCGCCGACCAGCTCGTCCTCACCACGCAGGTTGATGGCGACGATGCCGCCCGAACGGTTGGAGTCGAAATCCTCGAGCTTGGACTTCTTCACCAATCCGCTCTTGGTGGCCAAGACCAGGTACGGGGCGTCCTGGTAGGTCTGGATCTGGATGATCTGGGCGATGCGCTCGTCCGGCTGGAAGGCCAGCAGGTTCGCCACGTGTTGCCCACGGGCGGTACGGCTGGCCTCGGGCAGCTCGTAGGCCTTCGCCCGGTACACCCGGCCCTTGGTGGTGAAGAACAGGATCCAGTCGTGGGTCGAGCACACGAAGAACTTGCTCACGATGTCGTCCTGCTTGAGCCCGGCACCCTGCACACCCTTGCCGCCGCGCTTCTGCGAGCGGTACAGGTCGGTCTTGGTGCGCTTGGCATACCCGGTCTCGGTGATGGTGACCACCACCGGCTCACGCGCGATGAGGTCCTCGTCGGTGACATCACCGTCGGAGGCGATGATGCGGGTCCGCCGATCGTCGCCGTGCTTGTCGACGATCTCCTTCAACTCGTCGCGCACGATGGCGCGCTGACGTTCCTCCCGCGCGAGGATGTCCTGCAGGTCGGCGATCTCGAGTTCGATCGCGGCCAACTCGTCGATGATCTTCTGACGCTCGAGGGCCGCGAGGCGACGCAGCTGCATGGCCAGGATCGCGTCGGCCTGCACGTCGTCGATGTCGAGCAGGTCGATCAGGCCCGCCTTGGCCACCTCGACGTCCGCCGAACGACGGATCAGCGCGATGACCTCGTCGAGCGCGTCGAGCGCCTTGACCAGTCCGCGCAGAATGTGGGCGCGCTCCTCGGCCTTGCGCAGTCGGTACCGCGTCCGGCGGACGATGACATCGAGCTGGTGGTCGACGTAGAGCCGAATCATCTGGTCCAGGCGCAGGGTGCGCGGCACCCCGTCGACGATGGAGAGCATGTTCACGCCGAAGCTGGTCTGCAGCTGACTGTGCTTGTAGAGGTTGTTGAGCACCACCTTCGCCACCGCGTCGCGGCGCAGTTTGATCACGATGCGCATGCCGACGCGATCCGAGGACTGATCCTCGATATCGGAGATGCCGGCGATCTTGCCGTCCTTGAGCTGCTCGGCGATCGAGGCGATCATGTTGTCCGGGTTGACCTGGTAGGGCAGCTCGGTTACCACGATCTGGGTGCCGCCGCGCTCGCCCTCCTCGATGTCGACGACGCCGCGCATGCGCACCGACCCGCGGCCGGTGGTGTACGCGTCCTCGATGCCCCCGCTGCCCACGATCAGTCCGCTGGTGGGGAAATCCGGGCCCTTCACCCGCTCCATACATGCGGCGAGGGTGTCCTCTTCGCTGGCCTCGAAGTTCTCGAGGCACCAGTAGACGGCCTCGGCCAACTCGCGCAGGTTGTGCGGGGGAACGTTGGTGGCCATACCGACGGCGATACCGCCGGAGCCGTTGGCGAGCAGGTTCGGGAAACGGCTGGGCAGCACCGTCGGTTCCTGGGTGCGGCCGTCGTAGTTCGGCGCGAAATCGACTGTCTCCTCGCCGATGTCGGCAAGCAGCTCCATCGCCAGCGGGGTGAGCCGGCACTCGGTGTAGCGCATCGCGGCAGCGCCGTCGTTTCCGCGCGAGCCGAAGTTGCCCTGCCCGTCCACCAGCGGGTAGCGCAACGACCACGGCTGCGCCATGCGAACCAGGGTGTCGTAGATCGAGGTGTCACCGTGCGGGTGATAGTTGCCCATGGTCTCGGCGACCGGTCGAGCGGACTTGACGTACCCGCGATCGGGTCGATAGCCGTTGTCGTACATGGCATAGAGCACGCGGCGGTGCACGGGCTTGAGCCCGTCGCGAACCTCGGGCAGAGCGCGCCCGACGATCACGCTCATGGCGTAGTCGATGTAGCTGCTCTGCATCTCCTGCTGGATGTCGACCGGCTCGATGCGGTCGGACGCGGGTCCGTCTCCGCCGGCGGGCGGAAGCGTGGTGTCGGTCATCTACGCGAATCTCTCTCTACAGCAGGACAATTGGTTTGAGTTCACCTGGTTTGTGATCACCGCTCGTGCCCGGCACGGCGTCGGCTCACACGTCGAGGAAACGGACATCCTTGGCGTTGCGCGTGATGAAGCTGCGGCGAGCCTCCACGTCCTCGCCCATCAAGATGGAGAACAACTCGTCGGCCGCCGCGGCGTCGTCGAGAGTCACCTGACGCAGCACCCGCACGCTCGGATCCATCGTGGTCTCCCACAATTCCTTGGCGTTCATCTCGCCGAGACCCTTGTAGCGCTGAATGCCGTCGTCCTTGTTGATCTTCTTGCCGGCGGCGATACCAGCCTCGATCAGGCCGTCGCGTTCACGGTCGGAGTATGCGAACTCCGGCTCCGCGCCGCGCTGCCACTTGAGCTTGTACAGCGGCGGCATGGCCAGGTACACGTAGCCGTGCTCGATGAGCGGGCGCATGAACCGGAACAGCAAGGTCAGCAGCAGTGTCGAGATGTGCTGGCCGTCGACATCGGCGTCGGCCATGAGCACGATCTTGTGGTACCGCAGCTTGGAGATGTCGAACTCGTCGTGAATGCCGGTACCGAACGCGGTGATGATCGACTGCACCTCGGTGTTCTTCAGGACGCGGTCGATGCGCGCCTTCTCGACGTTGATGATCTTGCCGCGCAACGGAAGGATCGCCTGGTACATCGAATCGCGGCCGGACTTGGCGGAACCACCGGCCGAGTCACCCTCGACGATGTAGATCTCGGACTTGCTCGGATCGTTCGACCGGCAGTCCGCCAACTTGCCCGGCAGACCCCCGATTTCCGTTGCGGTCTTGCGCCGCACCAGATCTCGCGCGCGACGAGCGGCGGTGCGAGCCAGCATCGACGAGACGGCCTTGCCGATGATGAGTTTGGCCTCGGCGGGATTGGCCTCGAACCAGTGCGCGAGGTGCTCGTTGCACGCCTTCTGCACGAACGACTTGACCTCGGTGTTGCCCAGCTTTGTCTTGGTCTGTCCTTCGAACTGCGGCTCGCCCACCCGCACGCTGACGATGGCAGCGAGCCCCTCGCGAATGTCGTCGCCGCTGAGTTCGCCGTCCTTCTCCTTCACCAACTTCTTGTCCTTGGCGTACTTCTTGACCACGGTGGTCAGGGCCGTTCGAAACCCTTCCTCGTGGGTGCCGCCCTCGTGGGTGTTGATGGTGTTGGCGAAGGTGTGCACCGATTCCGCGTAGGTGCTGTTCCACTGCATCGCCACTTCGAGTTCGTGGCCGGTTCCCTTGGCGGTGAACGCCAGCACCGACGGGTGGATCGGGGTCTTCGACGGGCTCTTGTTGATGTAGCGGACGTAGTCCTCGAGTCCACCGGGGTAGTGGTAGGTGCGGGTCTTCACGCGTGGCGGCGTGTCGGTCGCGGCATCGTCGGCGCTCTTGGGCGCGGTCGCGACATCCGATTCAGCCGCCTCGTCGGCTGCTCGCTCGACATCGCTGGCCCGCTCGTCGGTGAGCACGATGGTCAGTCCCTTGTTCAGGAACGCCATCTCCTGCAACCGCCGTGCGACGGTCTCGAAGTTATAGACCGTCTTCTCGAAGATCGTGGGGTCGGCCCAGAAGGTGATCGAGGTACCGGTTCGCTTGGTGGGTTCGCCCTTGATCAGCGGACCCGGTTCGGCGAGCGTGTACGTCTGCGACCAGTGGTAGCCGTCGTTGTCGATCTCGGCCTCGAGCCTGGTCGAGAGGGCGTTGACCACCGAGATACCAACGCCGTGCAGGCCGCCGGAGACGGCGTACGAATCGGAGTCGAACTTGCCGCCGGCGTGCAGCTGGGTCATGACCACCTCGATGGTCGGGATTCCCGAGGCGTGCATGCCGACAGGAATGCCGCGCCCGTCGTCGACCACCCGCACTCCGCCGTCGGCGAGCAGGGTCACCGACACCGTCGTGGCGTGTCCGGCCATCGCCTCGTCGACCGAGTTGTCGACCACCTCCCAGATGAGATGGTGCAGCCCGCGCTCACCGGTGGAGCCGATGTACATGCCGGGACGTTTGCGTACCGCTTCCAGTCCTTCGAGGACGGTGATCGACGACGCGTTGTAGTCGTTCTTGCCAGACTTCTGGGCAGCCACGATGTCGTGGTTCTCCTTTTCGATTCGGCCTCACTCGACGAGCGGTCCCCTACCCCGCCATACTACCGGTACGCGGGGTGCACACGTGCACGTTGACACCCCGAACTGGTGCCTGATTGCCTCGCACAGCGACTTTCGCGACTGTTTCCGAGTGCGGGCGTGGGTAGAGGTGGCTTCTCGGTTCACATGGCGCGTCATGACCCAGCGGCCCGACACACCGACGACCCGATCGTGCGAGAGGTTCAGCCGTACGTGTCGCGCGGGCCACGACCGGCGATGTGCCGCTCGCCCTTGCGCCAACTCGGCGCCTGCGGCCCGGTGATGCGCACCGACGTCACCACACCGTTGCCGACGGCCGCCGCGATCTTGGCGATGATGGTCGACTGGACCAACCGCAGCTGCGTGGCCCAAGCGGTCGATTCGGCGCTGATGTGCAGAACTCCGTCGGTGAGGGCGGTCGGATGGGCGTGCGCGGCGATGTCGGCACCGACGACACTGTCCCAGCGCCCGAGGACGGTGCCCTCGACGACCTTGTCCGACCAGTGACGAGTCCTGACCATCCGCGCAGTGAGTGAACCGAGACTCTGCGGGTCACGATCGTCCGGGCCGGACCCCGACCAGCGCCGCCGTGTGCCGCGAACCGGCGAGGATCGACCTTGCCCGACGGCCTGACCCCTTGCTTTCGCGGCCGCGCGCGCCTGCTCGAGGCTTCTGCGGGCGAGGTCGTATCCCCTCAGCTCCGGCTCGGCAGGAGCCGGCTCGGACCCGGGCTGTTCGGTCATGTCGCTCATGTAATCAGTTCCGACCGACGTCGACCAGCACCGAGTTCGTGTGCCCGTACACCGAAGCGGTGGGCGACCAAGGCAGCAGGGACGTCGTCGGCCACCGCCGCCGTGATCAGAACTTGCTCGGCGCCCAGGGCCACCTGCGCCAACGCTTCCCGGCGGGCGCGGTCGAGTTCGGCGAAGACGTCGTCGAGAATCAGCACCGGGTCGGTGTCCTCGGCGCGCAGCAACACGAAGGACCCCAGCCGGAGCGAGAGTGCCAGGGACCATGATTCACCATGGCTGGCAAAGCCTTTGGCCGGTTCCGCACCGAGCATCAGATCGAGATCGTCGCGATGTGGACCGGCCAGCGACACCCCCCGCTCGAGCTCACGGTCACGCACCTGCGACAGCCGCACCAGAAAACTCGCTTCCAGCACCTCCACGTCGTCGGGCTCCGGTTCGCGAGTGGGATCGGCGAACTCCACCGGCAGGCAGTCCCCGAGACTGCACCGATAGAAGACCGAAACCGCCCTGGACGCCGGCGCGATCTGCGCGTACGCCGCAGCCACGTGGGGCGCGAGCGCGTGGACCGTACGGATACGTTCGGCGAGCAACTGTGCACCGATCGACGCCAGTTGCGCATCCCAGGCATCGAGGGTCGCCAGGACCGACGCCGAACCGGACCCCCGGCGCAGCGCAGCACCCGCGGTCTTCAGCAGAGCCGACCGCTGCCGGAGCACCTTGTCGTAGTCCGCGCGCACCGCGGCCAGGCGCGGTCGACGCAGGGTGGCCAGCTCGTCGAGGAACTTGCGTCTCTCACCCGGATCGCCGCGGACCAGCGCAAGGTCCTCGGGTGCGAACGTCACGGTGGTCAGAATTCCCAGGATGTCCGCCGGCCGACGAGTGGCGGCGCCGTTGATGCTCGCCCGATTCGCCCTACCCGAGTTCACCGTGACGTCCACGCTCAGTTCGCGTCCACGGTTGATCACGGTCGCGCCGACGTGTGCACTGTCGGTCTCGCTGCGAATCAGCGGCGCGTCACTCGAGACCCGATGCGACGACAGTGTCGCCAGGTACCCGACGGCCTCGACGATGTTGGTCTTGCCGTGTCCGTTGGGACCTTCGAACACGGTGACACCGGACTCGAGTTCGACGGTGAGCTCTTCCCACGATCGGAAGTTCCGCAACGTGGCACGGCGTACGAACACTCAGGAACCGGGCTCCGCGGTGCGTACGACGGCGTGGCCGCCGAACTGGTTGCGCAGTGCCGACACCGCCTTCATCGCCGGCGAGTCGGACTGACGGGAGGCGAACCGGGCGAACAGCGCGGCCGAGATCACCGGCGCGGGGACCGAATGCCGAATAGCCTCCTCCACCGTCCAGCGCCCCTCACCGGAATCTTGCGTGTACCCGGAGATCGCCGCGAAATCCGGATCCTCCTGCAGCGCCTTCACCAGCAGATCGAGCAACCAGGACCGCACCACCGTGCCCTTGGTCCACGCGCGGACGACTCCGGTGACGTCGGTGATGAGGTCCTCGGCGGCGAGGAGTTCGTATCCCTCGGCATAGGCGTGCATCAACCCGTATTCGATTCCGTTGTGCACCATCTTCGCGTAGTGACCGGCGCCGACCGGGCCGGCGTGGACGAATCCGTCGGCGAGCTCACCGGGTGGGCGCAGCGCATCGAAGATCTCCATCGCGCGCGTGACGTCCTCGTCGGATCCGCCCACCATGAGCCCGTAGCCGTTCTCGAGGCCCCACACACCTCCGGATACACCCGCATCGATATACCCGATTCCCTTGTCGGCCAACAGATCACGATTAGGACCGTCGTCGGTGAAGCGTGAGTTGCCGCCGTCGATCACCAGATCACCCGGCGAGAGAACGTCCGCGAGTGCTGCCACGGTGGAGCGGGTCACCTCACCCGACGGCACCATCACCCACACGATCCGCGGACCGGCCAGGGCCTGCGCGAGAGCCTCCAGGGACGGCACATCGGTGACCTCGGGTCGCGGGTCGTAGCCGATCACCTCGATGCCGGAGCGGCGAAGGCGCTCGCGCATGTTGAAGCCCATCTTGCCCAGGCCGATCAACCCGAGTTGCATATCGACAGTCCTTCGCATTCGGTGGCGTCTACGAGCGGTGGCGGCTACCAGCGCTGTCAGCCCGGTAGTCGCACCGGCATCAGCAGGTAGGTGTACGCGGAATCCGGAGCCGCGAAGGTTCCTGACGCATCGGGGGCAGGATCCTCCTCACCGGCCGGGCGCAATACGGCCGGGCGACTGGGTGTGGTGAACCCGAACGACACGCTGTCACTGTGCAGCGAGTTGAGCCCGTCCAGCAGGTAACCGGGGTTGAACGCGATGGTCAGCGGCTCACCCTGGAAGCGTGCCTCGAGTGCCTCTTCGGCGCGGCCGGCGTCGTCGCCTCCAGCGGAGAGGGTGAGCCCGCCCTCGGAGAACTCCAGCCGTACCTGAGCACCGCGGTCGGCCAGGAGCGCCACTCGCTTGATGGCATCGACCAAGGGGGCGATCGGCACGACGGCCACGGCGGTGTGCTCGGTGGGCAGCAGCTGGCGGAACTTCGGGAACTCTGCGTCCAGCAGTCGGGTGGTGGTGCGGCGGCCGTCGCCCATGATGCCGAGCAGTCCGTCGGTACCGATATGCGATCCGGACCCCAGTGCCAGCTCCACCGGCGCACTCTGATCGCCACCGATGGTCTTCGCGGCCTCGGACAGCGTCTTGGCCGGGATGAGGACGGCGGCATTCGGGCCGTCTCCGGACGGGGACCAGTCGAGCTCACGAACGGCGAGCCGGAATCGGTCGGTGGCGGCGAGGACCACCGAACCACGCTCGATCTCCATGCGGATACCGGTCAGCATCGGCAATGTGTCGTCGCGTCCGGCTGCGACGGCCACCTGTGCGATGGCCTCGGCGAACACCCCGCCCGGGATGGTGCCCGTGGTCTGGGGCAGCTCCGGCAGTGCCGGGTAGTCCTCGACGGGCATCGTCGGCAACGAGAACTTGGCGCTGCCGCACGTGATGTGCACCTTGGTGCCCTCGACACCGACGTCGACCGGCTTGTTGGGAAGCGCGCGAGTGATGTCCGCGAGGAGTTTGCCCGAGACCAGCACCTGGCCGCCGCCCACGACCTCGGCGGGAACGCGCACCTGAGCGGAGACCTCGTAGTCGAAACCCGAGACGGTCAAGCCGTTGTCGTCCACCGAGAGCAGAACTCCACCGAGAACCGGGACGGCAGGACGTGACGGGAGCGATCGGGCGACCCACGCGACGGAGTCGGCGAAATCCTCACGTGCCAGTCGGAACTTCACGGTGCCCAGCTCCATCGCCCGGTGGGTCCTCTCGATCGGTCGGTGCGGGGTGCGCCCCGTGTGGTGCTGAGCGTAGTGGACCGGCAGTCCGTGCGATCGACTACGGCCAGGCTCACCCGGGCAGTCCCCGGGGGCTGCTTTTGAAAGAGAGTTGTCGATGAAAGAAACAGCAGTAGTAATAGGTCCCGGGGACAGTGGGGACAGGTGGTAATGGTGCCTGGTCGCACGGCGTGGCGAGATGTGGATCACAGGTGTACGGATGGGTGCGATCCCGGGGACGGTCTGTGTACAGAACACGTCGTGTGTGCGGCGGTCCCAAGGCTGTCCCCGGGTTAAGGCATTGCTCCCCAACGTTGTCCACAGGTGTGGGTACTTCGGTCGGATGACGCTCGCCGGTCCCGCCGTCAGGGCTTCGAACGCTGTTTGATGCGGGCCGTGAGCTCCTGCACCTGCTCGAACACCTTGTGGCGCTCGGTCATCTCTTTGCGAATCTTCTTGTCCGCGTACATCACTGTCGTGTGATCACGGTCGAATGTCTGCCCAATCTTGGGCAGGGACAGGTCGGTCAGCTCGCGGCACAGGTACATGGCGATCTGACGAGCCTGTGCCAGCGCGCGGGTCTTGCCGGGCCCGCGGAGCTCCTCGATGGTGGTGTCCATGTATTCGGCGGTGACCGCCATGATGGTCGCCGCACTGATCTCGAGCGCGCCGCTCTCGGGCACCAGGTCCCGCAGGACCACCTCGGCCAGTGAACGCTCCAGTTCCTGTCCGTTCAGGGATGCGAACGCACTCACACGGATCAGCGCGCCCTCCAACTCGCGAATGTTGCGCTCGATGCGGCTGGCGATCAGTTCGAGGACGTCGTCGGGCACCTTCAGGTCGTCCAGCCGTGCCTTCTTGCTCAGGATGGCGATACGCGTCTCGAGCTCGGGGGGTTGGACGTCGGTGATCAGTCCCCACTCGAACCGTGTTCGCAGGCGCTCCTCGAGTGTTGCGAGCTGTTTGGGTGGGCGGTCCGAGGAGATGACGATCTGCTTGTTCTGATTGTGCAGGGTGTTGAAGGTGTGGAAGAACTCCTCCTGGATACCTTCCTTGCCTTCGATGAACTGGATGTCGTCGACGAGAAGTACATCGGTCTCGCGGTAGCGGCGCTTGAACGCAACTCTGCGGTCGTCACGGAGGCTGTTGATGAAGTCGTTCGTGAACTCCTCGGTGGAGACGTACTTCACGCGCATACCGGGGAAGAGCTTCTGGGCGTAGTGGCCGGCGGCGTGCAGTAGATGGGTCTTGCCGAGCCCGGACGCTCCCCAGATGAACAGCGGGTTGTACGCCCGAGCCGGCGCCTCGGCGATCGCGAGCGCGGCGGCGTGCGCGAAGCGATTGGACGCTCCGGTGACGAACGTGTCGAAGGTGTACTTGCTGTTGAGAGAGGTGCTCTGCGGCGAGACCTTCTCGGTGTACGACGACGGCCACGACTGCTTCACGCTGCGTATAGCGTCACCGTCGTCGTCGACCTCGTCGTCGTCACCGAGACCGCGATCGCGGTAACTCGCGTCCGGCGGGGGTGTGGGTTCTTCGAACGAGCGGGGCGTCTCGGGTGCCGGTTCGTCGGGGAAGGCCAGACGAACTCCGAGTTGGTCCACGGTCTGGCCGAGGTGACGTTCGAGCGCTTCGAGAATCGGTTCCCGGAGCTTCTCGACCACACCCTGCGCCATGGCCGACGGAACCGAGACGAGGACGAATCCCTGGGTGAAGGTCAGCGGTCGGACCAGCCCCAACCAGGCTCGGTTCTGAGGGGAGAGTGCGTGCTTGGATTCGGTGTCGGTGAGGTCGGCAACCACGCGGGGCCAGACCTCGCTCAGCTGGTCCTGGTCGTCGTCCATCCGGTGTCCTCCTCGTTGCTCCCTCGGAGGAGGTACGCACCGATCGAATATGCCACCGATCTGTGTTTCCACACAATTATCCACAGGTGTGGACAACTATGGTGACCCCGATCCGACGCCGCTCGGTTCCGCTGAACTCGACTCGAGCTCGGCTCACCGGTACACCGTGCTGTGGTCTGGATCACTATGGATCCGCGCGCAACCCGGTGTTCGGGGGGCGGACCGCCGAACGACCACCAGAAGGTAACAACTCCACATCGGTCCGGCAAGGGATAGTGAGACGTCACGATAACTGCCGGGTTCGTTCGAGTAACGATGGGCATCGACGGCGTCACGGCGGTACTGGTTTGACCCTGTCAGCGTCGGTCAGTACCCTCGAACGGTCACCAGGTGTCCTGTAGATCCCGTTCACGCCGTCGCGGTTCGTGGGCGAGCAGTAGCTCAGCACCGTTGACCATAGACTCGGACTCGGTCATCGAGTTCGCGACCCGCTAGTACGCAGTGGCGCTCGACCGGCGCCCGTCGATCGAGGAGTACCACCGTGGCCAAGGGCAAGCGGACTTTCCAGCCGAACAATCGGCGGCGTGCGCGCGTGCACGGTTTCCGCCTGCGGATGCGAACGCGGGCCGGTCGTGCGATCGTCTCCGCCCGCCGCAGCAAGGGCCGCGCGACCCTCACGGCCTGATCGTCCGATTCTCGAGAACGCCCGGGAGACGCGTGTGCTGTCAGAACCGCACCGTCTCCGGCGTTCGTCGGACTTCGCACACGCAGTCCGACGAGGTCGGCGCTCCGGTCGGTCGGACATCGTGGTGCACGTTTTCATGCGAGACGACGAGATGCTCGTGGACTCGCCGGGGAGGACCCGAATCGGTTTGGTGGTCGGCAAGACGGTAGGTCCGGCGGTGACTCGACATCGAGTAGCCCGCCGGCTTCGCCATATAGGAGCCGAGGTGGTCCCCGACGCCCGGTCCGACGTCGATATCGTCCTACGAGCCCTGCCATCAGCGGCCACGGCATCGTCGGCGGATCTGCGGCGACAGGTCGTGTCGGCTTTGACCAAGTTGGCAGTGGTGACGCAGCGGTGAACGCGATCATCACGCTGCCGGCGAGAACGCTGATATTCCTCATCGATCTCTACCGCACGTACATCTCCCCACTTCGGCTGCCGACATGCCGTTTCATGCCGACATGCAGCGAGTACGCGGTCGAGGCCCTGCGTTCCCACGGAGCTGTCAAGGGGTCGATTTTGGCGATCGTCCGCCTGCTCAAGTGTGCTCCCTGGCACCCTGGAGGATACGACCCGGTTCCGGAACACGTCCGTCACCGTTGACCGCGGGGTGCACTCCCCCGACCAGCGACCTGCAGTACACCTTCCCCGGAAGGTGAGACCAACAGAGGAGTACCCCAAGCCGTGCTCGACTTCATCTATTACCCGGTGTCGGCGATCCTGTGGTTCTGGCACAAGGCCTTCGGTTACGTGCTCGGTGCCGACAGCGGGTTCGCATGGGCATTGTCGGTGGTCTTCCTCGTCTTCACCCTGCGACTGATTCTCTACAAGCCATTCGTCAAGCAGGTCCGTACCACCCGGACCATGCAGGAGCTCCAACCTCAGATCAAGGCCCTGCAGAAGAAGTACGGCAAGGACCGTCAGAAACTCGCGGTGGAGATGCAGAAGCTGCAGAAGGAACACGGGTTCAACCCGATCATGGGGTGTCTGCCGGTCTTGGCGCAGGCGCCGGTGTTCATCGGCCTGTTCCACGTTCTGCGCTCGTTCAACCGCACCGGCACCGGGGTTGGTCAGCTCGGTATCGACCCCGTCACCAACCGCACGATCCCGAACTACATCTTCGACGTCAACGATGTGAACTCGTTCCTCGACGCGCGACTGTTCGGTGCGCCCATCTCCGCCAACATCACGATGCCCACCGCTCAGCTCGACGCCTACGCGAACGCGGTCAAGGGGCTCGGCGTGCCGTCGCTGTGGGCCGTGGTCGGGGTCTCGGTTCCGTTGATGATCATCGCGAGTATTGCCACTCACCTGAATTCACGCGCATCGGTCGCCCGTCAGACCGAGGCGGCCTTGGCCAACCCTCAGTCGGCCATCATGAACAAGCTCGCGCTGTACGTCTTCCCACTCGGTGTTCTCGTCGGTGGGCCGTTCCTGCCGATCGCCATCTTGTTGTACTGGGTGAGCAACAACGTGTGGACATACGGACAGCAGCATCTGGTGTTCGGTCGGATCGACAAGGAGGAGGAGCAGAAGAAGGCGTTGGCGCTCGAGCGTCGCGCGGAGAACGCTCCCAAGCCTGGTGTGCGTCCGGACGCTGCACGCAAGAAGCCGGCGCCCGGTGCCAAGCCGATTCCCATGGCCAAGACCACCGACGGCAACGCCGATGGGACCGGTGGGCGTGGCAGCGCGGCCAACGGCAGCGCGGCCAACGGCAGCGCATCGAATGGCAGTGGGTCCAACGGCGTGGCCCGGACATCGAGTAAGCGTCAACCACCGAGTGGACCCAAGCGCGGGCAGGCGCGCTCCGGCGGCAGCAAGAACAGGCAGAGGCGCAAGTAGCGCCTCTCCCCCAGACCTATCCTCCAACGATCGAAACGGAAGTGAGTAGCACCGTGACTGTGGATGCCGACCACACGAGCTCGACACCGAAGGACGACTCGACCGCCGTCGAGGATTCTCGCAACGACCCGGACTTGGCGATCGAGGGGCCCGAAGCGGATGACGACCTCGTCGAGGAAGGTGAGATCGCGGGCGACTACCTCGAGCAGTTCCTCGACGTTCTGGATTTCGACGGCGATATCGATCTCGACGTCGAAGGTGACCGAGCGGTGGTGAGCATCGACGGCGGAACCGATCTGAGCAAGCTGGTCGGTCGCAAGGGCGAAGTGCTCGATGCGCTGCAGGAGCTCACGCGTCTGGCGGTTCAGCAGTCCACCGGTGAGCGGAGTCGGTTGATGCTCGACGTGGCAGGTTGGCGAGCAGGACGGCGAGCGGAGTTGAGTCGGCTCGGGGCTGCCGCAGCGGCCCGCGTCGCGGAGAACGGTGGGCGAGAGGAGCTGACTCCGATGACGCCGTTCGAGCGCAAGATCGTTCACGATGCGGTGGCGTCGGTGGAGGGTGTGACGAGCGAGTCCGAGGGCGCGGAGCCGAATCGTCGAGTGGTCGTCGTCAAGGTGTGATGGCATAGCAGCGAGACGGCGTCATCAGCGCCATCAGGGGCCCCCGGTTCACCGGGGGCCTCTTGCATTCGCACTCGGAATCACATGGCTGTCATTCGTCTGCAGGAGTGAAAGGACACCGTTTCACGTGAAACATGACGGATCTGTCGACGACCTCGATGACGAGCGCGAGCCGTCGGTCGCGGCGATTCTGTTCGGTGATCGCCTCTCTCTTGCCCGTGCCTATCGACGGTCGCTCGCAGGCGATGGCGTGGAGCGTGGATTGATCGGTCCACGAGAGGTCCCTCGGCTGTGGGGCCGGCACATCGTGAACAGCGCGCTGATCTCGGAGCTGATCCCTGAGGGTGCCTCCGTGCTCGATGTGGGTAGCGGCGCCGGCCTACCGGGGATCCCCTTGGCTATTGCACGCCCCGACCTTCGCGTCATCCTGTTGGAGCCGCTCCTTCGGCGGAGTACGTACCTGACGGAGTTCAGTTCCTCTATCGGACTGGACGTCGTCGTGGTGCGTGGGCGCGCGGAGGACGAACGGGTGGTCCGCGACATCGGTGGCGTAGACGTCGTCACCTCCCGTGCTGTTGCTCCTCTGGCAAAACTGGCGGGTTGGTCGTTGCCGCTCGTGCGGATCGGTGGGCTGATGCTGGCCCTCAAGGGCGAGTCCGCTCGGGACGAGATCGAGCGAGATCGCGCGGCAGTGGAGAAGATCGGTGGTACCGGTCTTGAGGTCCGTCGGTGCGGGGTGGATCTGGTGCCTGCACCGACTATCGTGGTCCGTGCAGAGAGGTCGGCGCGCGGTCAGCGTTCTGCAGTTCGTTCTGCGGCATCACGGTCTATGAGGCAGCCTCGTACGCCCTGACTCAGTGCTCGGCGTCCGTTCGTGTTCGAGAAGGAGAAAACTATGTCGGGTGCTCCGGATGAGGCCGTGACCGTTCCCGGAGGTGTTGTTTCACGTGAAACACGCTCCCCCGAGCCGCCTGATCGCGACGCCGGAGCAGTGACGGAGAGCTTCGGTGGCTACTCCCCCGTCTCGCCCGACGACACCCCGATCGGTGCGGCTGCACAGCGCGCCAGTCAGGTCTTGCACCCTGACACCGTCACACTCCCCAAACTTGCCCAGCGACGGGTGCTGACCATCGCCAATCAGAAGGGCGGGGTTGGAAAGACCACCACAGCGGTGAACATCGCTGCCGCCTTGGCGCTCCAGGGGTTGACGGTCCTGGTGGTCGATCTGGACCCGCAGGGCAACGCGAGCACCGCGCTCGGTGTGGAGCACCGTTCCGGGACACCGTCGACGTACGAGCTGCTCTTCGGCGAGGTCACGGCGAAGGAGGCCATCGCCACCTCGACCCAGAGCGAACGCTTGCTGTGCATCCCTGCCACGATCGATCTTGCCGGCGCCGAAATCGAGTTGGTCTCCGTTGTCGCACGCGAAGGGCGGCTGAAGACTGCTCTGTCCGAGGAGGCGCTGGAGGGTCTCGGCATCGACTTCATCCTCATCGACTGCCCGCCGTCGCTCGGCCTCCTCACCGTCAATGCGATGGTCGCTGCGACCGAGGTGTTCATCCCGATCCAGTGCGAGTACTACGCACTGGAAGGGGTGAGTCAGTTGCTGAGCAACATCTCGCTGGTGCAGGCACATCTGAATCCGGCGCTCCACGTCTCCACCGTGATTCTCACGATGTACGACGGCCGCACCAAGCTCGCCGACCAGGTGGCGGACGAGGTTCGCGCGCACTTCGGCGATGCGGTGTTGAAGTCGGTGATTCCGCGGAGCGTGAAGGTGTCCGAGGCCCCTGGTTTCGGTATGACCGTCCTGGCGTACGACCCCGGTTCGCGCGGCGCGATGAGTTACCTCGACGCCGGCCGCGAACTGGCGGCGCGGAGCGTCCTGGTTGGAAAGTCGGAGAAGTAGATGGCTCAGGTCAAGAAGGGCGGACTCGGTCGCGGGCTCGCTGCACTGATTCCTACGGCACCGGAGTCGGGTCGCACACCCGGCCTCGGTAGCGCTGCTGCCGACATCCTGATCGGCGGTGAGCCGGACCGTCAGACACCGTCGCTCGTGGCCGATGCAGGGGCGGTGTATCGGGAGATCCCCCCCGACCGCATCGTGCCGAACCCCAAGCAACCTCGCCAAGTCTTCGACGAGGAAGCTCTCGCGGAGCTGGTGCATTCGATCCGTGAGTTCGGGCTGATGCAGCCGATCGTGGTTCGCCAGACAGGCCCCGAGAGCTACCAGCTGGTGATGGGTGAGCGTCGCTGGCGTGCCAGTCAGGAAGCAGGTCTGACGGCCATCCCCGCGATAGTCAGAGAGACCCCGGACGACACACTGCTCCGTGACGCCCTCCTCGAGAACATTCATCGCGCACAGCTCAATCCGCTGGAAGAGGCGGCGGCCTATCAGCAGCTGCTCGAGGAGTTCGAGGTCACGCACGAGGAGCTCGCCGCGCGGTTGGGTCGATCACGTCCGGTGATCACCAACATGATCCGGTTACTCAAGCTCCCGATCGCGGTCCAACGACGTGTGGCCGCGGGAGTGTTGTCAGCGGGCCATGCGCGGGCACTGCTTTCGCTGAAGGCAGGACCGGATGCGCAGGAGGCTCTCGCCGCGCGAATCGTCGCCGAGGGTTTGTCGGTGCGAGCCACGGAGGAGGCGGTTCTGCTCGCGGATCGCGACGGGCCTCCGGCCGCCCCCCCGGCCAAACGCAAGCCGATACAGATGCCGGGGCTGCAGGACGTGGCGGAGCGGCTGTCGGAGTCGTTCGACACACGAGTCACGGTGTCCCTCGGCAAGCGCAAGGGGAAGATCGTTGTCGAGTTCGGGTCGGTGGATGATCTCGAACGGATCGTCGCGATGATGGAGCGCCAGAAACAGTCCTGATCGCGATAATCCGACCATGTATGGGTGTGCGGAAGAATCGTCACTGTGACGATGTACTCGCGGTAAGCCCAAAAACATTGCTGTGCAGGATCTTTGGACTGGAGTGCCCGCGCAAGCTCCTTCGGAGTGGGTGCGCGGGCCAATCGGGTCGAGATCGCCTATTGTGAACCCTTGGGCCGCACCCAGCCGGTCGGACTCAGAGGGTGGAAGGGTGGAACGCGACGTGTCGACGCTTGTATCGACGCTCACCCTCGGTAGCTTCGACTCTCTCCCACCACACGACCGGCGCTGCGTGTTCTGGACGATCAATCCCGATGCCGGTGATCGGCCCGAGGATGTTGCAGACCCCGAATTCGAGAAGGAAGCATGGCTGTCGATGGTCATGCTCGAGTGGGGTCCGTGTGGACAGATTGCCGTGGAGAACGGTCGTTCGCGCGGCTGTTCGGTCTACGCACCGCCCGGAGCCGTCCCCCGTGCACACTGCTTCCCCACATCGCCGGTGAGTCCCGATGCCGTCCTGCTCACCTCTCTGCGACCCGCGGATCGAGTACCGGAGCAGGCTGAGTCCGACGACGTGCGAACCGTTCTGCTCGCTGCCACCGTCCGGGATCTCGTCAACCGTGGGGTTCGAGCGCTCGAAGCATTCGGGGTTCGCCCGTCGGACGACGGTGGCCCCGAGGATTCTGCTGTCGGCGAGGCGTTCGCTGCGTCAGGATGTTGCGCTCGAACATGCATGGTCGACGCGGGCTTCCTCGTCGAGTACGGCTTCTCCGTGGTTGCCGAGCATCCACGCTTCCCTCGATTGCGGCTCGAGCTCGATCGGGACCATGGGTGGAAGGAAGATGTCGAGGCCGCACTCGACCGGCTACTGGCTGCGGCAGAACTGACGGTGGTCGGTACTGATCCCCGAGTGCCCGTGGGCGTCCGCTGACCCGGCGGGTGGGCCGGACATAAGAATCGGCGGGTCAGGCTCGCTCCGCTGCGGCGAGCTCCTCGGCGAGCAGCTCGGCGAAGGTGAAGGTGCCTGTCGGCTGATCGTCCTGCCCCAGCAGGTAGAGCCGCTTCACGGCCACGAGGATCGCCTCGGCGATCACATCTCGGGCACGTGGATCGGTCAGCACGGCAACATCGTTCGCGTTGGAGAGGTAACCCACATCGATCTGGATGGCGGGCATGTTCGTCATGCGCAGTAGGTCCCACGTTCGACCGTGACTGCGACAGTCCTGCAACGGCGTTCGCGCGACGATCTCACGCTGGACGTAACCGGTGAGCACCTGCCCGATCATCGACGTCGAGCCGTGCGAGTTGCCGAAGTGGAAGCTCGCCACGCCGTGGGCGCCATTGTTGGCCAGCTTGGCGCATCGCAGCGAGATCATCAGATCCGCGCCGATCGCGTTCGCCGTCTCGGCACGCTGTGCGGAGGTGGGATTGGTCCCACGTCCCCGCGATAGGTAGGTTTCCATGCCCGTCGCGGCCATCCGACCCTCGAGGCGACTGGCCAGGTCCCACAGGATCGCCTCTTCGCTCATCGAACCGTCGCCGGCCGGCACCACAACTCCCGGAGTATCGCCGCCGAGGCCCGGGTCGATGACGATGCGTTTACCGGTCAACTGCGGACCGGATCTGCGGACGAGTTCCTCCTCGCTGATCGCGTGCGGTGAACCGCCGGTCACGCGTGCGCCGAGAAGATCGAGGGAGCGGAGGGTCTCGGCGCCACAGATTCCATCCGGGGACAGCCCGATCTCCCGCTGGAACGAGGTCAGCCCGTCGTGGGTCTGGGGGCCGAAGAAGCCGTCGACGCGTCCGGAGTAGAAGCCGAGATCCTGCAGCCGCGTTTGCAGCATGGCGACATCGTCGCCGTACAGTGGCGCCGACAACTGGTAGATCAGGGTGCGGGCACCGAGCCGGTACGACGCTTCACGGATGGATCGGTAGGTTGCGGCGTCGACGACACCGTCTACCAGAAGCCCACGATGCTGCTGGAACGCGCGCACCGCGCGATCGAGATCGGCGTCGTAGAACGCTTGCGCTGCATCCCACGGCTCCCCCGCGGCCGCTTCGAGGTATCCCAGAGCCACAAGTGTTTCTCGGATCTCCGTCACTGCAGGGCCCCGGTCGCCGTAACGGAGTCGCTGCATCCCCTCGGACCTTTCTCACACGCGTACCACTTCGACAAGAGCATGCCCATCGACCTGTAGTGAACAGGATCGACCGGCCTCGACGTCCAACCAGGCGTACTCGGCATCGATTGTCGCAGACCCGGCGTCGTGGTGGTGACCCCTACGCCCACGGCATTCCAACCGGTACGCGGTTGTGATCTCGGTGTCAGGCCAGGACGTCGCCCAGTTCGGCGAGCAGCGCCGCCTTGGACTGCTTGCCCACGATCTGCTTCACCGGCTTGCCATCCTGGAACAGGATCATCGTGGGGATGGACATCACCTTGAAGTCGCGCGTCGCCTTCGGGTTGGCCTCGATGTCGAGCTTTCCGATGACCAGCTTGTCAGCGTGCTCGACGGCGATCTCGTCCAGGACCGGGGCGACCTGCTTGCAGGGCCCGCACCACTCGGCCCAGAAGTCCACGAGGATCGGCTTGTCGCTGGCGAGCACATCCTGATCGAAGGAGGAGTCGGTGATCTTCACGGTGGGGACGGTCTCTGACATGTCTGTCTCTTTCTGTCGTGGATTCGTTCAGTGGTCCGGGCGCGACCCCGGGGCTGCGCAACGATCTGGGCGATACCGAATCAGACTGCAGCGCTGGCGATTTCGGCATGCTCGGCGAGCCAGCGTTCGGCGTCGATCGAGGCTGTGCAGCCGGTCCCGGCGGCGGTGATGGCCTGCTGGTAGGTGTGGTCCACGAGGTCGCCGGCGGCGAACACGCCCGGAACCGACGTGGCGGAGGACGGCGATGCGACCACCACGTACCCGCCGTCGTCCAGCTCCACCTGGCCGGCGACCAGGGCGCTGCGCGGATCGTGACCGATCGCGACGAACACACCGGTCACGGGCAGTACCGACTCGTCACCGGTGACGGAGTTGCGCACGCGCAGCCCGTCCACCGAGTTCTCGCCCTGCACCTCCAGGACCTCGGTATTGGTGACGAACGTGATCTTCTCGTTCGCGCGTGCCCGCTCGAGCATGATGCGCGAGGCACGGAACTCGTCGCGACGGTGCACGATGGTGACCGATCGTGCGAATCGTGTGAGGAAGGTCGCCTCCTCCATCGCCGAGTCGCCACCGCCGATCACAGCAATGTCCTGATCGCGGAAGAAGAAGCCGTCGCACGTTGCGCACGCGCTGACGCCGCGTCCGAGCAGGCGCTCCTCGCCCGGCACACCGAGGTACCGCGCTGCGGCACCCATCGCGAGGATGATCGCGCGAGCGCTGTAGGTGGTCGCGCCCACTGTGACGGTCTTGACCGGGCCGTCCACCGAGATGGCGTCGACGTCCTCGGTGCGAATGTCCGAACCGAACCGCAGCGCCTGCTCGCGCATTTGCTCCATCAGGTCCGGGCCCTGGATACCGTCCTTGAAGCCCGGGAAGTTCTCCACCTCCGTGGTGGTCATGAGCGCACCACCGAAGGACGTGCCTTCGAAGACGAGGGGCTCGAGCTGGGCCCGCGCGGCGTAGACGGCCGCGGTGTAGCCGGCCGGTCCGGAGCCGACGATGATCAGGTTGCGGATGTCGGGTGACGTCATCTTCGCCTTCCATGAGCGAGAGGCCGGGGTCGGCCTGTCAGTGCGCACAACACTAGAACAGGGACGTGTGTTCCCCGGTGCTCGCCGAGTGCGTCAGCCGAGGTCGACTCGAGAGATCAGGTCCGTTTCGCCGTTGATGCCGCACCGCGGCCCCAGCGCGAATGCCGTGACGATCGGTGAGCGGCGGCCGGGTGTGACCAGCAGGGTGGCGGAGCGACCGCGGATCTCGATGGGTGCGGTCCCGAGCACACGAGCGAACTGGTTGAAGCCGAGAGCGCGGAAGCAACGCTGGAGGGTCAGCGGATCTGCCAGCGGCCCCACCGGTGGCTTGCCGAGTGCTGCGGTGATCATCGATACGTCGATGTTCTCGGGTGAGGGCGGCGGTGGTGGCGGCACGGGGTTGGCGGGTTGTTGCGGTACAGGACCGACTGTGGTGGTGGGCTGTGAGGCAGTGCTGGGCTGTGAGGCAGTGGTGCCCGACGGTGTCCCGACGGTTGTGGTGACGGGTCCGGCGACCACCGAGTCATCGGTGGAGCGTGTGGTCGCGGTGAACACCGCGGCACCGAGGGTGGCCACCACGGCGGCTGCCGCGGCCGCCAACAGCACCCCGCGAGCACGGCGGCGCCGGTCGAACAGGCGTACCGGTTCATCGTCGGTGGCGAAAGGTTCGTCCGACCCACCCGTGGACAGTTCCAGAAGCATTGCGTCGAGTCGATCGCTGACCCAGTCCGGTGTCGGCTCCTCGGCATCACGCTCTGCGGCGAGGGCGGCCACCACGTTGTCGAGCGTGGCTATGTACGCGGCAGCGTCCGCGTCTGCCCGCACCAGGGGCCACACCTTCGCCGAGACGGACGGGTCGACCGCGTCGGCGTGCAGATCGGCGAGGAAGTCTCTATCGAACGGGGGCCCGTACGACTCGAACGGGGGGCTGTACGACTCGAACGGGGGGCTGTACGGCTCGAACGGGGGGCTGTACGGCCCGTCGGAGGATGGGGAACGATCGTCGGGGTCCACCCTCGTTACCTCCTCGCCGTCACGTCACAAAATTGAAGGCACCGCAGTTCGATACGGCTCCTCATACAGTTGGACGCACCGACGTCACATTCGGTTCCCCGGATCGCGCATCGCGTCCAATTCGAGCGCCAGCTTCTGCCGGCCGCGCGCACACCGGCTCTTGATGGTTCCCACGGGGACACCGAGAGCTTCGGCAGCGTCGGACACCGAATAGCCCTCCATGTCCACGGCGACCACTGCGGCGCGTTGCTCGGGCGGCAGCGTGAACAGCGCGCGGGTAACGACGAGTCGCATCTCGACCTCCTCGGTGTCACGGCGAAGCACTGGCGGTTCGTGATCGGTCTCGATCATCGGTTGCGTGGGGCGCGCCTTGTTCCGGCGAATCCGGTCCAGGCACGCATTGACCACGATGCGGTGGAGCCAACTGCGTACGGCCGAATCCGAGCGGAACGTGGCGGCTGTGCGATGCGCCGACAGCAATGCGTCCTGCAACGCGTCAGCGGCGTCTTCCGGAGAGTAACTTGCCCGGCGGGCGGTTGCCCACAGATGATCCTGATGTCGGCGAACGAGTATGCCGAACGCGGCTTTGTCCCCCGCAATGTGCGCCGCGAGCAGGTCGCCGTCGGTGGCATCTGCTTGCGCGACCCCCCGAATAGTGCGCATGGCCGATATTAACCGATGTTCGGTCTGTTTACCCCGCCATGACCGGGATGTCGGTCCGTAAAGCCTGCGATCAGTTCGTGTTGAGAGTCAGATCCGCGATGGACGACTGGTTCGCCCCACTGGCCGTCGAGAGGTCGGTGATCCACACCAGAACGTGGTCGACCGGCCCATCGGGTGTGACGGCGATGCGCGTCACACCGGCGCCCAGGGTGCCGCGTCCGATCACCTGCGTCTGATCGAGGGTGGGTGCATCGGTGGTTGCGGCACGAATCTCGACCACGGTGCCGGGCGACGGGCTGTCGATCGACACCGAGGTCAGGGTGGTCGGCGCGGGAAGCTTGGCGAGAAGGCCCAGCCCGTTCTTCAGGGCCGGGAACGGCTGGGTGTACTGGTCGCTGTTCCACAGCGTTGCGGGGTTGTTGTCCAGCACGTTCGCAGCGCCGCCGGGATCGTCCGCAGTCCCCTGCGGGGAGTACACCTGGATCGAGGACACTGCGGCTGCGACGGGCGCCGGTGGGGCCGGGGCCGGCGATCCTGGGTCGGCGGGCGTGGTGACGGGCGTGGTCAAGCCGATGGGCTGCTTGTCCAGCGGTGCATCGGTGCTGTCGCCGGCGAAGAAGTTGGCCACCAACCAGCCGACGAGACCGAGGACGGCCACCAGCAGCACGCCCAGTCCGATCATTGCTGCGAGCATCGTGTTGGACCGGCCACCGAGAGGCCCGTCTGGTTCGGCCATCGCGTGGCCGGTGGATCCGGGTGCGCGCTGGCCCAGCCGCAACGCCGGAATCATCTCGGTCTTCTCGTTGACCACTGCGGCCTGTCCGAGGATGTGTTGGACGGTTGCGGCAGTCCGGATCCCACTGTTGGCCTCGAGGGCTCGCACGGCGACGGCCGAGATCTCGAACGGGACGTCCGGGCGGATCGAGCGAGGTTCGACCGGTGCACCCGTCCCGGTTCGGTCGGCCACGGGCATCGCGCCGACGCTGGTGGGCAGTGGTACGGACGAGCCCGGCGCCTCGATGAGTGGCCACCTGGCGGTGATGAGGGCGTACAGCATCGCCCCCAGCCCGCGTACATCCGAGCCGGGGTCGGCGTCACCGAGCGTCCCCGGGAATGCCAGGACGGCGTCACCCTTGACGCTGATGCGCACGCGATCGGGATGATCGATCGAGAGGGCACCGCCACTACGGTGGGCTGCTTCGGCGGCGGCCGCGAGGGTCTTGATCGCGCTGGCCGCGCCCAGCGGTGAGGGCACGGTGTCGGCCATCTCTCGCAGCGAGCGTCCGCGGGTCCACTCCGCCACGACGATTCCGCCCGAACTGCCACGGACCACGTCCAGCACACGTGCGAGTCCAGGGGAGTTGATCCGCCCGAGCCGCAGTGTTCGTGAGAGCACGGCCTGGGGACCGTCGGAATCACCGGCAGACTCGGCGGGCGCGCGCTGTTCGGAATCGACGAACGTCAGCGCCACCTCGCGGTCGAGCTTGACGTCGTGGGCCTGCCAGAACTTCAGCCCCCTGGCTCCACCGTGCGGTGCGAGCAGGCGGTAGCGACCACCCGCGACCGAGGCCCCGGGGATGAGCTTCGGGCCGCGCACGATGGGCGCGGGCTCGGGTGCCGGGCCGCGCACCGGTGCCGTGGGTGCCGCAGATCCTGCGGCGCCGACGGGCGGTGCCGGGGTCGCGCTGTCGACTCCGGGGGCCGTCGCGGCGGGGGCATCGTCTGCCGTGCTCGCCGGCGCCCCGGCGGTCTCCGCGTCGGCTACCGGTGCATCGGGAGTGTCCGTCGACGACGTGGTGTCCTCGGTCTCGGTGGTGTCCTCGGTTTCGGTGGCGTCGGTCTTGGTTGCGTCGGTCTCGGTTGCGTCGGCCTCGGCGCTGTCGGTCGCGGAGGTGTCCGACTCTGCACTGTCGGCCGCAACGGCGTCAGCGGTGGAGGTAGCGGTGGCCTCGGTTGTCTCGCTCGCGGCCGTGTCGGCGTCGGTGGCGGCCTCGGATGCGTCGGCGACCGCGCTCTTGCTCTCCGGGGCGTCGGCCTCGCCGGTACCCGACTGTGTGCTCTCGGCCTTGCCGTTCTCGATCGTGCTGTCGTCGGTCTCGGCGTCGTCGGCCTTGGCGTCGTCGGTCTTGTTGGTGCCGGGTGCTGTGGACTCGGGGGCCGCCGGTGCTGTTACTCGGGAGGTCGCCGACGTCGCGGGTGACGGGATCGAGGAAGCGGCGGGCAACACACCACGACGGATGTCGGTGGTGGCTCCACCAGCCGGGGTGCGCACACCGGGCACCTTCTCGTCGGCCACTTCGTCTCCTTCAGCAATGTCGTTGGCGCGCTGCCCCGTGTACGTCGGAATGACCGTCGTGACGGCGTCGTCCGCAGGCCAGCTGTGCCGATCGTGCCCCGTCAGGGGCCCCCGACGGTCCCTAGGGTACGTCAGGGCGGCGCCGCGAGGTGCAACAGAGCCGAATGACGGCTGTGGTGGCACCGTCGGGACGGGCCCCATTCTGATGACGGGAATGAAGTCGGTTCGCTCGAACATACTGTCTGGTTCGTGCTCACGCACACTCGGTGTGTCCAACTCCGGGTGCGGCTGGCGGCGGATCCGGCGGGTCAGGCCCGCCGCGATGGCCACCATTTCGGGGATCCTCGCCCGGTAGAGGATCACGGCGACGATCAGCATCATGAACGTCCCGCTGAACGCCACCCGCAGAATCGAGCCGATGCCCCCGAACCGGTCGCTGAGGTTCTGCAATCCCAGCAGATGGTCGACGGCGAACAGCGCCGCCGCGCCCACCGCCGTCGCGGCGCCGACGACGGTGACGGTGCGGGTGACACCGGTGAGCCGAAGGTTGGCCAGGGATCGACGCAGCAGGATCCATCCGATGATGGCGCCGGTGGTGTATCCGAGCCCGTTGGCCACACCCAGCAGCAGCACCACCTGCTTGTCGCTGGTGGCGAGAACCGGCGCGAGGGTGGACAGGGCGATCTTGACCGTGGTGATGCCGAGGACGATCCAGGTGGGGGTCCAGGCCTGCTCCCGTGCGTAGAAAACCCGCAGGTGGATCAGCACCAGCGAGTACGGGATGAGTGTGAACGCGGAGTAGCTGACCGCCTCACCGAGACGCCCCGCGTCGCCGCCGAAGTTCCCGTAGCCGTAGAGCGCCTGCCCGACCGCCGGTCCGGCCACGGTGAGGAATCCGATCACCGGGATCAGCGCCAGCATGGTCATTCGGGTTGCGATGGACAGGTCGTCGATGACGGCGGGGGTATCGCCCGCAGCGGCGTTGCGGCTCAGACGCGGCATGATCGCGGTGAGAACGGTGACACCGAGGACGCCGTACGGCAGCTGCAACAGCAGCCAGGCGTTGTTGTAGATGGCGGGACCGGCTTCGTCGGCGTGCGAGGAGATGCGCGTCGCCACCACCATGCCGGCCTGGCTGATGAGTACGTACAGCACGATCGCGACGGCCATGGCGCCGAACGACTTGAGCCGGGCGTCGAGACCCCACAGGGGCCGAAGATCGATCTTGTTGCGGCGCAGGGCGGGTACCAGGGTGAGCACCTGCGCCACCACACCGGCGGTCACGCCCAGGCCCAGCACCAGCAGTTTCGGGTCGCTCATGCGCGTCGGGTCGAGCGAGATCTCGCCGGGCATCAGCAGGTAGATCAGCAGAACCACCAGCACCACCATGTTGTTCACCACCGGCGCCCACGCACCCGGCTTGAAGTTCTGCCGGGTGTTGAGGATGGCGGTGAACAGCGCCGACAGGCCGTAGAACAGGATCGCCGGCAGCAGCAGGAACAGCAGCGCGGTGGTCAGGCCCACGTTGCCCTTGCCGTCCTCGGAGATGAACAGCGACGCCAGCAGAGGGGCCGCGGCGGTGGCGAGCGTCGCGGCGACGACGAGTGTGGTCATGGCCGCGGTGAAGAGGCGCCGGACGAAGGCCTGACCGCGGTCGGGGTCCTCGGCCTCGGCGCGCACGAGGACAGGCACCACGATGGCGGTGAGCACGGCGCCGAGGACGAACTCGGCGATCATGTTGGGGACGATCGCGGCGACGGTGTACGCGCTGGCCACGAGCGGACCGAGCACGATGAGCAGCAGAGCCTGCTTCATGAAGCCGGTGATACGCGAGATCAGCGTGGCCAGGGCGATCGAGCCGGTGGCTGCGAGCAGGCGCGAGTTGGACTGCGTGTCCCCGGCCGCACTCTCCGGCTTGTCGACAGGTGGCCGGGCTGTGGGTGGACCCGAGGTCCGGGCGGGTGGCAGGGGCGGCGGTGGCAGGGGTGACGGCGGTGTGCGCGGGGGCCCCGGGTTGGGGGTGAGGTGCGCGGGGCGCACCGGCGGGTGGCCACCGGGCGGGATACGCACCGGACCGCGGGGCGGGATGCGCGCGGGCTCGGCGCGGGGACGACGCTCCCACGGAGCAGACGCGGCGCCACCGAGACGCCCGTCGCGCGGTACCTCCGTCATGTCCGTTCCCTACCAGTCTCGTGCGCCTGGTCCGCGCACTCTCATGTCTCGTCCGCGCGATCGGGTTGCCCACGGAAGCGGTGCCACAACCGCCGACCCGCCAGCAGCAACAGCAGTGTCGCAGCCGCGGCAGTGATGATCGCCAGCACTCGACCGTACGCATTCGAGCGCACGTTCACCGATGTCGGCTGCCCCAATGATGTGCCATCGGCGGTGGTGAGGGCGAATGTGACGACCATTTTCTCCGAGTCCTTCACCGTGGCCGGGACCTGCAGGGACCGGGATCCGCGGGCGGGGAGCACGGTGGGCCCGATGTCGGAGACCTCCATCGCGGCGGGCGCGTTCACCGCGAGCCGCACATTGATGCCGATCGGGAGGTCGTTGCGCGCCACCAGGATCAGCGGACTCTGCTCCGATGCCAGGGTGAACACCCCGCCGGGCGCGACCACCGAGACAGCGGCGACGATGTCGTCGAGTCCGCTGCGAGTGTCGTCCATGCGCGACGTCGCGGCGCTGTTGGCGGCGGCCAGACCCGCTCCGCGCCGCCCGGCGGTGGTCATCGCGCGCAGCAGATCCTCGCGCAGGGGGTTGGTGAAGCGTCGCGCGGTCAGCTGACTCTGCGGATCGTCCACCAACGCCGACATCAGCGAGTCGATACGGCGAGCCATTCGGGCAGCGTCGGTGGCGAGCGACTCGGGGCCGGCGTCGTCGACGGCGGCCGCCGGGTAGAGCGGGTTCACCGACGGCGCGGGCAGCGCGTCGGGCGCGCGCGCGAGAAGCGCCGCCACCGGCTGTGGGACGGCCAGGCGGGCACGCAGCAGGGTGGCCACCGCGGAGAGGACGGCGGTTGCCTCGGTGGCGTCGGCGGTCCACGTCTGCGGGGGCGTGATCACTAGCGCGCGACTGGTTGCGGCCGTGTCGGTGACCGCGGCCCAGCTCAGAGCGCCGAGGGCGTCCTGAAGTCGGGCGGTGCGGGAGTCGTCGGCCAGGTCGTACACCTGCTCGCGCGGGGTGAAAGAGGGCGTTTGCGGGTCCGAACCCACGGCGGCGAGCGCAGCGGCGACGTACGGGTCCACCAGCACCGCGCGCAGGGGGTTCGCGGCGGGGTCGGTACGCCCGGGCAGACCGACCACCGTGCGGTCGGTGGCGTCGGTGACCGCGTTCGCCGCGACGACGGCGGTTGTGGGAATCGGTCGGCCACGCAGCAGGTCCGCCGTGCGGTCGTCGATCGCGCCGGACTCCGGCATCACCAGGTCGCGGCGTGAGCTCACACCGAGGATCGCGTCGACCACGTCGGCCGGGGAATCCAGTGCGCTCGCGGTCAGCAGGGGATCGGCGATGGTCGCGACGGCCGAGAGGTCGGTCTGTGCGAAGGGCACGCCGGTCACACACAGGCTCTTCGCCAGTGCCCGCACCCGATCGAGCCACGCGCTAGCCGCCGCCTGTCCGCTGCCGTCGCGTGTGGGTCCGTTGGGGTCGGCCGGATCCGCGGGCACGAGGTAGCCGCGGGCCATGTTCGCCACCGTCACCAGAAGGTCCGGGTCGATGGCCAGACATACGCTCGCGGCGAGGTGGCCGTCCGGATCGGCGGTGGGCGTCAGGGCCGCCTCGAGGGCGCCGACCAACCCGTCCAGGCGCCCGCCGCGGGAGAGAGAGCCGGCGAGGTCGTCATCGACGAGACGCACCTTGCCGTCCACCGAACCGGGCACCCCGGCTGCCAGCGACGGACGATCGGCCAACGGCCAGAACAGTGTCGTCGCGACGGGCACCGACGGCGCGGGGACGACGGGTTGGCCCGCGGGATCGGTGGGGTCGGTGATGGTTGCGTCGCGCGGAACTCCCAGAACCGGCAGCAGGAACCGAGCGTCGTCGAGTCGGGCCTGCTGACCGAAGTCGGGTTGGCCGTTGACGTTGACCAGCATCGGGTAGATGCCGGGTGCTGTGATGTTCAGGGACGGGCCGGTGCTCGCGCGCACCGGCAGCGACAGCGTGAACGATGTCGACTCGCCCCTGTTCAGGGTTACGGCGATGTCGACGAACTGGCCGACGGTGTCGAAGCTGTTGGAGTCCAGGGTCAGGGCGGTGCGCAGGCCCTGCGGCGTGTCCAGAGCGTCGGCACGTTGTAGTCGAACCGCTATGTCGCTGACCGTGCGGTCGCCGATGTTGCGCACGGTCCCGGTGACGGTGACGGTGGGCACGCTCGAGGCGACCACGGTGGACGGGGTCACCGAGTCGATGGCGATCTGCAGGAAGCGGGCCGGTTGGGACGAGGTGGCGGCCGGGCCGCTCGGCGTCTGCGCGAGGGCGGGACCGCCCATCGTCATCAGCGTCAGCACTGCGACCAGCGCCATGATCGCGGCGCGGGTGGTGGGGATCATCGAGTGCGCGGAGGTTCGGGGGCGGGTGGTTCGGCGGCGCCCCCCGGCCGGCCGTCCATGCTCGCGATCATCTCGCCGGCCCGCTCGGCGAGGCGTCGCTCGTCGGCGTAGGCCAACCGAGCCGGGAGATCGGAGAGCGGAACCCACGCAACCTCGGTGACCTCGATGTCGGCGTCGGAGAGTTCACCGCCGAGGAATCGCAGCAGGTAGTGGTGCACGGTCTTGTGGACGCGTCGGCCCTCGGTGACGAACCAGTAGTCGATACTGCCCAGCGGGGCCAACACCGTGCCGTTGATGCCCGTCTCCTCCGCCACCTCACGCATCGCGGTCTGCTCCGGGGTCTCCCCCGACTCGATGTGGCCCTTGGGAAGCGACCACAGCAGGCGACCGCGACGATCGGTCCGGCCGATCAGGGCGGCGCACTGCTTCTCGGGCGGTCCGCCGAGTCCGTCGACGACGAGGCCTCCCGCCGAGGTCTCGCGCACGGTGCGCATCGTCGGTCGGTCGCCGGTGCGAGGCCGCCGACGCGCGGCGCGGCGGCTCCTGTTCGCTCTCTCGGCTCCGGACACCTTCTCGATAGTAGTTCTTCCCGCTCGGGTTCCCGACCTGCCGGGGAACACCGTTGGACCTGCGCCGGTATTGTTCGGCGACGTGAAGGCCACGTCGACTCCGACCGATCCGGGTCGTCGTGACCGCCTGTTGGCGGCGGCGGCCGTCGCACTGCGCGCCCACGACGACGTGGTGACGGCTCTGGGTTCGGTGTTCGCCGACGCCGGCCACGAGCTCTACCTCGTCGGGGGCAGTGTGCGCGATGCGCTGCTCGGACGCCTGGCCGACGACCTCGACTTCACCACCGACGCCCGCCCCGAGGTGGTGCAGGCTCTGCTGGGCGGTGTGGTGGAGCACCAGTGGGACACCGGAATCGAGTTCGGCACCATCAGCGCGATGCTGCGCGGCAAGCAGATCGAGATCACGACCTTCCGCGCGGACCAGTACGACCGCGTCACCCGCAATCCTGTGGTTCGGTACGGGGAGAGCCTGGCCGAGGATCTGGTGCGTCGCGATTTCACGGTCAACGCCATGGCCGTGCGCGTGGGACCGGCGGGGGCGACGGAGTTCGTCGACCCACTCGGCGGGCTCGATGCTCTGCTCGAGGGTGTGCTCGACACCCCCGGAGCGCCCGAGGACTCGTTCGGAGACGATCCCCTGCGGATGCTGCGCGCCGCCCGGTTCGTCTCCCAACTCGGCTTCACGCTCCTGCCGCGGGTCACACGCGCTGTGGTCGACATGGCGCACGAGATCGAGCGGATCACGGTCGAACGTGTGACGGCGGAGTTGGACAAGCTGATCGTCGGCCCCTTCGCGGTGGAGGCCATCGATGTCCTGTGCGACACCGCTCTGGCGGCGCACATCCTTCCCGAGGTGCCGGCCATGTCCCTCGAAATCGACGAGCATCACCAGCACAAGGACGTCTACCGGCACTCGTTGACGGTGCTCCAGCAGGCGATGGATCTCGAGGACGGCGATCCCGATCCGATTCTGCGCTGGGCGGCGCTGCTGCACGACATCGGCAAACCTGCGACCAAACGCAACGAGCCCGGCGGCGGGGTCAGCTTCCATCACCACGAGGTGGTGGGTGCGAAGATGGTCCGTAAGCGCCTGCGCGCGTTGAAGTTTCCGAAGAAGGCTATCGACGAGATCAGTCACCTGGTGTTCCTGCACCTGCGCTTCCACGGCTACGGTCAGGGCGCGTGGACCGACTCCGCGGTGCGCCGGTACGCCACCGACGCCGGAGATCTGCTGCCGCGGTTGCACAAGCTGGTTCGTGCGGACTGCACCACCCGCAACAAGCGCCGAGCCGCGGCGCTGCAGGCCTCCTACGACGATCTCGAGCGGCGCATCGCCGACATCGAAGCTCGTGAGGACCTCGCTCGTGTGCGCCCGGATCTCGACGGCAACGCGATCATGGAACTGCTCGACATCCCTGCCGGTCCGCAGGTGGGCCGAGCGTGGAAGTTCCTCAAGGAGTTGCGCCTCGATCGTGGTCCGCTCGAACGCGAGGAGGCGGAGGCGGCTCTGCTGCGGTGGTGGGCTTCGCCGGACGGCCGAGAAGCACGCTGACCAACCCGAGCGCGTACACCGCCGCTCCGATCAGCACCACCAGGGCGCTGCCGTTGCCGTCGTTATCCACCAGTACGGCGCCGACGGCGATGGCACCGACGAAGGCCACGTTGAACAGGGTGTCCTGCAGGGAGAACACGCGCCCGCGGTGCGCGTCGTCGAGATCGAGCTGCATGGACGCGTCCGCACACAGCTTCACCGTCTGCCCGACGACGCCCAGCAGCAGAGCTCCCAGCACGATCAGGTCGGGGTCGAGTGTGACGATCAACGTCAGCTGCACGGTCACCGCGAGTATCAGCGCGCCCGCCACCAGAACGTGACGCGGCACGCGGGATGCCGCCCACGGCACCACGACGGCCGCGACGAGCATCCCGGCCGCCGTGACGCCCACCGCGAATCCGAAGCCGGCGAACCCACCCGGAACCACCGACGACGAGCCGTCGCTGCGGCGAAGGATCAACAGCAGCACCAGCGTGTCGAGTCCGAACACCACGCGGTGGGTACCCAGCGCGCCCAGTGCCCGTCGTACCGGTGGGTTGGCGCGCACCGCGGCCAGGCCCGACGACAACCCGCGGAGAACCTCGCGGATCGGGGTGCCGGAACCGGGGGCGTCCGGGCCGAGCCGGCCGCGCGTGAAGCGCGACGCCAACCACGCCCCCGCCAGCGATGCGACGCCGCCGGCGACGCACGCCAGCGCCGACGCTCGATCACCCGCACCGGCGGCGGCGATCAGGGTCACCGACAGCCCCGCGCCCAGGGCGGTGACGGCAGAGCCGACCGTGGTCAGCGCCGAGTTGCTCGCGATCATCCAGCTCTGCGGCACCACGTGTGGCAGTGACGCCGACATCGAGGCCAACACGAACCGGCTGACCCCGATCGAGGCCAGCGCGGCGACCAGGACCACCGGGGTCGGCGCTCCCGTCACCAGCAGAACGGCCACCAGCACCATGGTCGCCGAGCGCAGCAGGCCCGCGCGCACCAGCACCGAGCGGCGATCCCAGCGGTCGATGAGGGCACCGAAGAACGGACCCAGTACCGAGTACGGCAGCAGCAGCACCGCGAATCCGCCCGCGATGGTGGCGGGATCGGTGGCGCGCTCGGGGGAGAACAGGATGGCCCCGCCGAGGGCGGACTGGAACATGCCGTCGCCGAGCAGTCCGCACGCCCGCACCCCGGCCAGACGCCACAGCTGCGGCGAACGTCGGAGCCGGGCGAGAACGGACATTCGACCAGCGTAGAGGACGCGAGTGTGGCGAGTTGTGGTGTCGCGAACGCCCCCTCGGGCCCCGTCGATGCCATGATGGGAGCCGTGGGATACACCGAGGAGCCGGACGACCGCACAGCGTTCACCGACCGCGATGTCCGACCGGGGAGCCTGCTGCTCTCGTCCGTGGATCTGGTGGAACCGACCTTCCGCCGCACCGTCGTCTACATGATCGAGCACAACGAGGCGGGCAGTCTCGGCGTGGTGCTCAACCGTCCCAGCGACACCCCGGTGCGCTCGGTTCTCGCGGGCTGGTCGGACCTCGCGGTCGCCCCGGCGTGCCTGCATGTGGGCGGTCCGGTCAAGCGGGACTCCGCGCTGTGCCTGGCCACCCTGCGTCGCGGTGTGGGCGGCGAACTGCCGCGGGGTATCCGGCGGGTGCGCGGCAGCGTGGTGATGATCGACCTCGACTCCGATCCGCGCACGGTGGCGCCGCTGGTGGACGGGGTCCGCATCTACGCCGGCTACTCGGGGTGGTCGCTCGGTCAGCTCGACGGGGAACTGCGCCGTGAGGATTGGATGGTGCTCGACGGCCGGCCGTCGGACGTGATGGGGCCGCCGCATCGCGATCTGTGGGCGCAGGTGCTGCGTCGTCAGCCGCTGCCCTTGGCGATGCTGGCCACCCACCCGGTGGATGTGGCGCGCAACTAGCCGCCCGGTTGCCGCTCGTACCGGCCGGCGATGACAGCGCACACGATGAGCTGAATCTGGTGGAAGATCAGCAGCGGCAACACGATCGTCCCGATCGGCTGACCTGCGAAGAGCACCGTCGCCATCGGTAGCCCCGACGCCAGGCTCTTCTTCGATCCGCAGAACAGCACGACGATGCGATCGCCCCTGTCGAAGCGCAGCCACCGCCCCGCCAGAGAGGTCACCGCCAGCACCACGGCGAGGATCAGTGCGCACACGGCGACGACGGCGAGGATCCGCCACACCGGCAGCGTCGACCACACACCCTCGTTCATCGACTCGCTGAACGCCGCGTAGACGATGAGCAGAATCGATCCGCGGTCGACGAGCTTGGTCGACGACGCGTGGCGACCCAGCCACGGTGCCACCCACGGCCGCAGGATCTGCCCGAGCACGAACGGTGCCAGCAGCTGCAGCGCGACGTCGATGATGGCCGACGGTGCGATCCCCGAGTCCCCCGAGGTGGTGAGCAGGGCGATCACCAGCAGGGGCGTGAGGAACACGCCCAGGATGTTCGACACCGACGCGCTCACCACCGCCCCCGCGACATTGCCGCGGGCCAGCGAGGTGAAGGCGATCGACGACTGCACGGTCGAGGGAACGAGGGTCAGGTACAGCACCCCGGTGTACAGATCGGGGCCGAGCACGCCGGGACGCAGCACCACCAGGGCGAGCCCGATCAGGGGGAACAGCAGGTAGGTGAATGCCAGGACGGTGGCGTGCAGCCGCCAGTGGGTGAGCCCGGCCAGTGCCTCGCGCGGCGAGAGGCGGGTGCCGTAGAGGAAGAACAGCAGCCCGACGCCGACCGTGGTGATCACGTTCAACACCCGTGCTGCGGTACCGGAGACGGGCAGTGCGCTGGCGGTGAGCGCAGCGGCGGCGATGGCGAGGACGAAACCGTCGATGCGGAGCACGCGGGCGCGTGCGAGCAGGTTCATGCTCGGCTGCAGGCGTCCTTGAGGGTGCACGAGATGCAGGCCTGTCCGCAGTCCTCGGTGGCGGGCATCGTGGCGGCCGCCCGCGCACCCAGGGATCCGCCCATCACAGCCATACCGAAGCCGAACACCACCAGCCCGACGGCGAGAGCGGCTCCCGGCCATCCGTCGATCACCAGAACGGCCGCACCTGCCGCTGCCAACGCCAGCGCGGATGCGAACAGGCTGGGTGCGGCCACCTGGTTGGCAAGGGCGAACGCGTCGTCCGACTGCAGCGACATCCGTGTGCGCACGCCGACGAACCGGTTGCGGGGAAGCCGTCGCAGCACGGCGAAGGTCGCGATGACAGCGAGAAGGGCGGCCACGGCGAACAGGACGACGGCAACGATCACGCACGCGAGAATACGCCGACGCAGGTGGTCGCCGGACATCGCGGGGCGGGCTTTAGGCTGGTCGGGTGACCGATCAGACTTCCGCTCCCGAATCCGGCCCGGCCCACCGGTACACCGCTGAGCTCGCCGGAACCATCGAGGCGGCGTGGCAGCAGCGGTGGGCCGCCGAGGGCACCTTCAACGCCCCCAATCCGGTCGGGGATCTTGCCGATCGGTGCGCGCCGGACAAGCTGTTCGTTCAGGACATGTTCCCGTACCCGTCGGGCACGGGGCTGCACGTCGGTCATCCGCTCGGCTACATCGCCACCGACGTCTTCGCTCGCTACCACCGCATGCGTGGGCGCAACGTCCTGCACACGCTGGGCTACGACGCATTCGGCCTGCCCGCCGAGCAGTACGCGGTGCAGACGGGCACGCACCCGCGCACCACCACCGAGGCCAACATCGCGAACATGCGTCGGCAGTTGGGTCGGTTGGGTCTCGGGCACGACATGCGGCGCAGCGTGGCCACCACCGACGTGGACTTCTACCGGTGGACGCAGTGGATCTTCCTGCAGATCTACGGCGCCTGGTACGACGGCGAGGCCGATCGGGCCCGCCCGATTTCCGAGCTCGAGGCCGAATTCGCCTCCGGTGCAAGGTCTCTCGATGGGGGACGCGTGTGGTCGGAGCTGTCCGCGACCGAGCGGGAAGCGGTGCTCGATTCCTACCGCCTCGTCTACCGGACCAACTCGCTGGTGAACTGGTGCCCCGGGTTGGGGACGGTGCTGGCCAACGAGGAGGTCACCGCCGACGGGCGTAGTGACCGCGGCAACTTCCCGGTGTTCCGGAAGAACCTGCAGCAGTGGATGATGCGGATCACGGCATACTCCGACCGTCTGCTCGACGACCTGGACGTGCTGGACTGGCCGGAGAAGGTCAAGACCATGCAGCGCAACTGGATCGGGCGTTCGCGTGGCGCCCGGGTGCGATTCGCGGTGGACAACGCAGCGGGCATCGACGTCTTCACCACCCGCCCCGACACCCTGTTCGGCGCCACGTACGTCGTTCTCGCGCCTGAACATTCGGCTCTGGACGAGATCGTGGCGTCGGTCTGGCCCGACGACGTCGACCCGCGCTGGACCCTCGGCGCGGCGTCCCCGCGCGATGCCGTCACGGCCTACCTGGCGAGCATCGCCGCCAAGTCCGATCTCGAGCGCCAGGAGAACCGGGAGAAGACCGGGGCCTTCACCGGGGCGTATGCGGTGAATCCCGTCAACGGTGAGCACGTGCCGATCTTCATTGCCGACTACGTGCTCACCGGGTACGGAACCGGCGCGATCATGGCCGTTCCCGGTCACGACCAGCGCGACTGGGAGTTCGCAGCCGCGTTCGGGCTGCCTGTGCGCGAGGTGATCTCGGGCGGTGATGTCACCGAGGCCGCGTACGTCGGCGCCGGCGAGCTGGTGAACTCGCAGTTCCTGGACGGGCTGTCGGTGGAGGAGGCGAAGGCCGCCGTCATCGCGCGCCTCGAGGCCTCCGGGGACGGTGAGGGCACCGTTCAGTACAAGTTGCGGGACTGGCTGTTCGCTCGTCAGCGGTACTGGGGTGAGCCGTTCCCCGTGGTGTACTCCGCCGACGGGGCTGCGCACCCGCTGCCCGAATCGATGTTGCCCGTGGAACTTCCGGAGGTCGAGGACTACGTGCCGGTCTCCTTCGACCCGGACGACGCGAGCACCGAACCCTCTCCCCCACTGGCCAAGGCAACCGACTGGGTCACCGTCGAGCTCGATCTCGGCGACGGCCTGCAGACCTACACGCGCGATACCAACGTGATGCCGCAGTGGGCAGGTAGCTCCTGGTATCAGTTGCGCTACATCGACCCGACCAACTCCGAGGCGATGTGCGACCCGGAGAACGAGAAGTACTGGATGGGTCCGCGCCCGGAGATCCACGGCGAGAACGATCCGGGCGGGCTGGACCTGTACGTGGGAGGCGTGGAACACGCTGTGCTGCATCTGCTCTATGCGCGCTTCTGGCACAAGGTGCTCTTCGACCTCGGTCACGTCAGCTCCCGCGAGCCGTATCGCCGTCTGTACAACCAGGGCTACATCCAGGCGTACGCGTTCACCGACGCGCGCGGGGTGTACGTCCCGGCGGACGAGGTGATCGAGCGGGACGGACGGTACTTCCACGGCGACGCCGAGGTGAGCCGCGAGTACGGGAAGATGGGCAAGAGCCTGAAGAACTCGGTCTTTCCCGACGAGATCTTCGATCAGTACGGTGCGGACACGCTGCGCATGTACGAGATGTCGATGGGTCCGCTCGACACCTCACGTCCGTGGGCCACCAAGGACGTCATCGGGGCGCAGCGCTTCCTCCAGCGGGTGTGGCGGCTGGTGGTGGACGAGGAAACCGGCGATGTCCGCGTCACCGACGACACGCCCACCGACGAGACACTGCGCGTGCTGAACCGCACCATCGAGGGCGTGGACGCCGATTACACTGCGCTGCGCGACAATACGGCCGGGGCCAAGCTGATCGAGCTGACGAACCTGCTCACCAAGCTCTACCCGAACGGTGCTCCGCGCGCCGCCGTGGAGCCGTTGGTGCTCATGCTGGCCCCGCTCGCCCCGCACCTGGCCGAGGAGATGTGGAATCGGTTGGGGCACAGCGAGTCCCTCGCGCATGGCCCGTTCCCGTCCGCCGATCCGGCGTGGTTGGTCGACGACACCGTCGACTACCCGATCCAGGTCAACGGGAAGGTACGCAGCCGCATCACGGTGCCCGCGGACGCCTCCCGGGAGGACGTGCAGGCGGTAGCCCTCGCGGACGAGAAGATCGTCGCGCTGCTCGGTGGCGGGGAGGCGAAGAAGGTCATCGTCGTGCCGGGGCGGATGGTCAACGTCGTCCTCTGAGCCCACCCCGCAGCCCACCACTCATCCAGCGAGCAGATTTCGTTCGATGAAGACATTCCTGGCCACGAACGTCGCATTGAGGGCGCGCGGGAATCCGCAGTACACCGCCGAATGCAGGAGTGCCTCGACAATCTGCTCAGGGGTGAGCCCGACGTTCAGCGCGGCGTTGATGTGTACCTCGAGCTGCGCCTCGCACCCGCCGAGTGCGGTGAGCATTCCGAGGGTCACCAACTGTCGATCGCGCGGTGCGAGGCCGGGGCGCGAGTAGATCTCCCCGAACGCCCACGAGACGACCTGGTGTCCCAGCTCGGGCGAAATTCCCTCCAGCGCCGCGATAACCGCGGTACCAGCGGATCCGTCCACGGCGTTCAGGACGGCCATTCCGCGGTCGAACCGCTCCGCTCGTGTGGTGGCGTTCGGTGTCTCGGTCATGCCGTCATCCGTTCACTGGAGTTGCCCGCGACACCAGGTGGTCGCGGTAGATTGCGGTCTTCTCGGTGAGCGCCGCCTCGTGCGCCCTCAGTCGCGCAATGTTCGCGCGCAGCACCGCTCGGTGCTCGTCGAGCATGCGCAGTCGTTGTTCGGTGGTGCTCGGCCCCTGTTCGCGCAGGTGGGCGTACTTCCGCATAGCGGAAATGGGCATCCCGGTCTCGCGAAGGCGGAGCAGGAAGGCGACCCACTCGATATCCGCCGACGAGTAGCGGCGCTGGTTACCCGAGGTGCGCGAAATCGGCCGGATCAGTCCCTCCCGTTCGTAGTACCGCAGCGTGTGCCCGGACACGCCGGTGGCTGCGGTCATCCCCGCGACGGTCAGTCGTTCGTGCTCATCGTCCACGTCTCGAGGCTAGGACTTCGAGTGCGCTCGAAGTCAAGAGCCGTTCGGGCGAAGCACGATCTGCGTGGGGTGCGCATCGCGCGGGGTGTCGATGGCCGCGCGGACGGCGGCGGCCACGGTGTCGGCTGCCAGGAACCGCGAACCGTCGTACACCCCACCCTCGTGCTCGACGACGGCTCGCTGCATGTCGGTGTCGATCCTGCCGGGGTGCACCGAGGTCACCCGCAGGGACGGCTCCTCACCGCGCAGCGCGTCACCGAACGCACGAAGCGCGAACTTGCTCGCCGCGTACGCACCCCAGCCGGGTTTGGTGTCGAGTCCGGCCCCCGAATTGATCAGCACCACATGACCGTTCGCTGCGCGCAGGGCGGGCAGGAGTAGTCGTGTCAGTTCCACGACGGCCACCACGTTGACCTCGAAGGTGTTGCGCCACTGCTCCGGTGTGCTGCTCTCGATCGTGCCGAGTTCGGCTACCCCCGCGTTGTGCACCAGCACGTCGAGGGAGTCGATCCCCGCGACGGCGGCGCGTAGGGAGTCGATGTCGGTGAGTTCCGCGACGACCGGTGTCGAGCCGGGAAGTTCCGTCAGAACACCGGCCAGCGACTCGGCCGAGCGCCCGCCGAGCAGCAGGTGGTGCGTCGGGGCGAGGGCGCGGGCGACGGCCGCACCGAGGCCGCGGCTCGCGCCGGTGATCAGAGCGGTGGGGCGAGCGGTCATGCCGACGACGGTAGTCGGAATTCGGTGCAGAAAGTGCCCTGCACGGGCGTCGAATGCACCCGATCCGGGCCCACCGGTCAGCGCAACGGGCGCACCCGTCGCACAATGGCAGGCGATGAGCGCCTACGGCTTCACCCCCACCCAACTCTCGGCCCGCGCCGCGTACCTGCTGCGCGGCAACGACCTGGGCACCATGACCAGCGCCGCGCCCCGTCTGTACCCGCACATGTGGAGCTGGGACGCGGCGTTCGTGGCGGTGGGGTTGGCGCCGCTGAGCGTCGAGCGCGCGGTGGTCGAACTCGACACCCTGCTCTCCGCGCAGTGGAAGAACGGGATGATCCCGCACATCGTCTTCGCCAACGGCGTCGACGGGTACTTCCCGGGCCCGGCGCGGTGGGCGGTGCAGGATCTGGCCGCCGCGGCGCCGACGGGTGTGCAGACTTCGGGCATCACCCAACCGCCCGTCCACGCGATCGCCGTGCAGCGGATTCTCGATCACGCCCTGCGCCGGGGCCGCACCACGCGCGGTGTGGCCGGGGAGTTCCTGGATCGCCGCTGGCCCGACCTGGTGCGCTGGCACCGCTGGCTGGCCACCGCCCGCGATCAGCGCGAGCGCGGGCGCATCACGATCTACCACGGGTGGGAGTCCGGTATGGACAACTCGCCGCGCTGGGATTCGGCGTACGCCAACGTGGTTCCGGGGGTGGTGCCGCCGTACGTGCGGGAGGACACCGCGATCGTCACCGACTCCTCGCAGCGCCCCAGCAACATCGAGTACGACCGCTATCTGTGGTTGCTCGAGGAGATGAAGTCCGTGGGCTACGACGACGTGACGCTGTTCTCGACTATGAGCTTCGCGGTGGAGGACGTGTTCGTGTCCGCCGTCTTCTCGGTGGCGTGCGACGTGCTCGCCGACATCGGTGAGGAGCATTCCAAGCCGCACTCCGACGTGCGGGAGCTACGCTCGTGGGCCGACCGGTTCCGCAGCGGCGTCGTGGCCACCACCGAGGAACGCTCGGGCGTGGCCCGCGACTTCGACGTGCGGGCCGAGCGGTGGATCGCCACCCGCACCCTGGCCATGTTCGCCCCGCTGCTCTCGGGCGGACTCCTGCGCGAGACCGAGCGCTCCCTGCTGCGACTGTTCGAGGGACCCAGGTTCTGCGGTCACCCCGACTTCAAGTACAAACTTCCCCCGTCCACCTCCCCCATCGCCCGCGACTTCCGCTCACGCGAGTACTGGCGCGGACCGGTGTGGCCGGTGATGACGTGGCTGTTCTCGTGGGCCTTCGCTCGCCGCGGCTGGACCGAGCGGTCGTCGATGCTGCGCGAGGAGGGTCTGAGGCAGGCCGCGGACGGCAGCTTCGCCGAATACTACGAGCCGTTCACCGGGGAGCCGCTGGGCAGCATGCAGCAGTCGTGGACGGCGGCGTCGGTGCTGGACTGGCTGGGGTGAGACCGGCGGTTCACGCCTTCCACACCGCGACCACCGACGGGCGCGGCTGCGAGGTTCCGCCGTCGGGCCAGTTGGACTTGGGCGAGTCGGCACTCGCGTCGTCCACCTCACCGGGGTGCTGGACGCACACCAGGATCCGCTTGTCGGTGATGATCGGCCCGCAGGTCTCGGCGCCCTTGGGAACGGTGAGGAACTGCTGGGTGTTGCCGCGCTCGGGCCCGTCGAGGGTGACCTTGAACAGTCCGTCGTTGGACTTCAGGGCGTTGCCGTCGGTGGAGATCCACAGGTTGCCCTGCGGGTCGAAGGCGAGGTTGTCGGGGCAGGAGATGGGGCTGACCTTGGTCTTGTCGTAGCCGCCGAAGTAGGTGTCGGCGGCGGCGGGATCGCCGGCGACCAGCAGCAGCGACCACGTGAACGTGGTGCCGGCGTGGTCGTCGTTCAGCTCGAGGATCTGTCCGTTCTTGTTGGTGTTGCGCGGGTTGGCGGTGTCGGCAGCGGCCTTGCCGTCGGTGCCGCGCTTGCTGTTGTTGGTCAGGGCCACGTACACCTTGCCGGTCACCGGGTTGGGTTCGAAGTCTTCGGGCCGGTCCATCTTGGTGGCGCCCACCTTGTCCGCGGCGACGCGGGTGAACACGGCCACTTCCTCGGCGCTCATGCCGTCGACCAGGGAGACGCCCTGCCCGGACTCCTCGGTGCGCAGCAGCGGGATCCACTCTCCGCGCCCGGCGAAGGTTCCCGAGGTGGGGAGCTTGCCGGAGCCGTCGATCTGCTCGGGTGCATCCCCGGTGAGCTTGGCCACGTAGAGGGTGCCGGCGTCCAGGAGTGTGAGGTTGTGGCGCAGGGCGGCGTTGCCGTTGCCCGACATCATCTTTCGGGTCGAGACGAACTTGTACATGTAGTCGAACTGTTCGTCGTCGCCGCTGTAGGCAACAATGGTGCCGGCGTCGGTGACGTAGATGGTGGCGGCCTCGTGCTTGAACCGCCCGAGCGCAGTGTGCTTGATCGGCGCAGCGCTGGCGTCCCACGGGTTCACCTCGACCACCCAGCCGAAGCGATTGGCCTCGTTGGGCTCGTCGGCGAGGTTGAAGCGGGAATCGAACCGCTCCCACTTACGCTCGCTCGCACCGTCCTTGAAGCCGTACCGGCTCAGGCGCGCCTTGGTGGTGGTGTCGGTGACGGCGTCGGCGTTGCCGAAGTAGCCGTTGATGTTCTCCTCGCCGGAGAGCATCGTGCCCCACGGTGTGATGCCCCCGGAGCAGTTGTTGAGGGTGCCCAGAACCTTGGTTCCCGACGGGTCGGCGGTGGTCTTCAGCAACGCGGATCCGGCGGCGGGGCCGGTGACGAGGAACTCCGATGCGCCGGTGATGCGGCGGTTGTACTTGCCCATCACGGGTTTGAGCCGCCCACCGTCGGCGCGAACCTGCACCACCGAGATCCCGTGTGCATTCAGTGCCACCTCGAAATGGGTACGGGTGGGGTTCTCGGCGTCGTAGCCGGTGAAGAGTGACGACTCGGTGGTGTACTCGTGGTTGACCACGAGCAGGAAGTCGGTGCTGGAGCCGTCGATGGGGAGCAGCCCGGCGAAGTCGTTGTTGAATCCGAACTGCTTGGCCTGCGCCGCGCCGGTCTGGTTGGCGAAGTCGAAGGCCGGGGCGCCGTCCACCACAGGATCTCCCCAGCGGATCACGATGTCCTGGCTGTAGCCCTCGGGGATCACCACGGCGTCCTCGGTGTTCGGGGCCACGGCGGTGAACTGCCATCCGGTGCCGGCAGCCGGTGCCGTGGTACCGCCGGTGGTCACGGTGGCGGGGCTGCTCGGTGATGTCGAGCAGCCGGCCAGCGCGCTGCCGACGCCCACGGCCAGCACCGTCATGGCCGTGCCCTTGAGGACCCCTCGCCTGCTGACCGCGCGGGCGACTATGTCGCCGAAGTACTCCCCGGTCGAGGTGTTCGCGATCGTGCCGGAGCAGGCGTCACCGCACTTGTAGCGACAGGTGAGAGCCGAACGTGAGGAACGACCATCGTGCACGTGGGCGAGGGGAACTTGTTTCACGAGAAACAACCGTATGCAAGTAAAGGAAACCAAAAGTGAACGGCGATCGAACACTCGAGCCGAGAACCAGGGGACCCGTCAGAGCACCTGCGACAAGAACTGTTGCAGGCGTTCGGTGGCCGGGGCGTCGAACAGCTGTGTCGGCGCCCCGGATTCGACCACCTGCCCGTGGTCCATGAACACCACGCGGTCGGACACCGAGCGGGCGAAGGACATCTCGTGGGTGACCACGACCATGGTCATCCCCCCGGTCGCGAGGTCGGTCATCAGCGCGAGGATGCCCTTGACCAGTTCGGGGTCCAGCGCGCTGGTGGCCTCGTCGAAGAACATCACCTGCGGGCTCATTGCCAGCGCCCGCGCGATGGCCACCCGCTGCTGCTGTCCGCCGGAGAGGTTGCCGGGCCGCGACTGCGCTTTCGCCGCCAGGCCCACCGACTCGAGCTGTGCGCGCGCCACCTCGTTGGCCTCGTCCCGGCTCAGCCCCTTGAGCTTCCACGGTCCCAGCGCCACGTTGTCGAGCACACTCTTGTGCGGGAACAGGTTGAACTGCTGGAACACCATGCCGATGCGTTGACGCAGTGCGTCGGGGTCGTCGCGCAGCACCGATCGCCCGTCGAGCAGGATGTCGCCCCTCTCGGGTTCGTGCAGCCGGTTGAGCACCCGCAGCAGCGTGGACTTGCCCGAGCCGGACGGCCCGATCACCGTGGTGGTGGTGCCGGCGTCGACGTCGATGTCCACGCCGCGCAGCACGCGGTTCGCGCCGAAACTCAGGTGTAGATCGCGGCCGACGAGGGAGACGGCTGTGGCAATGGTCATGGCGGTCAGCTTCTTTCGGCGACGACGGGCAGTTCCACCATCTCGGGTGTGCGTCCGGTTCTCAGTCGCGAGTCGATGTAGTTGACGAGGTGGGTCAGCGGCACGGTCAGCGCCAGGTAGAACAGGCCGGCCGCTACCAGGGGCGAGAGGTTGCCGGTCTGGGCGTTGAGGTCGCGGCCTACGGCGAAGAGCTCGCGTTGCGTTGCCAACAGGCCCAGGAAGTAGATCAATGACGAGTCCTTGATCAGCGAGATGAACTGGTTCATCAGCGCAGGCAGCACCCGTCGCACACCCTGTGGGACCACCACCAGGCGCATCGAGCTGCGATACGAGAAGCCCAGTGCACGAGAGGCTTCCAGTTGTCCGCTCTCCACGCTCTGGATGCCGGATCGGAAGATCTCGCCGACGTACGCCGCGGCGAGCAGCGAGAGCGCACCGACTCCCAGCCAGTACGGATTGCCGCCGGTGAGGTCCTTGACCACCGGGCCCACACCGAGACCGATGACGAGGATGATCACCACGGCGGGCAGACCTCGGAAGATGTCGGTGTACACCCGTGCCGGCCAGCGCAGCCACCGCGAGCGCGACAGCCCGGCCAGGGCGAGAACCATACCCAGCGCGGTGCCCAGCACACCCGACGCCAGCGCCAGGATCAGCGTGTTCGGTAGTCCGGTCCGCAGCAGATCGGGGAACGCCTTGGTGTAGAGCGACCAGTCGAAGAACGTATCCTTCAGTTGCGCCAGAGTCGACTTCGGCGCCGTGGCCGTCGCAGCGGGCGCGGTGGCGGAGTTCTTGGCCGCGATGGCGGCGAAGTCCGGCAACTGCGGTTGCGCCGATGCCCTACTGCCGGGCTTGAATCCGGCGGGAACTTCGCGTGGCACCCAGTCCGAGTAGAGCCGGGCCCATGTGCCGTCGGCAATGATCGCGTCCAGCCCGGCGTTGAGGGCGTCGATGAGCGGCTGATTGTCCTTCGCCACGGCCCACCCCACGAAGTTGTTGAGGCTGAACGTGTTCTGCACGATCGAGGTGCCGTCTGCGGGTGCGATCAACCCGTTCGCCTGTTGCGACGGCGCCACCCAGGCGTCGATCTGACCGGTCTTCAGGTTTGCGTACGCGGTGTTGTAGTCGGGGAACTTCACCGGCTGGAGTTTGAGGGTGTTCACCACGTAGTCGTCCTGCACGGTGCCCTGCACCACGCCGATTCGGGTGCCGGGTTTGAGATCCTCGAATCTGGTGATCGGTCCATCCGTCTTGGCGACGAGGGCGAAGTACCCGAAGTCGTACCCGTTGGTGAAGCCCACCAACTGTCGCCTGGCGTCGGTGCTGGTGATCGACGACGAGCCGACGTCGAAGCGCTTCCCCGCCACCTGCGCGAGCAGCCCCGAGAACTCGGTGCCCGAGAACTGGATTCGTAGACCCAGCTTGGCCGCCACGGCGCCGAGCAACTCGTTGTCGAAGCCGGTGAACTTGCCGGTGGAGTCGATGCAGATGCTGGGGGGCGCATCGGAGAGGGTGCCCACCGACAGCACACCCGGCGTGATCAGGTTCAGCCGCGTCACGTCGATGCTCGACACCGGTGGTGCGTCGGCGGTGGTGTACCGGGCTTCCGCCGCGGCCACTCCGGAGGAGTCGAGGTTGGTGGGTGCAGCCGAGGCCGAGTTCACACCGCGCGGCGCGCACTGATCGCCGGCCGCGGCGGGTGCGCCGCCCCCACCGGACGACCCGCACGCAGCGAGAGTCGCGGTGAGAACCAGCGCCAACAGCACGGCCGCGACGGTGCGCCCCGACGGCCTCGGGGACGGACGAACAGTAGCCATGGGAAGTGACACTAAAGGTGGTCCGAGCCGCCCACCCAGCCCGGCGAAGTGCACGGGTTTCGCTCGAGGAGATTTGCAACCTGCCCCGATCCCGTGCAGAACGAGGTCAGCGCCGCGCGGCCACCCAGGCTATGGCCTGTTTGGTTTCGGTCAGGTCGTAGTCCGGCCCGTTCACGCCGACGGTGAACAGGCTGGCCCCGGCGTCGACGAACTGCTGTGCCGTTTCCTCCCCCGGCCATGCAACCGACCGTGCGATGGCCGAGACGTCACGACCGACCGCCTCACCGTGCTCGGCAAGGATCGCGGACTTGTGGCCCAGTTGCTCGAGGTCGGCGAAGCTGTGCCAAATGTGCGCGTGTTCGGCGACCATGCGCAGGGTCTTCTTCTCACCACCGCCGCCGATGAGGATCGGGATGTCACGCGTCGGTGCGGGATTGCCCACCTTCAGGCGGTTGACGATGCGGGGCAGGTACTCCTTGAGCAGAGCCAGGCGCGAACCGGGAGTGCCGAACTCGTATCCGAAGTTGTCGTAGTCCTTCTGGTTCCACCCCGCGCCGATACCGAGGATCAACCGGCCGCCACTGATGTGGTCGACCGTGCGCGCCATGTCGGCGAGCAGGTCGGGATTGCGGTACCCGCCGCCGGTGACCAGGGCGCCGATCTCGACGTTCGACGTCTGCTCCGCCCAGGCGCCCAGCATGGTCCAGCACTCGAAGTGCGGGCCGTCGAGGTCTCCGTAGAGCGGATAGAAGTGATCCCAGTTGAACACGATGTCCACCCCGGCATCTTCTGCGCGCAGAACTGCGTCGCGGATCAGCCCGTAGTCGGGTGCGTGCTGGGGTTGGAGTTGAACGCCTACTCGTAGTGGGTGTGACACCGGACCTCCTGTTGTCGTCGGCTGCGTCATCGGACCTCGTGTCGGGAGGTCCGATGACGGCACCAGCGGGCCGGAACCGGCCCGTGTCCCATGATCCACACTCCGGCCGGCCGGTGTCGGCAACCGCCTCTGCGCCTACGCATGCGTGCGCCCCGATTTGTTGCGGCACCACGCCGCCGATACTATTTGCTGGAAGTGACAACCGTTTTCATACTGACTGGAGTCCTGTGGGCGAGCCCTTCCGACCTGCTGTCGTGCGGGTGGACGGTCTGCAGATCCGGGCCTGCGGGGCCACGGTTGTCCGCGACGTGTCACTGGTCATCGAGGCGGGTGAACGAGTGGGCCTGATCGGACCATCCGGCTCCGGGAAGTCGATGATCGCCAAGGCCATCGTGGGATGCCTTCCGTCGGACGCCTCCATCGTTGCGGGTTCCATCACCGTGGACGGTCGGGACGTCACGGCCATTGCTGCTCCGCGCAGATCCGCCCCCGACCGGCTGGCGATGGTCTTCCAATCCTCGGCCACGGCGCTGAATCCGATGATGCGGGTGCGCAAGCAGATGCATCTTCGTGCAGGCGATCCGACCAAGGTGCTCCGGAAGGTCGGGTTCGACGACCCCGAGCGCATCATGCGCGCGTTCCCCATGGAGCTCTCGGGCGGCCAACGACAGAGGGTCTGTATTGCGCTCGCGCTCGCGTCACCGTCGCACCTGCTCATCGCCGACGAACCCACCACAGCTCTCGACGTGATCACCCAGGCCGAGGTGCTCGCAGCCCTCGACGCCGCCACCGACCGGTCCGTGCTGCTCATCACCCACGACCTGCCCGTCGCCGCGACGCTCTGTTCACGCCTGATCGTGCTCGAGAAGGGCCGGGTGGTCGAGAACGGATCCACCGCTCAGATCCTCGAGCGTCCGCGGTCCGCCGTCGCGCAGTCTCTTGTCGCGCGTGCCCGCCGCAGTGAAGCTGCTCTCGAGCACCTGTGAAAGCGACAGGACTGTACGCGCGCGGACTCACCCGAACTTTCGACCGGGGCCGAACCTTTGCGCTGAACGGCGTCGATCTCGACCTCCCGCAGGGTGCGTGCACCGCGATAGTGGGAGAGTCCGGATCGGGTAAGACAACCCTGCTGCGTCTGCTCCTCGCGCTGGATCGCCCGACGGCCGGACGGATCACCCTCGACGACCGTGAGATCGCTCCGGGGCCGGCGCGTTCGCTGCGGTGGTTCCGGCGGCGCGTGCAATACGTCGCTCAGGACCCGGCCACGTGCCTCGATCCGCGGCGATCAGTGATGGACCTGGTGTCGGCGCCGCTGCGCTACCTCGAAATCGAGGCCGACCACCGCACCCGGGCAGCCGACGCCATTCGTGCGGTCGGGCTGGACGACAGCTACTTCGACGCCCGCCCCCGTCGGCTCTCCGGTGGGGAGAGCCAGCGAGTGGCCATCGCCCGTGTCATCGCCTGCGAGCCGTCCATCGTGCTGGCCGACGAACCGGTCACCGGTCTCGATCTCGACATCCGGGATCAGGTCCTCGACGTGCTGAGCGACCTGACCCAGCGCACGGGAGCCGGACTCGTGGTGGTGACCCACGATCTTGCCGTGGCCGCCCGGGTCGCCGATCGCCTCGTCGTCATGAAGAACGGCCGTGTCGTCGAAACCGGTTCCACCACAGCCATTCTCCAGGATCCGGTGTCCGAGTACACACGGGCCCTACTCGCTGCCGTCCCCCGCCTGCCCTCTATCGAAGGAGCTCGATGATCGTCCACCCTGCGGCAACCTCACGCTGGAAGGTGCTGCGCGCCATCGCGGTCGCTGCCGTCCCCGCCCTGGTCCTGACCGGGTGTTTCTCGTCCGGGTCGACGTCGTCGACGGCCTCCGACGGGCGCGTGAAGGTAGCGATGTTGCTGCCGCCGAGGTCGGCACTGTCGCCGTTCAGCGACGATGCGTTCAAGCTCTCGCGCTGGTCGGCCGCCGAAACACTGGTGACGTTGAACGCCGATGGTGATGCGCAACCGAGCTTGGCGACGTCGTGGACTCGCACCGGTCCCACCACATGGACGTTCGACCTCCGCACAGGGGTGACATTTCAGGACGGCAGTGCGTTCGACGCGCAGTCGGTGGTCACCGCTCTGGACGCCGCCTCCGCCGCCTCGCCGAAGCCGCGCATCCTCGACGGCGTGAAACTCACGGTGACCGCCACCGACCCGAATACCGTGACGATCGCCACCGATAAGCCCGATCCACTGGTACCCCAACGGTTGTCCAGTCCGCAGCTGTCGATTCTCGCACCGCGCGCATATGCGTCCACGCCGGTGGACCCGGTGCGCAACGGCACCGGACCGTTCACCCTCACGTCGGTCGACGGCTCCACCTCCGCAAAGCTCGACCGCAACGAGAACTACTGGGGCACCAAGGCCGTCGCCTCCGGAATCGATGTGGATTTCGTTCCCGACGGGACCGCGCGCGCGGCCGCGCTGCGCAACGGCGACGCCAACATCGTCGAGGCGGTGCCGGTCTCGCAGGCGGCGGTGGTCGACCCGTCGCTGCTGCACGAGGTGCAGATGCCCCGGACGAACACCCTGTACCTCAACAATCGGACGGGTGTGTTCACAGATCCCACGATGCGCGCCGCCGCGCGCGAGGCCGCCGATCCGCAGCGCCTGGTGGATCAGGTCTACGAGGGCCGCGCCGACGTCGCGAAAGGGCTGCTGGGTCCTGCCATCCCGTGGTCGTCGAACCGGCCGGCCCGCACCCCGGCACCGGCCGGCAACCCGGCGGGCAGGAAGATCACGCTGGCGACCTTCACCGACCGACCGGAGCTGCCAGAGGTTGCGACGCTGCTCCAACAGGAGCTAGAGGCCAAGGGTTTCCAGGTCGAGCAGGTGGTGCGCGAGTACCAGTTCATCGAGGCCGATGCTCTCGCCGGCAAGTTCGACGCGTTTATTCTCTCGCGCGCAACGGTTCTCGACTCCGGTGATCCCGTGGCCTACCTGAACTCGGACTTCAGCTGCGCCGGGGGGTTCAACATCGCGCAGTTCTGCGATCCGGCCGTGGACGCTCAGATCTCGGCGGCGTCGCAGGCCGAGGCAGGGGAAGGTCGACGTGCTGCGATCCTGCAGGCAGAGAAGATGATCCTCGACCGAGATGTCGTGGTTCCCCTGCTGCACGAGCGAGTTCTGCAGGGCGAGTCCGGCGTCACCGACGCCGCCCGGGACCCGCGAGAGCGTCTGCTGGTGACCGGGCAGACGGCCGCCAGGTGAACCCCGCAGCCGCGGCGCGGTGAGATCGCACAACGCGATCACCCTGGCGTCCCGAGTCGTCTCTGGTGCCGCCGTGGTGGCGCTGATCGGCATGTTGCCGTGGATCTCCCAGCGTGACCCCGCCCTGAGCATCCTTCGAGCGCGATCGGCCGAGCAGGAGGCGACGCCGGAGGCTCTGCAGGCGATACGGCGTGATCTCGGACTCGATGGCGGTCCCGTGGCGGTGTTCGGACGCTGGTTCTCGCGATTGATCACCGGGGATCCGGGGACCTCATGGAACACCGGCCGGCCCGTTCTCCCTGAGGCGCTCGCCGCGCTCGGTGTCTCCCTGACGCTGATGGCATTCGCTCTCCTGGTGGCGGTGGCCGTGGCAGCAGCGCTGGTGCTGCCCAGCATCAGGGCTGGTGTCAGGGGGGTTCCGCGGCGGACCGGTGGTGCGGTGGCCGCCGCACTGACCACACTTCCGGAGTTTCTGCTCGCATCCACGCTCGTGGTGGTCGGTGCGGTCTGGTTGTCCTTCCCCGCCTTCGGGTGGGGAGGTCCTACGAACGCGGTGTTGCCCGCACTCGCGATGGGCATCCCGGCCGGCGGTCTCCTTGGTCGGCTCTTCGCCGACGCGGTTGCAGTGACGTTCACGGAGGACTGGGTGACCACGTGGAGCACTGCGGGTTTCTCTCGGCGCCGCATCGTTGCCGCGGTGCTGCGGCGGGCGTCGGCGAGCCTGACCTCCCAGATCGCACTGGTCATGGTGGGGATCACCGGCGGCGCCGTCGCGGTCGAGAAGGTGTTCGCCATACCCGGACTCGGTCGAGCGACGTTGAACAGTGCGTCGGCGCAGGACATCCCCGCGCTCCAGATCAGCATCCTGCTCCTGTTGGGGGTGAGCGTACTTGCCGGATCTCTGGCGGAGATCGCTCGTCGGCTCCTGCTCGGCGCCGCTGCGCGAGCCGGGTCGATGCCGATACCCACGGCGGTGTTCCGTCCGACCCGCCACCGTTTCGTGACCCCGGCGGTCGCGGCCTCGGTACTGCTGGCCGTGATCGGGTCGGGCATCGTGCGGGACCCGTCGACGACCGGCCGGGAGAAGTTCGCCGCGCCATCGGTGGCGCATCCGTTCGGCACCGACGCCGTGGGTCGCGATCTCCTGGCACGGGTTGCCCACGGTGCGGTGTCGTCCATCGGAACAGCAGTGGCCGTGACTCTCGCCTGCCTGGCGATCGGGCTGTTGGTAGGGCTGGTTCCGAACCTTTCCCGCGGCGCGGTCGAGATCGGTAACGCGGCGCCGACCGTTCTGACCGGAATCGTGGTGGCGGCGGTGATCGGTCCGAGTGCAGCTGGTGCTGCCGTCGCGGTGATGCTGGTCTCGTGGGCTCCGCTCGCTGCGCATGCCTCGGCTCTGGTCGAGGAGGTGCGCCTACGCCCTTACGTCGCCGTCATGCCGACACTCGGTGCCGGTCGTATGCGGATCATGTTCGGTACGGTCCTACCGGCCATCGTTCCCACCATTGCCCGACACGCCGCGATGCGGCTACCCGGGATCGCGTTGGCGTTGGCTGCACTGGGCTTTCTTGGGCTCGGTCCGCAACCTCCAGCTCCGGAATGGGGTCTGATTCTCGCCGATGGGGTGGCGTCGGTCGAACGTGCACCCTGGGTGGTCATCGCCCCACTCGTCGCGCTGATCTCCCTGTCCGTCCTTGCTGTGTCGTTGGCGAACGGGGCCGGGTGGAGAGCGGGAGCTTCGGGTCACGGTGCGATGTCGACCCCATGGTCGACGTACGTTGCCCGCAGAACGAAGGCGGCCTCGGGCCCGATCACCCCGTCCACCAGCTCGAGGTGACGATCGACGAACGCCCCGTCGTGCGCCGCCGCCCCCTCCTCGGCCTGCAGGTGGTGGGCGTACTCGTGCAGGATCACCATCTCGCGCAGTGCCCACGCTGCTCCTCGCACGTGGAGGGGGACGGCGATGGCGGCGGCAGCTCGGTCGTAGTGCGCTGCGGCGTTCCCCCGGCGTTCGCGTACCGTCACCGGGACTGCCGCGCGCGGCCACCTGGCCCGCACCCAGTTCAGTGCCGCCAGCGCGTCGATGTAGCTCTGCACCGACTCGACCGAGGCGAACCGGCGCTCCACCGGCAGGGTCACCTGCGACCCGTGCAGGGTCACGGTGCGCAGACCGCGCTGATCGGCTCGATCGAACATGGTGCGCACCAGCAACTCTGCCTCGTACACCCGTGACCGCTGACCGTCCCGTGCGGCGGTCACCGGCGGTCACTCCAGCTGACCACGGACCCCTCCGAGTTCGGTTGCCGATGCCAGTCGTGCCCGCCGCCCGGCGGCGTCCCCGGCGCTGCGGGCGTCCGAGGAGAACCCGGCGGTGGCCGTCCCGCGCCACGTGCCGCGTGCCGTCGACGTCGAACGATAGAAGTCCGATATCTCGATTTCCTTGTTGCGCAACACCAGCGCTGTGCCTGCCTCCGGTGCAGCTGCCTCCGCCTCGGCCCGGGCGCTCGCTCGTGCCGCAGCCAGTCGCTCGCCGATTCGCGCGGCGAAGGCCGACTGGAACTCGAGCCGAGCGGTGACGGCGGCGAGGGGCTTCTCCTCGACCATGCGGTGATCGATCCCGTAGCGTCGCCGCACCACCAGTCGTTGCACTGTGCCGGACTTGTAGGCACCCGATCGGATGTAGAGGTCCGACGCTCGCACCATCTGCACGATCAGGCTCGAGTACAGGGCCTCGACCGTGTCGAGGTCGGACTCGAAGCCGTACGCGAACACCTGCGTGGACGTACGCGTGACGTCGCACTGGACGTCGTTGGCCCGCGCGATCGCCAGGAACAGATGGACGAAGGTGCGCAGGCCCTTCTTCCGGGCCTCCCCGATGTGCACCACCCGCTGTACGGGAGTGACCCGTTTCTCGCGCGACGCGGTATGCGATCGGGCGACCGCCAAGTCGATCGCCGATGCGGTGGCCAATCGCTGCGCGGCCTCCATGAACGCCGCTGCCTCGTGGGGATTATCCGTCGACTCCGCCTGCCGTAGCAGCCCCCCGATACGGGTCAACATCTTCTCCGAGTTCATGGGCGCCACCCTACGACCGACCACCGACAGAGAACTTCGAACGTCTGTGCGAGAGGCTTGGGTGCAGGAAGGGGCACACCCGACGAGCGGGTGTGCCCCCTTCAGGACTGCATCAGGCACTGCACAGTGCCGTGAATCGGTCGCCGCAGCTCACTCGGCGCCGATGATGAACTCCTCGAGCTGCGTACGCGCAATGTCGTCGGCGAGCTGCTCGGGCGGGCTCTTCATCAGGTACGCCGACGCCGGGATGACCGGTCCGCCGATGCCGCGATCCTTGGCGATCTTGGCCGCGCGCACGGCGTCGATGATGATGCCGGCCGAGTTCGGCGAATCCCACACCTCGAGCTTGTACTCGAGGTTCAGGGGGACGTCACCGAATGCACGACCCTCGAGTCGCACGTACGCCCACTTGCGGTCGTCGAGCCAGCCCACGTGGTCGGACGGGCCGATGTGCACGTCGTTGGCGGCGAACTCCTTCTTCAGGTTCGAGGTCACGGCCTGGGTCTTGGAGATCTTCTTCGACTCGAGGCGCTCGCGCTCGAGCATGTTCTTGAAGTCCATGTTGCCGCCCACGTTGAGCTGCATGGTGCGATCGAGCTGTACGCCGCGATCCTCGAACAGCTTGGCCATCACACGGTGGGTGATGGTGGCGCCGACCTGGCTCTTGATGTCGTCACCGACGATCGGGACGCCCGCGGCGCGGAACTTCTCGGCCCACACCGGGTCGGAAGCGATGAACACCGGAAGTGCGTTGACGAAGGCCACTCCGGCGTCGATGCACGCCTGGGCGTAGAACTTGTCGGCCTCCTCCGAGCCCACCGGCAGGTACGACACCAGGACGTCGACCTTCGCGTCCCGCAGTGCCTGCGCCACGTCGACCGGCTCGGCGTCCGAGACCTCGATGGTCTCGGCGTAGTACTTGCCGATGCCGTCGAGGGTGGGCCCGCGCTGAACGGTGACCGACGACGGGGGGACGTCGGCGATCTTGATCGTGTTGTTCTCGCTCGCGAAGATGGCCTCGGAGAGGTCGAACCCGACCTTCTTGGCGTCCACGTCGAATGCGGCGACGAACTGCACGTCGCGAACGTGGTAGCGGCCGAACCTCACGTGCATCAGGCCGGGAACGGTGGCGTTCTCGTCGGCGTCCTTGTAGTACTGCACACCCTGTACGAGGGATGACGCGCAGTTACCCACACCCACAATGGCCACGCGCACCGCAGTGCTGTTGTCACTCATGGTCGGGTTCTCCTTCTCTTCGGTTGGTTGTCGAGCTGTCTCGGCTTGTCACAGCGCTCTCGACTGATGTGACTGTCGAGTTCTCGACAGAGTGTGTGGGCGGACGACTCTCCGAATTGATCGCCAATGCCTCGGCAGCGATCAACTCGTTGAGCCACCGCACCTCGCGTTCACTCGACTCGAGGCCGAGTTGGTGCAAACCGCGTGTGTATCTGTCCAACGACCCACTTGCTCGGCCGACGGCGTCTCGGAGCCCTTCGCGGCGCTCCTCGACCTGACGCCTTCTGCCTTCGAGAATCCGCATCCGCGCCTCGGCGGGGGTGCGTCCGAAGAAGGCCAGGTGTACGCCGAACCCGTCATCGGTGTAGTTCTGCGGACCGGTGTCGGCCACCAACTCCGCGAACCGGGCGCGCCCGGTCGGGGTGAGCTGATAGACCCGTCGTGCCCGGCGCTTGAGACTTCCGTCCGGAGTGCTCTCCACGATCAGGTTGTCCGCCTGCATGCGTCGCAGGGTCGGATAGAGCGAACCGTAGGAGAACGCGCGAAAGGCCCCGAGTAGCCCCGTCAGCCGTTTGCGCAGCTCGTAGCCGTGCATGGGTGAGTCGAGAAGTAGCCCGAGAACGGCAAGTTCGAGCATTCCGTCCCCTCCCCTCGCTGTCCGCACCCGATGATGCATCGCAAACTATAGCCCCCACTTGTATCGGCGCGATATATGGCATCGCTCACCCCGCTCGCGATCGCGGAGATCCGGCGTACCCAATGTGACAGTTGGTCACCAGGAGTGACCGAATGTCACATTGGGTACAGACGCACCGGCGAACAGAGTCGGGTCCGGGCGGGGGAAGAAGGGCACCGCGGGGCAGGGGCGGGCAGGCGCACGTACTCTGGTCTCGTGCGGTTACAGCGGCAGGTGGTGGACTATGCGCTTCAGCGCAGGTCGCTGCTGTCCGAGGTGTATTCGGGACGAACTGCTCTCGCGCAGGTGTGCGATGCCGATTCCTACCTGCTCCGCGCCGCGAAGTTCCATGGTCGCCCGTCGACGGCGGCGTGCCCGATCTGCCGCAAGGAGCAGTTGACGCTGGTGTCGTGGGTGTTCGGTGAGAAGCTCGGCCCGGTGTCCGGTTCGGCGCGCACTGCCGAGGAGTTGGTGCGCCTGGCCTCTACGCAGGAGGAGTTCTCGGTGCACGTGGTCGAGGTGTGCCGTTCGTGCCGGTGGAACCACCTGGTGCAGTCGTACGTGACAGGGGCGGTGCCCGCGCCCAAACGAGCGCGGCGCACCCAACGTCGGACGGCCAGGCAGTGATGGCGAGCCTGCGCAGCGACGTGACGGGCCGGCGCAGAAATGGTGTGGAGAGAGCCGAGTGAGTTCCCCGTACGACGGTCCTGGTGACCAGGGCAGACCCCGCGCCCGACGCGATGCCGGTCGCGGTGCCGGCCCGCACGAGCCCTTTCGGCCCGCGTATCGGCCCGATCCGTCGCGATCGACGCCCCCGCCGCGCATTCCCGGACCTCCGCCGGCGCCGGGTGCGCGGCCGTCCGGCGCTCCGGCTCCCCGACGCCAGCCGCAACAGCCCCCGCGCACCGGGATTCCCCCGCGCTCAGCTCAGCCCCCGCGCAGCCCATACGACCGGGCCGCCGGCGCCGGGTCCACCGCGTACGTCCCGCAGGCGCGGCGCCCGGGTCCCCCACGCGGGTCTGCGCCCCTCGCCTACAGCACCGAGAAGCCCTACCCGGGCGGCACCGAAAAGCCCTACCCGGGCGGCACCGAAAGGCCCTACCAGGGCGGTGGTGGCGACGAACCGCCCCGGCCCCCGATCGGAGGAGACGGCACGAACGCCTCGAAGCCCACCAGGTCGTCCGAGTCCGGAACGGTGAAGAAGAAGCGAAGCCGGTGGCGGATCGTCCGTCGCACGATCTACACCCTGGTCGCGCTCGGTCTGGTGGTGCCGGTCCTGGCCTTCATGGTCGCTTACATCCTGGTGGATGTGCCGCGCCCCGGGGACATCAAGACCAACCAGGTTGCCACGATCTACGCCGCCGACGGGACGTCGGTGTTGGGCACGGTGGTCCCGCCCGAGGGCAATCGCACGGACGTGACCATCGACCAGATTCCCGAGCAGGTGCGCAACGCGGTGCTCTCGGCCGAGGACCGCGACTTCTACAGCAACCCGGGCTTCTCGGTGTCCGGGTTCGCTCGTGCTGCTCGTGACAACATCCTGGGACGTGACAGCGCGGGCGGTGGCTCGACGATCACGCAGCAGTACGTCAAGAACGCACTGGTCGGGTCGGAGCGCACCCTCACCCGCAAGATGCGTGAACTGGTGATCTCGTCGAAGATGGCGCGCCAGTGGAGCAAGGACGACATTCTCGCCGCCTATCTCAACACCATCTACTTCGGCCGCGGGGCGTACGGGATCGCCGCGGCGTCGAAGGCGTATTTCGGCAAGCCGGTCGACCAGCTGACCACCGAGGAGGGTGCGGTGCTGGCCGCGACCATCCAGCAGCCCTCGGGTCTGGATCCGGAGAACAACCCCGTCGGCGCGCAGAGCCGTTGGAACTACGTTCTCGACGGAATGGTGTCGATGGGCAAGCTCGATCAGACCCAGCGCGCGGCGATGCAGTACCCCAAGTGGGTGCCGCTCGCGCAGGTCGACACCGGCGACAGCTCCGACGCCGGTCCCAACGGGCTGATCAAGACGCAGGTTCTTCGGGAGCTGCAGGCATCGGGGATCAGCGAGCAGGACCTGAACACCGCCGGCCTGCAGATCACCACCACGATCGATCCGAAAGCGCAGCAGGCCGCGGTCGACGCGGCGCAGAGCACCCTCGACGGGCAGCCGACCGAACTGCGCACGGCCGCGGTATCGGTGGATCCGCGGACCGGCGCGGTGCGCGCCTACTACGGCGGCGCCGACGGACGCGGTTTCGACTTCGCCAACGCCGGCCTGCAGACGGGCTCGTCGTTCAAGGTCATCGCATTGGCTGCGGCACTCGAGCAGGGCATCCCGCTGTCGAAGACCTACGACAGTTCGACCCTGACGGTCAACGGCATCCGAATCAGCAATGTCGAGGGCGAGTCCTGCGGGACGTGCACCATCGCCGAAGCGCTCAAGCGATCGCTGAACACCAGCTTCTACCGTCTCGAACTCGACCTCAACGGTGGTCCGCAGGCGATCGCGGACATGGCGCACAAGTTGGGTATCCCGAAGACGGTCGACGGTATCGGCCCGACACTCGTCGAACCCGACGGCAGTCCGCCGAACAATGGGATCGTGTTGGGCCAGTATCAGTCCCGAGTTCTCGACATGGCCTCGGCGTACGCGACACTGGCCGCGTCCGGGGTGTATCACGAGGCGCACTTCGTGCAGAAGGTGGTCACCGCCGACGGTGTCGTGCTGCTCGATCGTGCTGCTGACTCGGGCACGCAGGCCGTGAGTGCGGCCGTGGCCGACAACGTCACCTCCGCCATGAAGCCGATCGCGGGCTACTCCAACGGGCACAACCTGTCCGGCGGTCGTGAGTCGGCGGCCAAGACCGGCACCGCCCAGCTCGGCGACACCGGCGACAACAAGGACGCCTGGATGGTCGGCTACACCCCGTCGCTGTCGACTGCGGTGTGGGTGGGCACCGAGCAGGGTCTGCCGCTCGAGAACAAGAACGGTGGGCCCATCTACGGATCGGGTCTGCCATCGGACATCTGGAAGAAGACGATGGACGGTGCGCTCGACGGCACGCCGAAGGAGAGCTTCCCCAAGCCGACGGCCATCGGCGGGCAGGCCGGGCTCCCCACCTACTCCGCTCCCCCGGCTGCCACCCCCTCGGCAACCCCGACGCCGTCGGCACCGCCGCCCACGCAGGCCCCTCCTCCCGCCCAGGTGATCGTTCCGTCGCAGGTGGAGATCCTGCCCGGCATCACCATCCCGGTGCCGGGCCTGGCGCCCGCCCCCGCGCCTCCGCCCGGCGGGTAGCGGGCAGTGGCGGAACTCGACGACCGGCCGAGCGGGACGGCGTCGGTGGCGTCCGGGTCTGTCATCGGGCCCGGTGTGATCGCGTCCGATGCACGATCGCTGCGCGGGCGTGACCGGCCCAGCCTCACCGACCCGATGGTCGCGGAGCTCTCGACCGTGATCGGCGGCCCGGTGGGTCGCCATGCGCTCGTCGGTCGTCAGCGGTTCTTCACGCCGCTGCGCGTGACGTTGTTGTTCGCGGTGATCTTCTTGTCGTTCGGCTGGTTCGGCAAGGCCGCGTGTATCCAGCAGGCACCGTTCGGGCCGAACGGTGAACTGGGACTGGACTGGAGCGGTAGCCGCCAGTACGTCGCCATGTGTTACTCGGACACGGTTCCGCTGTACGGTGCCGAGCACCTCGATCAGGGGGCGTTCCCGTACAAGGAACCTCTCGAGGACGCCCTGCCACCCGACAGCCCCAACCAGCGGTACATGGAGTACCCGGTCCTGACGGGGCTGTACCAGTACGCAGCGGCGGCCACGACCACGCTCTGGAGGTCCATTCCTATTCTGCCGCAGGCCTTGTCGGTGGTCCTCTACTTCAACATCGTTGCCTTCGGTCTGGCGCTTGCATGGCTGGTCACGATCTGGGCCACCTACCGACTGTCCGGTCGTCGCGTGTGGGACACCGCGATCGCGGCGTGCTCCCCCTTGGTGATCGTGCACGTGTTCACCAATTTCGACGCTCTGGCAACGGCATTGGGTATGACCGGCCTGCTCGCGTGGGCTCGGCGGCGGCCGGTACTCTCCGGCGTTCTGCTGGGGCTCGGCGGTGCGGCCAAGCTCTATCCTCTGTTCCTCCTGGGACCGATGGCAGTGTTGGCGTGGCGAACGGGACGCTGGCGTGAATGGGTGACAGCGACGGCCACGGCGGCGGCGACCTGGGTGGTGGTCAACGCCCCCATCGCTCTGCTGTTCCCGCGAGGTTGGCGAGAGTTCTTCCGACTCAACTCCGTTCGCGGCGCCGATCCGGACTCGATCTACAACGTCATCACCTCCTTCACCGGATGGCCGGGATTCGACGGGGTTCTCGCCGCGGGTGAGAAGCCGTCGGTGCTCAATGCGGTGACGGTGGTGCTCTTCGCGCTGGTGTGCGTTGCGGTGGCCTATGTGGCACTGACGGCTCCGCGCCGCCCCCGCCTTGCGTCGCTGTGCTTCCTGGTGGTGGCCGGATTCCTGCTCACCAACAAGGTGTGGAGTCCGCAGTACTCGCTGTGGCTGGTTCCTCTCGCGGTGCTCGCTCTGCCACATCGACGAATCCTGCTGGCGTGGATGACGATCGACGCCCTGGTGTGGGTACCGCGAATGATGTACTACCTCGGCGTGTCCAACAAGGGCCTGCCCGAGCAGTGGTTCACCGCAACGGTCGTCGTGCGTGATCTGGCTGTGATCGCGTTGTGCGCGTTGATCCTTCGCCAGATCTACGTTCCCGGAGAAGATCTGGTTCGCGCCGATGGGGCCGACGACCCGTCGGGTGGCATCTTCGATGGTGCACCCGACCGCGGGGGCTCACGCCCGTCGTGGCTGCGACCTCCGACTCAGGCCCCCGTGGGGTCAGGACACGAGAAAGCGGCCGAGCTGCGGTAGCGCCTCGCCGGCGTGCTTGGCGTTGATGCCCTCACCGACAGCCTGGAGTTTCCAGTCGCTGCCCGACCGGTAGAGCTTGGCCATCACCAGACCGGTGAACGGCATACCTCCCTGCAGGGTGAAGCGAGCCAACTCGGCGCCGGTGGTCAGGTCGACAAGCCGTGTGAAGGCGTTGTCCACCTGCTCGAAGGTCTGTCCGCGGTACGACGTCACCGTCAGGATCACCGATGTCACCTGTGGGTGGATGCGCGTGAGGTCGATGTTGATCACCTCGTCGTCGCCGTCGCCCTCACCGGTGAGGTTGTCGCCCTCGTGGTGAATCGACCCGTCCTTCGAGTTCAGCTGCCCGTAGTACACGACGTCGGCGTGCCGCTCCCCGGCGAACATGATGGCCGATGCGTCCAGATCGACGTCGGCGGTGCGTCGCCCGAATGCGCCCTGCTTGATCGGGTCCCACCCTAGGCCCATGCGTATCCGGCTCAGAGCGACCCCGCCTTCCTTCCGGAGGGTGACCTTCTGACCCTTGGACAGATCGACCCGTCGCGCCTTGGTGAGGCTGACCTCGGCCGGAGCCGCGGGTGCGGCAGGTGGGGTGTACGCGGGCGGGGTGTACGCGGGCGGGGTGTAGGCAGGCGGGGTGGGTGCCGGAGCCGGTGGGGGCGCGGCGGGTGCAGGGGGGACGGGTGCAGGGGGAACAGGCGCGGGAGGGACGGGCGCGGGGGTGTCGTCGACGGACACCCCGTGATCACGCACGAGCGCTGCGAAACCGCCTGCGTAACCCTGCCCCACGGCGCGGACCTTCCACGCACCCTGGCGGCGATAGATCTCGAGCGCGATCACCACCGACTCGTTGCTCAGACCGTCGACCGTGTACGAGAACAGGCGGGTACCCGCGGGATCGAGAACGTGGGCTGTGGGCGCCGGGAAGCGCCCGAAGTTCGAAGAGGCGTCGTCGAGGGTGATCACGATGCGAATCTGCTCGATGTCCGAGGGCACCTGCGCGGTGGCGACTGCGACGCGCGACGGGCCGGCCGCGTTGGGCACGAGCCGAACTCCGGGCCCGGAGGGCTGGTTGAAGAAGACGAAGTCGGCGTCCGTCCGCACCTTCCCGGACGCCGTGACGAGCAGGGCGGAGATGTCCGCGGGGGCGGGCAGTTCGAGATCGACCAGCACCTCCGGCGCCTCGATGGGTCCGTTCTGGCCTTTGGTCAGGGCTGCCGACAACTCGTCCACGTCCTTCGCTCGCCGGTGAGGTTGGTGGTACCCAGCGTACGTGTCCGATGCAGGCACAATGGTCAGCATGGTCAGCGCCCCTCCCGACACCGTGATCGGCGACCCCGTGGTGTTGCGTCGCGAGAACCGGGCGGACGCGCCGATCGTCGCCGAACTCGTCGCCGCCAATCTCGACCGTCTTGCCGAGTTCATGCCGTGGGCCGTGGAGTCGGCGGCGTCGCCACAGGTCCAACTCGACCGCATCACCATCGCCGCGGTGCGCTGGGAGACGGGCGAGGAGTTCGACTACCTGATCTGCCTCGACGAGACCGTCGTCGGCAAGGTCGGTCTGCGGCGTCCACCGGAGCGGACCGCGGTGACGGAGATCGGATATTGGATCGACGAGGCCGCGCAGGGCCGTGGCCTCGTGACCGCAGCGGTGCGGGCGTTGACGGAGATCGCACTCGAGCTGGACGGCATCGGCAGCGTCGAAATTCATTGCGACGCAGCCAATGTCCGGAGTGCGGGCGTCGCCCGCCGCAACGGCTACACCCTCGAGCGCACAGAGTCGGCAGCCATCGTCACGCGCGGCCAGACCGGGGTGTCGCAGGTGTGGGTGCTACACCGACCCTGACATCACCACGCCAGGATCCCGTACGACGCACGCACCTGGATCAGTCCCTGGGAGACGATCGGCCCGGTCGTTCCGGGGTGTCCGACGGCGGTGACGGTGACGTGCGCGGGCAGCCAGTCGTCGTCGCCCGCGAACCGCAGGTAGATCACCAGGTCGATCGACGGCACCGCCCCGCGTCCGAGTTCGGCCAGTGCCGAGTCGAACTCGGTGGCGCTGGTGGGATGCAACTGCGGGATCTCGGTGGCCCAGCGATCGAACGGTGCCGCCGGAATGCGCAACCACTCGAGCACGAGCCCGGTGCGCAGGAGAAGGTGGCCGAGGCCGTCGCCGGAATCGACGGCGAGGGTCGCCGCGGTACGGGCGAATTCGCGGGCGAAGGCGGACGGCGGACGCTCGGCGTCGGCGATGCAGTGCACCAGGCCCACCACGCGGCGGTCGTCACCGGAGATGCGCGAGCGGACGGTCATGTGCACCCGTCGCGGGCCGCCGTCCTCCCCGACGAGCGAGATCTCCGCGGCGAACTCCTGGCCGCTGTCGATGTCACCGGTCTCGACCTGGTGGACGAAGGCGGTGTACTCGTCGTGGTAGTCGAACTCGGTGAAGTACTTCCAGATCTCCGGAAGGGTGCGCCGGTCGGTGGTCTCGGTGATCCCGAGGATCTTCGATTCGAGGCCGGGACCGTGCTCTGTGGTGCGCGTGACCGCGTTCCATTCGAACGAGCCCACCACGTCCCGCTCGGTCGGAGTGGTTCCCGCAGGCCCGATCCATGCGGCCACGCCGAGCACGTCGCCCCGGGCGGAGAGCACCGGCTCGCCCACCAGCGTGGTGGTCGTGCCGCGATCGACGACGGTGGATTCGACGCGCTCGGCGCCGACCACGACGGCAGAGACGAGTTCACGGAGCGCGTTCTGCACGACGCGTGATCGGGTGCTGCGGCCGGGGCTCGCGAAGTTGCGTTTGCGGCTGCCGTCGGCCACCACGGTCGGGTCGATGCCGTCGGCCAGGCCGAGGGTTTCGATCAGCAGCCAGGTCCCCGCCCTGCCCTGCGCGTCCGACCCGTCCGACGCCGACGTGTCGGCCGCCGCCGGGGGGCGGGAAGTCTCTGAATCGGTCACGGGTCTTTCACCAATTGTTGCTGAGGATGATCGCCACCGCGGGTTCGGTGGTAATCAGCTCCGTCGAGACCCCCATCACCGTTATGAGCGAGTTCCGATATTACTAGGAAAGTGATCGGTGCCGGCAGTCCGGTCGATCATCCATTGCACGATCGACTCTCCCGCGGCCGCCCCTGCCGTGGACGTGATCACCAGACCGGGGGTGGTCCACCTCGACTCGTGAAGCTCGCCGTGAGCGGGTCGGATCGCCTCGTCGGCCATTCTGAGCAGGGCCGCATCGAGAGCGCCGTCGCCCGCGGCAAGCAGGGTGTCGGTCGGTCGAACGACCCCTTCGCGCTCGAGGCGCATTCGTACTTCGGCGGCCGCAGTGCTCTTGCACACATTTATCGGCATCGTGTAGATCTTGCGCCCTTGTTGTGAAACGCCCCAACCCTTTTCGGCACACCATAATGACCATTCTTGAAAGAATTCTTCCGGCTGCATCGCCGGGTCGACGACCAGGTAGCAGAACAGGTTGTCCGCAGTGCGCGTCTTCAGTACCCACGACGGGTCCGAACGGGAATTCATCTCGGCCAGTACTTCCGCCAGCGGAGCCGACGTCGCGCGGACCTCGGCATCGACACGGGCCCGCCAGAGTGGATCCGGCACACCGTCGACGAGTATCGCGCCACCGTTGGTGGTTATCGCGTATCGGTACGGCCCGCCGGGAAGGGCGATCCGCGAGTACTGCTCGACAGTCCGGGTGGTGGTGGGCACCACGGTGACGGTCGAGGTCAGCAGGGCGAGCAGCTGCGCCGCACGGCGTGTCATGTACGACAGTTCGGCGCCGTCGAGGTGCTCGACGCACACCAGTTCGCCCGACGCCGTGCGGGCCGCCGCCTCGGAGAAGATGAGCGTGCGGTCGAGGTCTGTGACGATCACGGCAGTTCCCTCACCAGGCCCATGCAGGAGTACGCGAGATCGGCAACCACGTCCACGGGGACCCCGCGCGCGGCTGCGAGCAATCGAATGTGGGCGTGATCAGGATGCTCGGCGTCCCGAACCAGCACCCGCCAGGGGACCCGCCGCAGCAGCACCCGGGTGGTCTCCCCCACCCCCGGTTTCACCAGGTTGATGCTCGAGATCCCGTAATCGCGTCGAACCTTCTCGACCGAGGCCCAACCCGCCCATGTCGGGGTGCGATCGCTCGACCGGATGCGCGCGGTCTGCGTGGTCACCTCGTCCCCGATGGTGCCGAAATGGGCGGTAACGCTGTCGAGCAGGTGCTGCGAGACGTCGTCCGCGGCCAGCTCCGAGTAGAACTTGGCGCCGTGGAACTGGCCCGGGCCGATCAGTGCATCGCTGTAGACCGTTCGCGAAACCAGCCCGGACACAGTGGAGTTCAGGCATGCGGAGGCGATGAGGAAGTCCTCTCGTGTGCCGAACGTGGACACGCACGAACCGGGGTCGGCGAGCACCGCCAGGGACGGGTCGAAGCGGCGCCCCAGTTCCGTCTGCTCCAGTGCGGCGGCGAGTTCGCGGGCGATGGCCCCCTTACCCGTCCATCCGTCGACGAACACCACCGACGACGGATCATGGTGCTCGGCCAGGTACTCGAGCGCCACCGGGTCGATGCCTCCGCCCCGGACGATGGAGACCGCGTAGTGCGGCAGCGTGAGCTCGTGACGGTGCGCAGCCCATCGGCGCATCAGGATTCCCACCGGCGTTCCGGCGCGGGCCAGGGAGACCAGCACCAGCGGCATCGGCCGCTCGGCGAGGAGCAGATCGGTCACCACAGCAGCTGCGACGGCCAGCCGTCGCGCCGACCCGGCCAGGACCGTCTCGAACAACTCCCGGTACCGGGCGTCGGGCTGGTACTCCACCGGCAACGACTCGTAGTAGGCCGCTCTGCCAGATTGAATGTCGCTCTCGCGCTGAGCGGTCGGGGCTTCGAGCGCAACGTGCGAGAGATCGGTCAGCAGCCAGCCGACCTCGTCGGGGGCATACGAGCCGAACTGCGGTCCGCGAAGGGCGGGGGGTGTCACCGCACACCCCGGGCGGCGGCGAGCGCGAGGGGATCGGTGGCGGGAACGATGGCCACGGTGACGTCCGCTCCGGTGCCGGCCAGTGCCCGCACGAGCCCGCCGAAGAGGGCATCGGTGTCGGCGGCGGAGTCCGCGATCACGACGTAACGCGGGTCGAGGCGCGGATCGGCGAACTGCGCGTTGTACAGATGTCGGGAACCGTGCTCGTCGACTTCGGCTGCGGCGAAGGTGAATCCGCGGCGCAGCGGATAGCCGGGGCGATCGATGACGTGAGCCGGCGACCTGGTGCTGGTCTGGAACACCGTCTCGCGCCCGGTGGCCTCGAGCAGCCGCGCGATGCGCAGCGGCAGGTACATCAGCTCCTCGTGTCCGATCACCACCACGGGCCGGTGCGGTTCCAGACGAGGTGCGAGGACATCGGCTGCCGCGGTGATCGCGAGATCGTACTCGCGGGATTCGCTTCCGAGGATCAGGTGGCGCCCACCGTCCGGTATCCCTGCGGGCCACTCGATATCGATGCGCTGCACCGTGCCGGGCGCGTCGGCCGACTGGAGAGGGGCGGGCTCGGGCAGGGCGGCGACGGTGGCGGCAAGGTCTGCGGGAAGCACGACGCGACCGCTCGCGAGGCAGACGCTGTCGATGCGCGCGCCGAGTCTGCGGGCCACCGTGTCGGACTCGGCGAGGTGGGCCTGCTCCCGGAGATCGACCAGGGAGGCCAGCACGTACCGCGAGCGAGGGACGATCGCGTGCAGGGCCTCTATCGTGCGCAGAGCCGTTGCACCGGTGGACAGTTCGTCGTCCACCAGGATCAGCGGAAGGTCGTCCCTCAGCACGTCGGTACCGACGGGGAGCAGGCGATGATCGGTCGCGTGCGAGTGTCCCTCCTGGAACTGCGCGAACACCTCGACCCCCGGCACGTTCCGGCGCGTCGAGTGCAGATAGGCACGTGCGCCGAGCGAGTACGCCACGGTGTGTCCGAGACCGGTTGCCGTCTCGGCGAATCCGAGCACCACCACCGCCTCGGAGTCGTCGAGGACGTCGGCGCACAGCGTTGCCAGCAGCCCGCCGGCGTCCAGCACCCGCGAGGGCGGCACGGGAATGTGCTTGCCCAGCACGGTCGAGACCAGTAGGTGCGCACGCTTGGGGTTCTTGCGCAGGCCGGGGTGCACCAGGTCCTCGAGGCGTCGTCCCACGGGCGAGGAGACGTGCTCGAGCCGGACACCCCAGTCGTCGGTGAGGAAGTTGCTCATCGGCGGGCCAGAGCTTGCATCACGTCCACGAACGACACGCCCTCGCGCGTGACCCCGAACACCTCGGCGCGAGCCATCGTCAGCCGCGCCCACGCGCGGTGCGGACCCACCTCGTTCATCTTGTTGCTGTACCCGGACGCCATCACCCCGCTCGAGTCGGCCGACTCGGCGATCGCGCACGCATCGGCGTACTCCTCGGCGGTCACCACCTGCAGTGCGTGCACGGCCGGAACGTGTGAGGGATGGATGACGGTCTTGCCGTGCAGACCGTTCGCACGGTCGAGGGCGACCTCGCGCAGCAGCCCGTCGAGGTCCCGGCTGACCAACTGCTGGCGGAACGTCACGGCCTCGAGGTCCTCGAACGGCGTCTGGCGCAGCATCGGCCGGAACATGCGCTCATGGTCGGCGAAGTACTCCCACACGGGCCCGGTCACGATGAACCCCGACCCGTCGGCGCGGGCGAGGTGGTTGACGATCGAGCCGATGGTGTCGGCGACCACCCGGACGTCGTAGATGGTCAGGTCCCGGTCGCGGCGGATCCCGAAGGCACCGCACAGGTCGGTGGCGCCGATGCGTACGGCCAGCACACGGTCACGGTGACCTGCCAGGATGCGGCCGATCGCCAGCAGTTCGGCGTCGCGGGACTCCCGGTAGAGCACCTCCCGCGATTCGAGCACGGGCATCACCAGGAGCCGTCGCCCGTATTCGGCGGCGAGGTCCCGCACGTGGGTCAGCAGCGATGCACCGTTCACGGACCGGAACTTCGGCAGAACGAACCCGTCGAGCACGGCGAGACCGGAGGTGACGGCGCGGCACACGAACTCGATGTCGTCGTCGGTGCGCACGCGGACGAACAGGGAGACCGCAGGAGGATCGGTGGCCAACGCGTCGAGCGCGCCGGCCACGCGCACCCGGGCGGCATCCCGGTCCTGATCGGCCACGGCGTCCTCGAGGTCGATCACCATCGACACCACGCCCTCGGCGGCGCGGCGCCGAACGGTTCCCGGTAGGTCTTCCCGCATCGCGGGGATGTACAGCGTGGCGCCGAGCGACATGGCCAGCACGGTCAGGTCGCCGTCCGCCTCGATCGTCGCCGGCTCCCGCGCGAAGAGGTGGGTACGTGTCTGGACGTCCAGTTGTCGGAAATGGTGCACGGCTGCCTTTCTCGGCGGGTGGTCGGCGTGTGTCCCGAGCGGGGAGTCAGGCGCCGTGTCGGCCGCGCATCCGCGAGACGACGCCCGCGATGAACTCGGTGATCGAATCTATCTCCTGGAGGTAGGCCCAGTAGTCCGGTCGAGGTGTGTCGAGCTTTGCATGGGCCCGCGCGATGCGATCGGCCTGGGCATCGAGCACCGATCCCCACTCGTTCACCAATCCGCGCGTGACGGCGAGAAGCTGGGCGTCACGCAGCGCGAACCGCACGGCGGCCTCCGCGGCTCCGGGATCGTCACGTGTGCCCCGCAGGCGCTCGAGTCGGCCGGTGACGTCGGCGATCCGTCGCTCGGCGGCGCTGAGATGCTCTCGCGCCGCGGCGATCGCCTCGAGTGCCGCCTCGGGATCGGTGTCGCGGTCGCGGGTGGCAGCAGCGATGGCGCTCTCGGCGCGCGCCATGTGGTCGGTGACGTCCGTTCGCGCCGCGGTCAGATCGGCCGAACTCGCCGCGACGAACTCGCGAAGCAGCGCCGAGTACGCCGGTCCGATCCTCTCCGCGCGCGTACCGACGGCCTGCAGGCGGGTGCGCACCGATGCCAGCGCGCGGGCGGCGTCACCGGCCTTGGCGGGCGCCTCGCTCAGTGCGGTGGTCAGGGCCGTGGTGTGCTCGCGCACCCGTGCGGCCACATCCCGTGTGCGGACGGGGTTCCGGTCTGCCTCCGCCGAGGCCAGATCATGCAGGTCCGCGCGCAGACGGTCGGCCGCCGAGATCACCGACCGGTAGCGATGCACGGGGTCGTCGGAGAGGGTCGCCAGCGCCGAGCGGGCCTGCGAGCGAGCCTGCTCGGCAATTCGGGGCACCGCTCCCACCGCCGCGAGAGCGTCGTCGAGATCGGCTCGGTGAGCCACGTAGAACTCGTCGACGGCTCGGCTGGCCTGCACCAGTTGGTCGTAGACGTGCGTGAACGCCACGTGGGCCGCCTCGGAGTTCTCCGCCTCGAAGCGATCGGTGGCATCGAGATACGCCCCGGCCGCGGTGAAACACTCGGTCTCCACCGCCTCCCACTGCGTCCGCAGGTTCCGCTCGGGGTGCAGGGCAGTGACAGCCGAGACGCCGGAGGAGGCGGCCGACTGGCGCGAGTCCATGTCCAGGAACGCAGCCACCGCCGCATCGCGGGCAGCGCGAACCGCCTCGTCCCGCTCGCTCGCGCGGGAAAACCTGCCCGGCCAGGGTTGCCTCACGTCAGCGATGGTAGTTCGCGGGGAACCGGCGCGCCGTGGTGGTCGTTTGCTGTATGACCGATAGCGGACACATCCGATCGAAAGGACCTCATCTCATGGGCGTCAGCCTCAGCAAGGGCGGAAACGTCTCGCTCACCAAGGCAGCACCGAACCTCACCGCTGTATCGGTGGGCCTCGGCTGGGACATCCGCACCACCACCGGTACGGATTTCGACCTCGACGCCAGCGCCATCGCGTTGGGGGCGGACAAGAAGGTGATCAGCGACCAGCACTTCGTCTTCTTCAACAACCTCAAGTCCCCCGACGGGTCCATCGAGCACACCGGCGACAACACCACCGGTGAGGGCGACGGCGACGACGAGGTCATCAACGTGAATCTCACGGCTGTGCCGCCGAACATCGACACCATCAACTTCCCCGTCTCGATCTACGACGCCGAGACCCGTTCCCAGTCGTTCGGTCAGGTCCGCAACGCCTACATCCGCGTGGTCGACAAGTCGAACGGCACGGAACTCGCCCGCTACGACCTCAGTGAGGACGCCTCCACCGAGACAGCCATGGTGTTCGGCGAGCTGTACCGCAACGGTGCCGAGTGGAAGTTCCGCGCGGTGGGTCAGGGATACGCGTCGGGCCTGGCCGGCATCGCCCGCGACTTCGGGGTCAACGTCTGACACACCTTTCGGCGTCCGGCAGCTCTTCTGACTCGCTGGACGTTCTCTGACACAGTAGGGGGCGGTCCCGTCCGGGGCCGCCCCTGAACTGTTCCGAGCCACTGCTCGTCCGATGCAGGACCGAGCCGGTGGGTATGCCCGAGAGAGAGGCCACCGCCGTGGTCGTGCGTGTGTTCGGTTGGTCGGTAGCTGTCACCCTCGTCGCTATTCTGGTCGCCCTGATCTACGGCGGTCCGCAGGCGATGGCCCTTGTGGTGATCCTCGGCATCCTCGAGATCTCGCTGTCGTTCGACAACGCCGTCATCAACGCCACCGTCCTGCAGCGGATGAGCGAGTTCTGGCAGAAGATCTTTCTCACCGTCGGCATCCTGATCGCGGTGGTCGGGATGCGGCTGCTGTTCCCCCTGCTCATCGTGTATTTCGCGTCGGGTCTCGGACCCGTCGAGGCGATGCGACTGGCGCTGAATCCGCCGGCCGACGGCGCCGCCTTCTTCCCCGACGGGCGCCCGAGCTACGAGACCCTGATCACCGACGCGCATCCGCAGATCGCGGCGTTCGGCGGCATGTTCCTGCTGATGCTGTTCCTGAACTTCATCTTCACCGAACGTGAGCACACGTGGTTGTCGATCATCGAGCGTCCCCTGGCGAAGGCCGGCAAGTTGGACATGCTGTCGGTGGTCGTCTCCGGGGTGTTGCTGGTGCTCACCGCCGAGTTGCTCGCGCCCGAGGACAGGGTGGGCACCGTGATGGTCTCCGGGGTGTTGGGCCTGGTCACCTACATCGCGGTCGACGGGTTGGGCAACTTCTTCCACGTCGGGGACGACGAGTCCAGCTCGGACGGGTCGTCCTCCACCAGCTCGGACGGGCCGTCGGAGTTGGTGAAGGCCACCGGTAAGGCCGGGTTCTTCCTGTTCCTCTACCTCGAGGTGCTCGACGCGTCGTTCAGTTTCGACGGGGTCATCGGTGCGTTCGCCATCACGAGCGATCCGATCATCATCGCGCTGGGCCTGGGGTTCATCGGTGCGATGTTCGTGCGGTCGTTGACGGTCTACCTGGTGCGCAAGGGCACGCTGTCGGAGTACGTGTACCTCGAGCACGGAGCGCACTGGGCGATCGGCGCTCTGTCGGTGATCCTGCTGGTCTCGATCGGCGTGCACATCAACGACGTCGTCACCGGTCTGGTGGGCGTGGTGCTCATCGGATTGGCGTTCGTCTCCAGCGTGCGACGCAATCGGCGACTGGCCGGGCAGGACCAGCAGGAACCGGCCGAGTTGTAGCGAACCCGCTCACCACTGATCGAGTGTGGTGTAGCCGTCCTGCAGGGCTCGTACGAACAGTGCGGTCTTGGTCGGCGCGGCCCGGCCCACGGCCGCGTACTTCGCTCGGATGCGGCTGAGGTGGGTGTTGATGGTGCCGATCGAGATGAACAGGCGCGCGGCGGCAGTGCCCTTGGACTCGGCGGCGAACCACGCCAGCATCACTTCGATCTCGCGTTCGCTGAGGGCGGGCCGCGGTGTGAAGGATTCGATGACGGTGGGCCTTTCCAGTGCGTGGATGCTCATGGTTTCCGATCTTGAAGGGGCGCAGTCCCCACCACCACCGGCGCAGTGAAAGTCGGACGAACTCGATCGGCGCGCACATACCGTGATCTGCGGTTATGGTCGTGCGATGAAACCGGGTTATAGGTCTGATCCGTCGTCCATCACCACGCGATCGGAGTTCGCCCACGCCCTCGCACACGTGCGGGAGGCGTCGGGGAAGTCGCTTCGCAGTATTTCCGATATGTCCGGAGCGCCCGTTTCGACGTTCGGCGCCTGGTTCAAGGGTGACTTCCTGCCGACGCCGCAGAACGCCCCGCAGTTCCGGGCCGTCCTCGCCGCGTGCGGGGTGAACGATCCTGAGCTGATTCAGCAGTGGTGGGACGCGGTGATGCGCGTGCGCTCGAGCGACCGCATGCCCGCGCACACGCCCTACAAGGGCCTCGATGCATTCGGGTTCGACGACGCCGAGTGGTTCTTCGGCCGCGCCGAGTTGGTCGCCGAACTCGTCGAGCGCGTGCAGGCGACGTCGGGAATCGTGGTGGTCACCGGGGCGTCGGGATCGGGCAAGTCCTCGCTTCTGGCCGCGGGTCTGGCAGCGACGATGGCCACCCAGGACCCGCCGACGGCGGTGACGCTCTGTACGCCGTCGGATCCACTTCCGAGCGTGGCGGCCGATGCGGTGCTGGTGGTCGATCAGGCGGAGGAGTTGTGGGGCGCGGATTTCCCCGCGGAACGCCGGGCGCGGTATCTGACCGAGCTCGCCGCGACGGCGGCGGCGACCACGGTGATCGGGATGCGAGCCGACTTCTACGGGGTCGCGCTCGCCGAGCCCGTCCTGCTGGGACCACTGACCGCAGGACCGGTGGTGGTGGGTCCGCTCGGTGTCGAGCAGATGCGCGAGATCATCGTGGCCCCGGCCCGCAAGGCCGGTGTCGAGGTGGCCGACGATCTGGTGGAGGTGCTGTTGGCGGACCTGCTCCCGCCCGGGTCCACCGTTGCCGAGCAGGGCGTGCTGCCGTTGCTCTCGCACGCGCTGCTCGGTACCTGGGAACGCGCGCACAAGCGCACGCTCACCGCCCGGGACTACCTGGACACCGGTCGCATCGGTGGTGCCGTGCAGCAGAGCGCTGAGCGGGTGTACACCGAGCTCGCCGACACCGAGCGCACCGCGGCGCGCCGAGCTCTGCTGCGGTTGGTGTCCGTCGACGGCGATACGGTGACCCGGCGTCCGATGCCGTTGCCGGAGTTGGCTTCCGGAGATCTCGGGGTACTGCGCAAGTTCGCCGATGCACGTCTGCTGACCATCGACGACGGGTCGGCGAGGGTGGCGCACGAGGCCCTGCTGACGGCATGGCCGCGACTGCGGGCCTGGATCGACGATGATCGGGAGTGGTTCGCCGCGCACCGCAATCTCACCCGTGCCGCAGCCACGTGGGCAGCGGAGGACCAGGACGAATCCCTGCTGCTCGGAGCCACACGATTGGCATTCCTGCGCGAGCGCATCGACGTCGGGGAGCGCGCGCTGGATCTCAACGATGTCGAGCGCCGATATGTCGAGGCCAGTGGTGCTCACGAGCGTGCCCGCCAGGATGCCGATCGCCGGCGGGTGCGGACGCGTCGCCGCCTGGTGGCAGCACTCGCCGCGGCCACGGTGGTCTCGCTCGTGCTCGCTGCCACGGCCGTGTTCGCCCGCGGGCAGGCAGTCGGCGAGCGGGAGTCCGCCGACGTTGCGCGCATGCAGGCTCAGTCGCGTCAGATCGTCTCGGCGGCGTTGATCGCACGACCCCGCGATCCGGCCCTGTCCACCCAACTGGCCCTGGCCGCCTATCGGGCGGGCGCCACGCCGGAGGCGGTGTCCACGCTCGTCGATTCCTCCGGGGTACGTACACCCTGGCGCATGCTGGGACCGGCCGGCGGGACGGTGGCGGCCCCGACGGCAGACGGGGTGATCGTGGTCGGACGGTCCACCGGTGTGGTGGAGGTCCATCGCGGCGGCGAGGTGGCTGCGAGCGCAGAGTTCGCCGCGCCGGGCGGCTCGTCCGTGACGGCCCTGGTGGTCGATTCCACGGGCCGCCGAGTGGCCGTCGGTGGCTCCGGTGGTGTGGTGGTGGTGGACGTCTCCGATCCGGCGGCACCGAAAGTCGGTGCAGCGGTGCCGGATCCGGTGGGCAGCCTGGCCTTCTCCCCCGACGGCGCGGTGCTGGTGGGCGGCACCTCGGACGGGCGGATCGCACGATGGTCCGTCACGGGTGTCTCTCTCGCGGCGCTACCGGGCCTCGAGGTACCCGGCGCCGGACCGGTGGCCGTGGCGGTGAGCCCGGACGGGCGGTGGTTGCTCGGTGCCGGTCGCGGTCGGACTCTACGGATGTGGGACACCGCGCGGCTGGAGGTGCCGGTGGTGGACCGGGCCTCGGACGGCTCGACCTACAACTACTTCGGAGCGGCGTTCTCACCGGACTCGCGTGCACTGGCCGTCGGAACCGCCGCGCGCGAGATCGCCAGGTGGACCGTGCAACCGGACGGAACACTGCTCGACCTCCCGTCTGCCACCGGGTACACCAGCTACGTCAACGACGTCGTGTTCTCCCCCGACGGGGCGGTCCTGGCAGGGGTGTCCAGCGACAACTCCACCCGGCTGTTCGACGCCGCGTCGGCGCGCCCGCTCTCGGTGCTGCCCGGTCCGGCGCTGGTGTCCACCGCCGAGTTCACCTCCGATGGAGGCGAATTGGTGACCGCGGACGAGGACGGCACGGTGCATCGATGGCCGATGCGAGGTCCGGTTCTCGACGGGCCCACGGACACCGTGTTCAACGTTCCCACCGACGCCTCGGGCACCTACGTTCTCGGCGCCACCGGATCACGCGGCGACGGCGCTCGGGTGTGGGATCTCACCGACCCGGCGGCGCCGCGGATGGGCCCGTCCGCCCTGGTTGCGCCACCCGGTGATCGGCTCGACGGGGCGGCCACGGTCTCCCTGGACGGCACCGTCCTCGCAGCGGGAACCGCCGGTGGGGGTTTCGTGCTGTGGGACAGCACATCTCGGCTTTCTCCCCGCGTACTGGCGCAGGTCCCGGCGGCGTTGCCCCTGCTCATCGGTGGGATCGCCATCGCCCGGGACAACTCGATGGTGGCGCTCTCGCAGCAGGATGCGCCCGAGATGGCGCTCTACAGCGTGGGCCCGGCACCGGTGCGGCTGGGATCGTTCACCGTCGCCGGATTGCCGTCCGTCATCGCCTACAGTCCGGTGGCCGAGGTGCTCGCCGTCGGTACGTCGGCGAACTCGGTCGAGTTGTGGGACACCACGGAACCGACTGCAGCCCGGCGCATCACCACCATCACCGGACTGGCGGCGGGTACGTCGTCGGTCGGGTTCTCCCCCGACGGCTCGCGCCTGGCCATCGGTTCGACCGATGCCACCGCGCAGATCTTCGACGTCACCGACCACTCGGCGCCCCGACAGCTGTCGACGGTGGCGGGCCCGGCCGCGGTGAACTCTGTTGCGTTCTCCCGCTCGGGGTCGATGCTCGCCCTGGGCACCTCGGTGGACAGTGTGTCGCTGTGGGACATCGCTGATCCACGGTCGCCGCGCCAGGGCGTGACGCTCAGTGCCACGGGAGCCCGCATCAACGACGCGCAGTTCTTAGCGGGTGACGGGCACCTCGTGGCCGGTGGGGCCTCGAAATCGGTGTACGTGTGGACGCTCGATCCCGACCGTGTGGCCCAGCAGATCTGCGCCCGGCGCGGTAGTGCCCTCACCCCCGCGGAGTGGAGCAAGGCCCTGCCCGGCCTTCCCTACATGCAGCTGTGCCCGCAGTGACATGTGTGCGGGACCCGCAGTGACATGTGTGCGGGACCCGCAGTGGCACCGCTGAAACCGGCAGGTGGTCAGAAGGCGTCCAGGCGCGCTGCCAGGTTCGCGCGGGCGGCGGGCCACTGCTCGTCGATCATCGCGAACAGTGCTGAGTCACGCCAACTTCCGTCGGCCAGTCGCCGATGTTTGCGCAGGATGCCCTCGAAGCTCGCGCCCAGTTTGGCTATGGCCGCGCGGGACTGACTGTTGCGCGCATCGGTATGCCACTCCACGCGCACCGCACCGAGGTCGTCGAAGGCACGCTGCAGCAGCAGGAACTTCGACTCCGGGTTGATCGCCCTGCCCTGTGCAGCCCGCGAGAGCCAGGTGTACCCGATGGCCAGGCTCCGATTGGTGGTGTCCGCCTGGTAGTACGAGGTGGTGCCCACGGCGCGGCCGGTCGACGAATCGCGCTGCAGAAAAGGTCGGCGAGTGGAGTCGGCGAGGGCGGCGTCGATGTACGCCGCGGCGTCCTCCAGTGACGCCACGGCCGGCCCGGTCCACCGGAATATCACGGGATCATCTGCGGCGGCGTGCAATTCGTGTGCATGATCGCGTGTCAGCGGCTCGAGGGTGACGAAGCGACCGGTGATGGTGATCGGATCGGACCAGTTCATGCGGGTACTCCCTCCGTGGGTGCTCGCTCCGCGGTGTGCGGTGCACGCAGGTGTGCTCGGGCGAAGACGATCATCAGCACCGCCAGGAGCAGCGCGCGTCCCCACACCCCCACCAGCACGGCGTCCAGCTCGGTGGACGAGTCTGCGCCCGCGCCGAGCGCGGCGAAGTATCGGAACACTCCGATACCCATGAACAGATCGGCCACCAGGTACCCCGCCACCAGTGCCCACGGCACCCGGAGCAGGACGAAGAACGGCACCAGCCACAACGTGTACTGGGGTGAGTGCACCTTGTGGAAGAGCAGGAAGCCGCACAGCATGACGGCGCTGGTGGCCACCCAGGGGTAGGCACCCTCGGTGGTGGCCCGCCGCCACCCGAACCACAGGGCGGCGGCGAAACTCAGCAACACCAGCGCGGGGGAGGCGATGTCGACGGCATCCTGGAACGAGATCTCCTGGAGGGCTTGCAGCCCTTTCGACGCCTGCTCGTCCACGTACAGGCGCCGCAGACCCCAGTACCAGATCGAGTTGGTGGTGATATCGGCCTGCCGCGACTGCTGGAACACGAAGGACGCCGCCCAGCCGTTGTAGCCGAGCACCGCGAACGGCAGGTTGATCACTGTCACGGTGCCGGCGGCGAGCCCGATCACCGACAGCGCACCACGCCAGTCGTAGCGCCCCTTCGTCGCGGTGAGCACGTACAGCGCCAGGGGTAACACGAAGGCGCCGGGGTAGATCTTCAGACAGAACCCCACTGCGAGCAATACTGCGGCACAGGCGGATCGGGTGCGCAGCTGCCAGGGTGTGCAGGTCATCACGTAGATCGCACCCACGGCCGTGGCCACCACGGGCAGTTCCCAGTTGTGGAAGGCGTAGAGCACCAGCGCCGGGCCACCCGCCCACAGCAGTGCCCACCACCCCGCCATCCGTGCGAGCATCGCGGCGGTCGCAATGCCGAACGGCGCGAGCAGGATCGCCGACCACATCAGGAACTGCGCGTCGTTGTCGGCGCCGATCGCACCGATCCACATGAGCAGTCCGGTGAGGACCGGGTACTCCACCGTGCCGCCCAGCAGTACCCCGTTGCTCGAGATCCCGCCGGTCAGGTACGGGAAGATGTGCTGGTCGATCCCGCGACCGAGCCACAGGTACTGGATGTCGGAGTAGCAGACGTCGACATCCTTGATGCGATCGAAGATCAGCGAGCGCCCGTCGGGTGTGAAGGGAGCGCCCACACAGCGTGCCTTGTTGAGGTAGCCCGCGAGCAGCGCCAGAGCGCTCACGAGCGTGACCACCGCGGTGGTCGTCGCCTCGGTGCGACCCACCCGCACGCGTGCCCCGGACATGGCACCACCCTAGGGGCCGCGGGTGTTCGACCGCCGCGCCCCCGAGCCCTCCGAGACGATTTCGCAGGTCACGGGGTGCACCTGTATCCTTGGCGGGTTGCTGACGCAACGACCCTCCTGTCACGGACAGTCCGTGACCGATTCACAGTCCATAGGAGGTGATGTGGTCTCATGCGTCAATACGAATTGATGGTCATCCTCGACCCCAACCTGGACGAGCGCACCGTTGCTCCGTCGCTCGATACTTTCCTCAACGTGGTTCGCAAGGACGGCGGCAAGGTCGACAAGGTCGACATCTGGGGCAAGCGTCGTCTCGCGTACGAGGTCGAGAAGCACGCCGAGGGCATCTACGCCGTCATCGATCTCAGCGCCGAGCCGGCCACCGTGTCCGAGCTCGATCGTCAGCTCGGACTCAACGAGTCGGTGCTGCGCACCAAGGTTCTGCGCCGCGGCAAGTAGCTGGAAAGAGGAACCATGGCAGGCGAAACCCTCATCACGGTCGTCGGAAACCTCACGGCCGATCCCGAGCTGCGGTTCACCCCGGCCGGTGCGGCGGTCGCGAACTTCACGGTCGCATCCACCCCGCGCACGTTCGATCGTCAGTCCAACGAGTGGAAGGACGGCGAGGCCCTCTTCATGCGCTGCAACATTTGGCGCGAGGCGGCCGAGAACGTGGCCGAGAGCCTCACACGCGGATCGCGCGTGGTGGTCACCGGACGGCTCAAGCAGCGCTCCTACGAAACCCGCGAGGGTGAGAAGCGCACAGTGGTCGAACTCGAGGTCGATGAGATCGGTCCCTCTCTTCGCTACGCGACGGCCAAGGTCACCAAGGCCAACCGCAGCGGTGGCGGCGGGGGCGGAGGTTACGGCTCCTCGGGCGGATCCGGCGGCTCGCGGCCGACCGGTGTCGGTGGGGACGACCCGTGGGGCAGTGCCCCGCAGGCGTCGGGCTCCTTCGGCGGATCGCGCGGCGCGGACGACGAACCCCCGTTCTGATCGTCACCCCAGTACACGAACGAACATCGAAACTAACGGAGAACCACCATGCCCAAACCGCCGTTGCGCGACAAGGTCATCAAGAAGAAGGTCTGCACCTTCTGCAAAGAGAAGAACTCGACCATCGACTACAAGGACACGACGCTGCTGCGCAAGTACGTCAGCGATCGCGGCAAGATCCGCGCGCGCCGGGTCACCGGCAACTGCGTCCAGCACCAGCGTGACATCGCCATCGCCGTCAAGAACTCGCGCGAGGTTGCTCTGCTCCCCTACGCGACCGCCGGTCGCTGAGAGAAGGAGAGATCACCATGAAGCTCATTCTCACCGCTGACGTCGACAACCTCGGTGCGCCCGGCGACACCGTGGAGGTCAAGGACGGCTACGGCCGCAACTTCCTGCTGCCCCGCGGCCTGGCCATCGTGGCCACCCGCGGAGCCCAGAAGCAGGTCGAGGGCATCCGTCGTGCGCAGGAGGTTCGTGCGGTGCGCGGTCTCGAGCACGCCAACGAGCTCAAGCAGGCCATCGAGGGGCTCGAGTCCGTGTCCCTGCAGGTCCGCACCGCCGGCGATTCGGGCAAGCTCTTCGGCTCGGTCACCGCAGCCGACGTTGCAGCTGCTGTGAAGAAGGCCGGGGGACCGGTCCTCGACAAGCGCAGCATCGACCTGCCCAAGGCGCACATCAAGAGCACCGGCAAGCACGCCGTCACCGTGGCGCTGCACCCGGACGTGACCGCGAAGTTCACCCTCGAGGTCACCGCGTCCTGACGTAACCTGATCCGCCACAACGGGCCCCGGCTGCTTCGGCGACCGGGGCCCGTTGCTGTTGGTCGGCAGGCGTTGGTCGGCAGGCGCGGTTCAACCTGCGTCGCGGCGGCGGTAGGCCAGCACGCCGAGAGAGCCCGCGGCGACGCCGATGACCGTGCACACGACGAGCGGGGTCCAGGTGAGTTGGCCGAGGGCGGGTATGTGTGTCAGGGGGGAGAGGTCGCGCGCCCACTGCGGCACCTGCAGCAGCACCCCGACTATGCCCACCACGGCGGCGTAGACCACCGGGACGAACGCCCAGCGCGCGGCGTCGGATCGAAACCCGTACAGCAGCAGGCCGATTCCGATGAAAACCGCCATCGCGGGTAGGTAGGACACTGCCAGGCCGAGCACATCGGTCACGGCGAGACCGGTCGATCCGGTGGATGTCAGACCCAGAGCCAGCCCCGCGGCCACGAGCATGCCTGTCGTTGCCGCCAGGGTCACCGCGGCAGTCGACAGCAGCCACCGCATACGGGAGACCCCGCTGACCAGAAGCACCTCTGCTCGTCCGGTGGCCTCTTCGATTCGTGCCCGTCCGATCGAGGAGACCGCGAACCCGGCAACGGCCAGAGCGATCACGAGCATGATGGTCGAGACCAGGGTCTCGGTGAGCGTCCCGGTGCGGTTCTTCAGCAGATCCGTCAACGAGGACTGTGAGCCCAGAGCATCGGTGGCCGCCCCGATCACTCCGCCGAATGCCGCTGCGGCCGCCGCTGTTCCGATTCCCCAGCCGAGAACCGAGGCGCGTTCGAGGCGCCAGGCGAGAGCCAGGGGAGAGGACAACCACCGCGGTGCGGTGGCCGGTCCCGGGCGTACCGCCAGAACTCCGGCAGCGAAGTCCCGGCGACCCTCGACGACGAAGGCCAGGGCGATCGTCGGCACCGCAACCAGCGGGTAGAGGGCCAGCGGCCACAGCCTGGGGTCGACGAACGGCTTGCTCTGCTGCGTCCACGCCAAAGGCGAGATCCACGACAGGGCACTGCCGCCGCGGCGTTCGGTGTCGCCGAGGGCGCGTAGTGCGTACAGCGCCACCACCACGCCCAGCGCCGATCCCGTTGCAGTGCGCGCATGTTCGGTCAGCTGCGCGGTGACCGCAGCGACACTGCCGAACGTCATGGCCGATAGCGCGATCCCCGACGTCACGATCGCGCTGTCGCCGACCGGTAGTCCGAATGAGCTCAGGGCGGCGGTTCCTGCGATCACGAACGCACCGTTCGCGACAGCAGCGACGAGCAGGGCGGCGGTCAGCGATGCGTGTCGTCCCACCGGGGAGCTTCGCACCAGTTCGGCGCGGCCGGACTCCTCGTCGGCGCGGGTGTGTCGCACCACAAGGGAGATGGTCAGGATGATCATCGCGACCATCAGATACAGGGTCTGCTCGTTGGCGAACATCGCGCCGGGCGTGTAGTTCTCGATCCCGTAGCCCGGGCCCGCGAGAAATGCGGCGGTGGGGGAGGAGATCAGCTGCGCACGCGTCTGGCGGTCGGCCGCGGTGGCGTACACGCGGCTCACAGCCGAGTTCGCACTGAGGAGGTACAGGGTGATCGAGCCGATCCACACGGCCAGCCTGATGCGGTCGGCGCGAAGGGCGAGCAGCGTGAGAGGGGTTGTGCCGGTGAGGGAATGCCCCGGCTGCGCTGCCTCGGTTCGCTCTCGAACTCCGATGTCCGCGATCATGGCGTCGTGTCCGAGTACTCGCGCAGGAACAGATCCTCGAGTGACGGTGGGCTGCTGGTGAGCGACCGTACACCGAGGCCACCGAGCAGCCGAATCACGTTGTCCAGGTGCGCAGGATCGACGTCGAAGGTGGCGTGGTGGCCGTCGGACCCATCCGCCTCGCCGGTCCGATCGAGGTTGTGTACGCCCGCCGCGCCCGCGAGGGACTCGATCGGCTCGGTGGTGCTGACGTCGATGCGAGTGCGGGTGAGGTGGCGCATCTCGGCCAGTGTTCCGCTCTGCACGGTGCGCCCGGCCCGAATGATGGTGACGGTGTCACAGAGCTTCTCCACCTCGGCGAGGATGTGACTCGAGAGCAGTACGGTCGTCCCGCGGGCGGTTGCCCTTGGAGTAGGTGCGGGCCTTCTTGCGCACGTCGAGTTCGAACAACTCGACCAGCTCCGCGCGCCTGTTCGTGTCGGTGGTCGGGCGTAGTCGGGCCAACAGATCGAGGGTCTCGCCGCCGGTCAGCGAGGGCCACAGCGTCACGTCGCCAGGGACGTACGCCAGGCGTCGGTGCAGTGCCACCGAATCGGTCCACGGATCGTGTCCGAGCACGTCCACCTCGCCGTCGTCGGCGCGAAGCATGCCCAGCAGCACCCGTATGGTCGTCGACTTCCCGGCCCCGTTCGGGCCGAGAAAGCCTGCTACGGTGCCGGTTTCGACAACGAGATTCAGTCCGTCCAGGACGGTGGCCGATCCGAACGTCTTGCGCAGTCCGCGCACTGTCAGGGCTGAGGTCATGATGACGATCCTTTGCGGCCGGAGCTCTCGTCTCGGTGATCGGGTAGTTGGTCGAGGAAGCGGGTGTCGGTGAAGAGGCCGTAGGTGTAGACCTCGAGGAGGGGAGCTGTCCACTGCTCGGTGTATCGGCGCAGGAATCCGACAGAATCGTCGGTGAGGGCGGTGGGATCGAGCGTGGCCTCCACCAGCAGTGCGCCGAGCGAGAGTCGAACCAGGATTGCGGCGCGAGCTCGTGCGTCCCGGGTCGATCGGATGGTGCCCGACTGCACGCCCACCTCCATCGTGGTGATCGTGTCCTCGACCATCCGCTCGACGAGGGAGCGGGCGAGTGTGCCGCCCTCTCGCAGTGTGCGCAGGATGTAGCGAGTCATCGGGGCGTAGCCGTCGACCGTGGCCAGCTGTTCCAACAGCGACGGGCCCGCCTCCGCCCCGAGGGAGCGCAGCTTGCTGTCCTCGATGAGTGAGAGCACGTGGGCGTCGCACGCCGCTCGCAGCGCCGCCTTCGAGCCGAAGTGGTGGACGATCAGAGCGCTCGAGACCCCGGCGTCGGACGCGATCGTCCGCAGGCTCGCTCCGAAGCCGTCGCGTCCGTATCGAGCGATGGCGGCGTCGCGAATACGCGCTGAAGCCGTACGGTCGTCGGGGACCCCGGGCGCGGCTGAACACATGTTCAGGAAGCTACACAACTGTTCAGTACTTGTCGAGAGGTGACAACCGCAGGGGTCGAACCGAGAGTGTCTGCCCTGGCCGACAAACAGACCGATCACCGAACGACGTGTCCGATCGCCACATCGTGACTTTCGATCACCTCCGTGTTCATCCAACACGCCCGAACTGTCAACTTCGGCGACACGCCGGGGCGAGTTTCATTCACAGGGAATAATTCTCGGCTATGCCTCTCACCTGCATCGATCCCATGATTTTCAGTTTTTCTCCACAGGTTGTCCCCGGGTGTTCAACACCGGCATCCTAATGTGTCCACACGTGCTCCCCAACCCCATCCACAGGCCCGTTTGTGCCTCGGCTCGACAGCCCCTAACGTCCCCCGGGCACGCCAACGGGGTGGCGCCGCGGCTGTTGTTGTCGGTGGGTTCGAGTACACCTTCTCGAAGAGCTCCCTGACGTACGCAGACGCACGAAGTTCGGTCACACATGATCGGTCGGGGACGGCCCGAGCAGGATGGCAGGCGGTGGATCAGTGGCAGTGGTCGACGATCGTGGGCGCTCGGAGTACAGCTCCCGCGCGGGGTACGACTCTCCCCCCGAAGCCCCCGGGGACGACTTCGGTCGCCAGCCACCCCAGGACCTCGCCGCGGAGCAGTCCGTGCTCGGTGGAATGCTTCTGAGCAAGGACGCCATTGCCGACGTGCTCGAGGTGTTGCGCCCCGGCGACTTCTATCGCCCCGCCCACCAGATGATCTACGACGCCGTGCTCGACCTCTACAGTCGTGGCGATCCGGCGGACCCGGTCACCGTATCCGCCGAACTCGACCGCAAGGGCGAACTCAAGCGCATCGGCGGGCCGCCCTATCTGGTCACCCTCACCCAGACCGTCCCCACCGCGGCCAACGCCGCCTACTACGCCGAGATCGTCGTGGAGAAGGCGATCCTTCGCCGCCTCGTCGAAGCGGGCACGCGAATCGTGCAGTTCGGGTACGCCGGCGCCGATGGCCAGGACGTCTCCGAGGTGGTCGACCGTGCGCAGGCCGAGGTCTACGAGGTCACCGAGCGACGCACCGCCGAGGACTTCATTCCCCTCGAGGAACTGCTGCAACCGACGATGGACGAGATCGACTCCATCGCATCGCGGGGCGGGATGTCCAACGGGGTGCCCACCGGCTTCACCGAGCTCGACGAGGTCACCAACGGCCTGCACCCGGGACAGATGGTGATCGTCGCGGCTCGTCCCGGTGTCGGAAAGTCCACGCTCTCCATGGATTTCATGCGTTCGTGCTCGATCAAGCACGGCATGCCCAGTGTCATCTTCTCGCTGGAGATGAGTCGCAGCGAGATCGTGATGCGCCTGCTGTCGGCCGAGGCGCGCATCAAACTCGGCGACATGCGCTCGGGCCGGATGACCGACGAGGACTGGACTCGCCTGGCCCGCCGCATGAGCGAGATCAGCGAGGCGCCCCTGTTCGTCGACGACTCCCCGAACCTGACCATGATGGAGATCCGCGCCAAGGCCCGCCGGCTCAAGCAGAAGCACGGGCTCAAGCTCATCGTGGTCGACTACCTGCAGCTGATGTCGTCGGGCAAGAAGGTCGAGTCCCGCCAGCAGGAGGTCTCGGAGTTCTCCCGTCAGCTCAAGCTGCTGGCCAAGGAGCTCGAGGTGCCCGTGGTCGCGGTGTGTCAGCTCAACCGTGGTCCCGAGCAGCGCACCGACAAGAAGCCGATGGTCTCGGATCTGCGCGAATCGGGCTCCCTCGAGCAGGATGCCGACATGGTCATCCTGCTGCACCGCCCCGATGCCATCGAGAAGGACGACCCTCGCGGCGGCGAAGCGGACCTCATCCTCGGCAAGCACCGCAACGGCCCCACCGCCACCATCACCGTCGCCCACCAACTACACCTGTCGCGCTTCGTCGATATGGCACGGGGTTAGGTCGCATAAAGGCGGCTGGAAAGGTGGACGTTGCATTGCGGCGGAAATGGTTGCCGAGTTGTAACCAACCAATGGGTCGATAACACTCGCGCTGTGCCACGCTTTTCTCGAGCGCACCGCAGCCGGTGTCGGTGCCCGGAGGGCAGGAGCATCCATGGCAACCACACGACGCCTCCGCACCCGTCGAGCCGCCGCCGCCGCGGGGGGCGTCGCCGTTCTGGCGCTCGTCCTCTCCGCCTGCAACTTCACCAATCTGCAAGTCGACTACAACCTTCGCTGCGCAGTGCAGGACAAGGACCGTGGTACGCCGCTGTTCGACGGTCCCCGCGCATGCGGTGTCGCCATCGGGCTGGGTCTTCCGCTCACCTACGGTCTTCCGGACGACCTGCGCGGTGGTGAGCCACCGAAGAGGACGGGCTCCGGCACGGCCGCCGATCCGTACGTCATCACCAATACCAACGTCCAGGTGCAGGACTCGGGCGTCCAGATCACCGAGGTCGACCGTTTCGTGGAGGGCAGCAACACGTGGGACACGTCGCTGACGGTGTCCTACCCCGACTTCTTCCCCGCGAACATCACCACACCGGTCACGCTCTACCGGCTCGCCGACTGCGCGCTGGGTGGGTCCGATGTGGGGGGCAGCGCACTGACCCCCAACGGCGCGGTGTGCACGGGCCCCGGCGGATCTCGCCTCACCGTCTCGGACCTCACCGGCGGAGCAACCCGTCTGGCGGGTTCCTACGACGAGGTGTTCGGTGCGTCCGAGAAGAACACGCCCATGAACAACACTGCCAATCCCGGGCAGACCGACAACGCGATTGGACTGACCTGGAGCTTCACGCTCGGCGGGGGCAAGCCCGTGACGGTGAACACCCGCTTCACCTACGACGGCGGCACCGGCTTCTGAGCGCACCGATCGAGTCGGTGGTGGCGCGCACACCGTCGTGCGCGACACTGGTGGCATGAGCGAGCACCACCCGCGACCGGTCGAGACCAACCCTGCCGCGCACTGGGAACAGCGCTATGCGGACAGCGATCGGGTGTGGTCGGGGAAGGTGAACGCCACCACCGCCGCCGTGGTCGCTGATCTCCCGGTGGGAGACGCCCTGGACCTCGGCTGCGGGGAGGGCGGCGACGCGGTGTGGTTGGCCGAGCAGGGGTGGACGGTGACGGCCGTCGACATCTCTCCCACCGCCGTGGCCCGAGGCGCCGCCGGTGCGGCCGAACGCGGTGTGGCAGATCGGATCACGTGGATTGCACACGATCTGACCACATGGACCACCGACGCAACCGTCGATCTGCTCACGGCGTCGTTCTTCCATTCCACGGTGCCGCTCGAACGCAGCAGCATTCTGCGCCGCATGGCCGAGCGCGTGCGCCCCGGTGGGCACGTGGTGGTGGTCTCGCACGTGTTCGAGACCGACGCCGACATCCCCCCGTGGGCGCCTCGCCGGGACGACGGAAGCTCGCACATGCCGCACCTGCCGGGGCCGGCGGAGGATCTCGCCGACCTGGCCTTCGATCCGCAGGAGTGGACCACCGAGCTGTGCGAGGTGCGCTCGCGCGAGGTGGTGGGGCCCGACGGGCAGCACAAGCACGTGTTCAAGGACGGGGTGGTGGTGCTGTGTCGGATCGGCCGATAGCGATCGCGGAGTTCGCTTTCCCCGGACCGCTGCGCGAGAGGTTGGTGGCGGCGATACTCGACGGGCGCAAGACGACGACAAGTTCCCTGCTCGTCGAGTACGAGGTGGAGGGCGAGCCGCTGCCGGTCGTGGGGGAGCGGGCTCGCGTCGTGGATTCCGATGGTGCCAGCGTCGCAGTGATCGAGACGGTCGGCGTAGACGTCCTCCCTCTGGGCGAGGTCGGGTTGCAGCACGCGCTCGATGAGGGGGAGGGCTTCACTTCTGTCGAGCAGTGGCGGCGCGCGCACGAGGAGTTCTGGCAGTCCGCTCGGTTCACCGCCGCGCTGGATGGTCGCCAACTCGTGATCGACGACACCACACCCGTGGTGATGGAACGCTTCCGGTTGCTCTGACCGGCCCTGCGCTGCCGTGGCGGCGAGTCGAAACGGCGGTCGCGCTCGAACGACTGGATGCTCTGTGATCAGTCCACAGATGTGCGCACAATGGCGCCGGCCCGCCGCAACCAGTCGAGGTCGGCGTCGCGGATCCGAACCCCGGGCGCGGTGTGGGGCACCACGAGCACCTGCTCGCACGCCCCGACCAGCAGTCGCAGACATGCCTGTGCCTGGGTTCGGGCGTTCCCCACAGGGGCTGTCACAGAATTGCCGACAGGGTCTGTCACGGAATCGTCCAGGCGCACGTTTGCGCTGCCGTCGGTGAGAACCAGTACCCGGGTGCTGCTCTCGGGAGGTACGAGGGCGACGGCGAGCAGGAACGCCGATGCCAGCGGCGTGCCCCCGCCGGTGGGTAGGGATCGCAGTATCCGGGTTGCCGCCGGCAGGTTGGTGGTGGGCTCGAGTGCGACGTGCGCGGTCGCGCCGCGGGCACTGATGACGGCGAGTTCGGAGCGATCGCGGGTCACCTGACCGATCACCGACGTCGCCATCGCAACGGCGGCACGTGAACGCATCCGCCCCATGGAGTCCGACCGATCGATGATCACAATGGTCAGGCGCCCCCCACGGCGGGTTCGCAGGGAGCTGCGCAGGGCGTTCTCGTCGAGCCCGCCCTGCCGAACCGCAGCCAGAAGAGTCCGGGTGATGTCGAGTCCTCGCGTGGGGTGGTAGTCGAGCACCCGTCGCACGCGTCCTCGGCCGGCTACCGCCGTGGCCCCTCGGCGCCCGGGCCTCCGCGTACTCTCGTACCGCCGTGCCGTCGCGATCGTCGCCCAGGCCGGGAGGTCGCCGTCCTCTGCCTCGGTGTCCGGCGTTCGGGTGACCTCGGCGGCGTCGTGACTCAGGTCGTCTTCGTCGCCGCTGGACTGGTCGCTGTCGACATCGACATCGACGGCCTCGGACGAGGTGGGGGACATGGTGCGAGTGTCGAGCATGGGTGCCAGGCGAGGTTCGATCACGAATCGGGCGACGACGGCGCGCATGTCCAGGCCTGCCTCCGCAGTGATCATCGCCGCCCGTGCAGCGCCGATGTCGAGCAGATGGTTGCGAAAGCCGTTGCGGTCGAGGGCTTCGACGCTCCAGCGCATCGGGTCGTCATCGTTGGGCGGCCTTAGGCATCGCCGCGTGGGGCGCACCCCGATGCCGATGATCACCGGCAGCCGCGACAGCAGCACGGGCGTAACGGATTCCACATCGGGGGCCGACGCGAGGATTCTGTCGCAGTCGACCAGTGCCGTGACGTCTGCGTCGAGCAGATCGGCGGCGGCGATCACCAGTGCACTGCTCCGAGCGCGTTCGATCAGCGAAGGGACCGCTGCGCCTGTCGGCGAGACGGGGCACGTCAGATCCTGAGCCGAGGTGGCAGCACTGATCGTCGGCGCGTCGACGGGCCGTAGGTGTGCGAGCACCCGCTCGCGCCCCCAGCTGTCACCGACCAGCAGGATCGAGAACCGATGGCCGCGTCGCCACAGCGTTGCCAGGCGCTGCGCGGTGTCGGTGAGGAGATTCTCGGCCGGGCTCTCCCACGGCAGCGTGGACTTCACGCGGCTCGGTGGTGCCCCAGCACCGCGACAGCGGCGTTGCTCACCCGAGCGTCCGTACGTGCCGGCAATTCGAACGGATCGCGCGAGATGCGATGACGCAGAACGGGAACAGCAACATCGCGTAGGTGCTCAGGACGGGCGTGGGTGTGTCCGTGGAGGGCCGCCAGCGCTCGCGCAGCGCGAATGAGCACCACCTCTGCCCGATGTCCCACCGCTCCGGCTTCCACGCAGAGCGTCACTGCGGTGGACACGAGACGGTCGTCCATCTCGATAGTGGGAAGAGCTTGCCGAGCGTCGGCCAATCGAGCGGCCAGTGTCTGCTGTGCGGCAGCGTACTGGGCGAAGAATGGAGCGGGATGGGCGTCGAAGTCGAGTCGGCGACGGACGATCTCGCATCGGGCGGGGATATCGGTGATGGTGGCCACGTGGGTGGACAGGCCGAATCTGTCCTCGAGTTGCGGTCGCAGGCCCCCCTCCTCGGGGTTGCCGGAGCCGACGAGGACGAATCGAGCGGGGTGTGTATGGCTGATTCCATCCCGCTCGACGATGTTGGTGCCGCTGGCCGCGACGTCGAGGAGCAGGTCGACGAGGAAGTCGTCGAGAAGGTTCACCTCGTCGACGTACAGGAAGCCGCCGTTCGCCCTGGCGAGCAGGCCGGGCGAAAAGCGCGCCGAGCCGTCGTCGAGGGCTGCACGGATGTCGAGTGCGCCGACCACGCGATCCTCGGTGGCACCGAGCGGAAGATCGACGACGGGAGCGTCGATCTCGGCAAGGGCGAGCAGGTCGGCGAGAGAGCGGACGAGAGTGGACTTCGCGGTGCCACGGTCGCCGAGCGCCAGTACCCCGGCAATGGCGGGGTCGACCGCGCACAGTAGGAGCGCGCGCTTGAGGCCGTCCTGGCCGACGATGGCGGTGAAAGGGAAGACGGGCATTGCGAGAGGGTACGGCGATATGACAATCGTTGTCGATAAGCCACGCGGGTGCTCGATCAGGACCCGAAAGCCCCCGATGACGACGAGCCGAGGTCCAACCCCGACACCAGCGGAACTGCCCGCTCGAAGGTGAGTTGGTCGAACTCGCGGCCGTATTCGTCGACACCGGCGATGCTCATGCGGCTGGGCACGATCCCCGGGATGCCCGGTCGGACGTCGGCGCGCACGAACGAGTACGAGCGGAACCGCACCCGCGACCACTGCACCGCCTCGGGTGTCTTGCTACCGTCGGCCGCCCACACGTAGCTGTTGGGCACCGAGGTGTCGACCAGCGCGGAGCCGCGGTAGCTCTCCTGGACGCCGTCGGGAAAGGCGTAGCGCGAATTGCCGCCGCCGCCGACGGTGTAGTAGACGGTGCCGTCGGTGGTACTCGAGACCGTCGACCCGTCGGGTGCGGCCTTGGTGGGTGCGCCGGCGCGGATGGGGTCGGTTCGCTCGAAGACATGGTTGTGCCCCTGGAACACCGCATCCACGTGGTACCTGTCGAACAGCGGGGTCCACGCTGCGCGCACCCCGCCGTCGCTGGAGTGGTCCTTGGTGGTCGAGTATGCGCACTCGTGATAGAACGCGACGATGAAGTCGACGTCCGGATCGGCGCGCAGATCAGCGAGAGTTGTTTCCAGCCAGGACTGTTGACGTCCGCCGCTGTACCCCGCGATGGCGGTCACCTCGTGCGAGACGTCGTTGGCGTCGAGTGAGAGGACGGCCAGGTTGCCGTACACCACCGAGTAGGTCAGTGGGCACCCTGTTGGACCGTTGGTGGGCTGAGCCAGTCGAATCTCATGTGCACCATAGCCATTGGGGCTGTACAGACTCTCGATGTCGTGATTGCCGCCGGCAAAGAACCACGGTGTGGTCGCGGCCGAGGGTTCGATCTCGGCGAAGTATCCGTCCCACATGTACGGGTTGTACCGACCGAACCCGGCAGGTGTTGATCCGCCGCTGGGTGTGAATATCTGCGGCTTGCCCCTTCCGGCGACGTCGGCGTACGAGATGTCCCCGCCGAGGATGTGGAAGTCGGGACTGCTGGCCGCGATCTGCGCGACGATGTTCTTCGCGTGCGCTATGCCGGGTAGGTCGTCGGGGTCGGTGGTCTGGTTGTCGTAGTCGCCGGGCCGGAGGCCGGGCGGCTGCGTGGGTGTGTCGTCGATTCCTTGATCGGCCATCATGGTGAATCGGAAGGCGCCGAAACGTCCACGGGGATAGGCAGTTCGAGCCGTCGCAAGGGCGGTGGTGGTGCCGTCGGCGGTGCGCCACCGGTAGAAGTACTGCGTGTGCGGGGCCAGTCCGCTCACCTGCGCGTGCACATAGAACTGCTCGGCTCCGAGCACGCCGCTGTCCGACCGGGGGACCTGGCTGATGAGATTGAGTGTCCGGGCCTGGACGCTCGCGCCGAGCAGGGGAGTCGGTCCGTAGTCGAGTACCACTGTCGCTGCACCGGGGTTGCGGGAGAGCTGTGCCGAGAAGGTGATCTCGGTGGCGGGGTCGTTGCCGAACGACAGGTGCCGCCCACCGATTGCCAGCGGGGCGTCGGCGGCGTACGCGACGGACGAGAAGGCCGAGTTTCCGAGCCCGGCGGCCGCGGCAACGGCGGCGGCACCCGTGAGGAAGTTCCGGCGTGAGACCGGGCGTGCCCTCAGATACCGGCGGTGCCAGTCGTACTGCTCTGCGGCGGTCATCTGTTCGGCGATTCCGGTCGGGACACCGGTGTTGGGCGTGAGCCCGTCAGGATTGGTGGGGCGGCTGAGCATGCGGTCCATGCAACGTGCGCTCGGCGGCGTCCCGTTGGCGAGTGATCGACGTGGACATGGACGGCGAGCGAACACGAGTCGAGCGGACCGGGCCGGCACCGATGGGTTCGCGGCGGTGAGCAGCATCACGGACGCCGAGTTCGACGGCCCGCGCACGACCCGGTAGACATACCGTCAATACGTAAAGTGGGCACAAAATGGGGGATATGCATGTTTTCGAGCGTCGACCTGGCTCGACACGCACGGCGAGGCGCGGCCGTCATCGCTGCCACCGTGCTGGTCACCGGCGCCCTGACGCCGGCCGCCTCGGCTGACCCGTTCACCGCGACCCCGCTGGTGATACCGGGCTCGACCGTCTCACCGGTGTCCCCTGCCTCACCGGTGTCCCCTGCCTCACCCGTGTCCACCGTCCCACCCCTTCCGGTGGTCCCGCCGGAGTTGGCGGACTTCACCCGCCCGCTGTCGTCGCTGCCGCCGCTGCCGGACGACCTGCCCGCGTGGACCACGGTCGGGTCCGCCATCCCGGAGGCATCGTTCGGCCCACGCGAGGCCCCGGCGCTGAACGCGGCCGACGTCCCCGGACCCTGGGACTGCAAGCTCAACGGGTTCATCTGGCTCTCGCCGCCTGCCCTCGGCGACACCGATCTGCTCCCGACCGAGCTCCGGCCGGGATCGGTACCGCTGTTCAAGTGGGGCGGTGTGGTCAACTACCCGGGAAACCCGGCGGGCAGCTACGACGAGGTGCTCGGGGGGACGGGATACCTGCAGGGTTTGTCGGCGCATCTGAACGTGGGATTCCTGCCGGTCTCCCAGCACCTGACCATGCGCAACGGCCGCAAGAACTGGGCGCTGCCGAAGACGCTGGGGGCCTTCACCGGTCATCCCGCCACCGACACCACCGTCGAGGTCAGGGGCGACGGGTACCGGGTTCGCTTCAGCCGGGCTCCGGTGGGCCCGGAGTTCAGCATTCCCGCCGGTGACGTGATGGGTGTCCTCGGTGCTCGGGCCGGCATCAGTTTCCCGCAGCAGATCGGCCCGATCGTCGGAACCCAGACGGTGGACGGCACCGGCAAACGCCTGGATCTCGTGCTCGGCCTGGGTGCCATGGACACCGTGCGCGTGCAGTTCCAGACCGTCGACATCGATGTCGTGGAGGGAAGCCCGCAGCTGCGCGCCCTGTTCCCCAACGGTCGGACGGTCGGGATGTTCGTCCAGGGCTTCTCCTTCTCGATGCCGTGAACCGCGTTCTGTCACGGCGCAGTCTGCTGACCGGAATCGGTGCCGGCGCTCTCCTGGCAACGCTGCCGCGACCGGCCGCCGCGGCGCCGGAGCGTACCCACTACTCGGCCATCGTGGTGGGTACCGGTTTCGGGGGATCCATTGCGGCCCAGCGCCTGAGCGAGCACGACATCGACACCCTCGTGCTCGAGCGTGGGCGCGCCTACCCCCACGACAACCAGGCCAAGGTGTTCCCGTCGGACGTCGAGTTCTGGAGTTCGGACTACCTGTGGGAGCCGACTCTTCGACGCACCACCGGCCTGCTCGATGCGCAACTGCACGGCCAGGAAGTGGTGCTCACCGGCGCGTGTCTGGGCGGCGGGTCCGTGATCTACGCCGGCGCCACGGTTGCTCCCCTGAAGCGTTACTACGACAAGATCTTCACGCGATGCCCCGGCTACGCCGAGATGGAGGCCACGTACTGGCCGCGTGCGCTGCGCAAGATCGGGTCTTCGACGGTGCCCGGTGAGGTGTATGCCAGCGAGCCGTTCCGCCACGCCCGTACCTTCGACGCGCAGATGGCGGCCGCCGGTATGCCGACCTTCCAGATTCCGGTTGCCTACGACTGGGATGTGGTGCGCGCCGAACTCGCCGGGCAGGTGCGCAGGTCCGCGACCGTGGGCGAGATGCTGCTGGGCAACTCCAACGGCGCCAAGCTCGAGGTGTCGCGCACCATCCTCGCCGGCGCGCTGGCGCGCCCGACAACAGAACTGCGCCTGCTTCATTCGGTGACCGGGATCGGGACGGCGAACGGGCGCTACGAGGTGCACACCGACGTCTTGAACCCGGATGCGTCGGTGGCCCGCCGTGTCACCTACACGGCCGATCGGGTGTTCCTGGGAGCCGGAGCGCGCAACACCACCAAACTCCTGCTCGACGCTCGGATGACGGGAACCCTCGCGAACCTCAACGAGCACATTGGAACTCAGGTAGGCGACAACGGCGATCAGGTCACGGTGCGCACACTGTCGGGCCCGCCGCTACCGCAAGCCTCACCGCTGGTGTCCTCGGCGATCGTCGACGACGACGAGAACTACGCGCCGGTGCGGGTGGAGAACATGGGGTTGCCGTCGGCCGGGTTGCCCATCGGTGCCCCCGCGCTGGCGCAGTTGACCATGACAGCGGACTGGACCAACCGTCGCGACTGGAAAACCGTTGACGGCCAGCATCTTCTGCCGTTCGACTCGGGCATGCTCGACGACGCGGCCGCGGCGGCCAACCGTGTGCAGAACCGCGTGTTCGAGCACGCCACGGAACCCATGGCGGGTTTCCACATCGGCTCCGTGGCCGATCGTGCGCTCCTCGGATTCACGGTGCACTTGCTCGGCGGGGTGCCGTTCGGTTACGCCACCGATGCGACGGGTCAGGTCGAGGGCCATGCGGGGTTGTTTGTCGTCGACGGTGCGATGGTTCCCGGCAATGCCGGTGGAGCCAACCCGTCACTGACCATCTCGGGACTGGCCGAGTACATCATGGACGGTCTTCTCGGCCCCCCGGCCTAGGACCGACCGGCGCGGCAATCCGCGTGCTGCCGTTGCGTTCTCGATCCCCGGTGCTCTCGATCTCAGCCGTTGTCGGCCTGTCGGAATCCGGGCCGCTGCCGGCCGAGGAACGCTTCGACCCATCGGTTCACCGTGTCGATCTGGTTGGACAGTCCGGCGAGGTAGAACACGTGCACGCCGAGCCATGCCCCGAAGGCAGGCAGGCCCGTGAGCTTGACGATGTCGTGGATGTTCACCACGGCGTGTCCTGTTCTGATGGTGGCCATCGACCCCTTGTCCAAGTAGTGGAACTCGGCGCCGGGACGCCTGCTGCCGGTGATGATGCCGGCCGCATGACGGCCCTGCTGCATGGCGACGGGGCTCTGACCGGGGTAGTCCTTCAGTGAGGTCATGTCGCCGATGGCGAAGATGTTGTCGGCGTCGGCCACTGTGAGATCAGGGTTCACCAGCACTCGTCCCGCGCGGTCACGGTCGCAGCCGGTCGCCTTGGCCAGGGTTTCCGCGAAGTCCGCGGCCTGCACTCCGGCGGACCACACCACGGTGTCAGCGCGCAGCGTCCGCGTCGCGCCTCCCTTGACGTTGACGGTCACGACGCCGTCCTCGATATCGGTGACCAACGAGTTCAGCAGCACCTCGACCCCGGAGTCCTCCAGCGTGCGGCGGGTGTATCGGCTCAGGTGGCCGCCGTAGAAGGGCAGTACCTCCGACATGCCGTCGACGAGGGTGACGGTGATGTCCTGCCGGTAGTGACGACGGGCGAGTTCGGTGAGTTGGCCGGCAACCTCGACGCCCGTCGCTCCCGCACCGACGATCACGAAGCTCGACGCAGCGGCCCGGCGCTCGGGGTCCTCGGTGGTGCGAGCCTCGGCCAGGCGGTCGACGATCTGCTCGCGCAGGCGCGTGGCGTCGTCGAGCGTCTTGAGGGCGAAGGTGCGCTCGGCGTACTCGTCGTGCCCGAAGTACGACTGCGAGGCGCCGGTAGCGGCGATCAGGGAGCCGTAGGTGACCTCGACGTGCCCGGTCGCCGTGCCATAGGTGACGGTGGACGCATCCGGGTCGATGTCGGTGACCGTGCCCTCCACGATGGTGATGTTCTCGAAGTGGCGCAGCACCTCGGTGGCGGGCGGCGCGATGGTCTCGGCATCGAGTACGCCCGTCGCGACCTGGTACAGCAGCGGCTGGAACAGGTAGTGCGGATTCGTGGAGATCATCAGCACGGACTTGTCCGACAATCCGAGTCGCTTGGCCGCCGCGACAGCGCCGAAGCCGGAGCCGACGATCACGACGTCGACCATGGTGGTGACCGGGGTGCGTGCGCTCATGGTTGGGCCTTTCGCCACGGGGTGGATGTACTCGGTGCAGCGCGCTGACTGTGTCTCGCATTCCACCGGTGCGATGATTCGAAACACATGCGGCCGCGGCCACAGAGGCGAGGAGTGATGTCGTGAGGTGGAGACTGTCGTCCGAGATCGGCGCGTCTGCCGTGCTGTGCGCCGTGTTGGTGCTGGTGCTGAGCGTGCTCGGCGCACCCGCGTCCGCCCATGTCCCCACGGGCAACGGGTCGGCCACACCGGCCGCGGCCCCACCGGCCGGACCGGGTGCGGTGGACTGCGGCGCCCCGATCTTCGTCGGTGTCCGCGGATCCGGGGAGCAACCGCAAACCCCGGATCTGGCGGGCTATCGAGCCGGCGCGGGCCCGAGCGAGGCGTTCGTCGACCCGGCGACGACGGCCCGAGGTCTGGGCTCGACACTCGATCGGCTCGCCTCCCTCGTCTCCGAGGACGCGGCGGCGCAGTCGGGGATCTCGGTGCTGGCGGTGTCATACCCGGCGACACCGGTGACGGTCTCGCTGTCGTACGCGGTGTCCGACTATCGAGATTCCGTCGCGATGGGCGCCGTCAACCTGGCCCGGCTGCTCGACGCGCTCGTCGATCGGTGCGGCGATCGCACCCGGACCGTGCTCGCCGGTTACTCGCAGGGCGCGAACGTGATCAACCGGTACCTGGTCGATCACCTGCAGGATTCGCGTGTCCTGGGGACCATCGAGTCGATCGTGTTGCTGGGCGATCCCAACGCCAGACCCGGGCGGATCGGTGAGCGGCTCGAGGGGACCGCGGTGGGAGCGACGGGGGCGGTGGCCTACGGCGCACTGGCGGGTGATGCCAACAGTGCACCGTTCCTGGCGGCGTACCCCTCGGTGGTGAGTTCGTTCTGTCTGGCGGGTGACACGGTGTGCAATCCGGGAATCTGCCGCACCGGACTCGTCGGTTGTGATCCCGCGGCGGACATCCGTAGGGGCGACGCGACCCACGTCTCGTACTCCTCGCCCGATACGCGCATCGCCTGCCCGGCTGCCGGCGGGCACACGCTCGGGCTCCTTCCGTGCGCGGCGCTGCGGGTGATCAGCGACCTCGGTTACCCGCCGCCGACGCCGAACCATGACAGGTGATCCCACCGCGCGCATGACGCGCCGGTAGAGCTGGTTCCCGGACCGACGGGGCCATTGACTCGGCGGTGACCCGCATCACATACTGTGCGTCGTGTTAGCGCTCACATCCAGGGCGCTCATGGACGAGGAGACGTCGATGCGAAGAGTGTCCTGGCTGGCAGCGTTGTTGGTCCTGCTGACCGCGGTGTTCGTGACCGGCTGCGGACGCGGCACCGACACCGGTGGCGGGGGCGGGGACGCGAAGGGGACCGTCGGGATCGCCATGCCCACCAAGTCGTCCGAGCGGTGGGTCTCCGATGGCAACAACATGGTCGAGCAGTTCAAGGCCCTCGGCTACGACACCGACCTTCAGTACGGAGACGACGTGGTGCAGAACCAGGTCTCACAGATCGAGAACATGATCACCAAAGGCGTCAAGCTCTTGGTGATCGCGCCGATCGACGGGTCCTCGTTGACAACCATCCTCCAGCGCGCCGCCGATCAGAAGATCCCGGTGGTCAGCTACGACAGGCTCATCCGCGGCACGAACAACGTCGACTACTACGCGACCTTCGACAACTTCAAGGTGGGCGTTATCCAGGCGTCGTACATCACCGACAAGCTCGGCGTCGCGCAGGGTAAGGGCCCCTTCACCATCGAGCTGTTCGCCGGATCTCCTGACGACAACAACGCCACCTTCTTCTTCAACGGCGCACTGTCGGTGCTGAAGCCCTTCGTCGACAGTGGCAAGCTCGTGGTCAAGAGCGGGCAGACGTCCTTCGACCAGGTGGCGACCCTGCGGTGGGACGGCGGACTCGCCCAGTCGCGCATGGACAATCTGCTCAGCCAGGCCTACACCACCACTCGACTCGACGCCGTGCTCTCGCCGTACGACGGCATTTCGCGCGGTGTGATCTCGGCCTTGAAGAGCTCGGGGTACGGCACGCCCGACAAGCCTCTGCCCATCGTCACCGGTCAGGACGCCGAGCTGGCGTCCGTGAAGTCGATCGTTGCAGGCGAGCAGACTCAGACCGTGTTCAAGGACACCCGCGAACTGGCCAAAGCAGCTGTCTCGCAGGCCAACGCGTTGCTCACCGGAGGTACACCGGAAGTCAACGACACCACCTCGTACAACAATGGCTCGAAGGTGGTCCCGTCCTATCTGCTGCAGCCGGTCAGCGTCGACAAGGCGAACTATCAGGATGTGTTGGTCAAGTCGGGCTACTACAGCGAGGACCAGCTCAAGTGAGCGATCCCGCGCCGATTCTCGAGATGCGTGGGATCACCAAGCGGTTCACCGGCGTGGTGGCACTCTCCGAGGTCGATCTCACCGTGGACACCGGATCGATCCATGCCATCTGCGGTGAGAACGGCGCGGGAAAGTCGACCCTGATGAAAGTGGTCAGCGGGGTGTACCCGCACGGAAGTTACGACGGCAGCATCCTCGTCGACGGGCAGGAGTGCTTCTTCCGCGACGTGCGAATGAGCGAACGGGCCGGGATCGCGATCATCCACCAGGAGCTGGCCCTGGTGCCCTACCTGTCCATCGCCGAGAACCTGTTTCTGGGCAACGAGACTCGTCGATTCGGCTTCATCGACTGGGACCGGTCGTTGCAGAAGGCCAGTGCACTCCTCGAGCGGGTCGGTTTGAAGGAGAGCCCCCAGACCAGGGTCGCCGACATCGGTGTCGGCAAGCAACAGTTGGTCGAGATCGCCAAGGCGCTGGCCAAGGACGTGCGGTTGCTGATCCTCGACGAGCCGACCGCCGCGCTCAACGACTCCGACAGCGAGCACCTCCTGGGCCTGATCCGCGGACTGCGTCAGGAGGGGATGACGTCGATCATCATTTCGCACAAGCTGAACGAGGTGATGGGGATCGCAGACTCGGTGACGATCCTGCGTGACGGCCGCACGATCGAGACCGTGGCCGCCGGTGCCGAACTCACCGAGGACCGGATCGTTCGGGGCATGGTGGGGCGCGATCTCACCCACCGGTTCCCGCCGCGTCCCGAGCGCGAGATCGGCGATGTCGCCTTCTCCGTGCGGAATTGGACGGTGCTGCACCCGATCGACCAACAGCGCAGGGTGGTCGACGACGTGTCGGTGGATGTGCGTGCCGGCGAGATCGTCGGTATGGCAGGCCTGATGGGTGCCGGGCGAACCGAGTTCGCGATGAGCGTGTTCGGCAGGTCGTACGGGAAGTACGTGTCCGGGCGGGTGTACAAGGGGTCGGAGGAGATCCACACCCGCACGGTGGATCAGGCCATCGGGCACGGAATCGCCTACGCCACCGAGGATCGCAAGGCGCTGGGGCTCAACCTCATGGATTCGATCACCGCCAGCATCACGCTGCCGTCCCTGGGACGGGTGAGCCGCCGGTCGGTGATCGATCACCGCAAGGAAGCCGAGGTCGGTGAGCGGTACCGAAAAGCCATGGCCATTCGGTCCGAGACCGCGGGGACCGTCACGGGCACGCTGTCCGGCGGGAACCAGCAGAAGGTGGTGCTGAGCAAGTGGCTCTTCACCGACCCGGACGTGCTGATCCTCGACGAGCCGACCCGCGGCATCGACGTGGGCGCGAAGTACGAGATCTACACCATCATCAACGATCTTGCGGCTCGCGGTAAGGCTGTCCTGGTGATCTCGTCGGAGCTCCCGGAGTTGCTCGGACTGTGTGATCGCATCTACACCCTCAATCAGGGCCGGCTAACCGGCGAAGTCAGCGCTGCGGAGGCGACCCAGGAGGTCGTGATGCGCTACATGATGAAAGGCCGCATCTAGATGACGACCACTGTCGAGCCGCTCGTCCCCGGACCCGACTCCGCGGCCGATCCGGGGGCTGTGCCGCCGCCGCAGTCGCCAGTGCGCAAGCTGTGGCGCTTCCTGATGTCGCACGTACGCCAATCCGGAATGCTCGTAGCGTTGGTCGCGATCATCGTGCTGTTCCAGGTCTGGACCGACGGCATTCTGCTCAAGCCGCTCAACGTCACCAACATCATTCAGCAGAACGGCTACATCCTGGTCCTGGCGATCGGCATGGTCATCGTGATCATCGACGGGCACATCGACCTCTCCGTGGGATCGGTGGCCGGATTCATCGGCGCGATGGGCGGCGTGCTGATGGTGCGCCACGATGTGCCGTGGCTGCTTGCCGTCGTGCTGTGCGTCGGACTGGGCGCGATGATCGGTGCATGGCAGGGGTTCTGGATTGCGTACGTCGGGATCCCGTCGTTCATCGTGACGCTCGCCGGCATGCTGCTCTTCCGCGGTGCGACGCAGTATCTCCTCGAGGGCCAGTCGATCGCCCCGATGCCGGACGGTCTTCAGAAGGTGGCCAGCGGATTCCTGCCCGAGTGGGGCACCAATGCGATCTACCACTGGCCGACCGTCATCCTGGGGGTGATCGTGATCGTTGCCTCGGTGGTGGTGCAGTACCGGCGTCGGCGCGCGCAGGGCCGATTCGGGCAGCGAGTGTCGTCGCCGGCGCTGTTCCTGGCCAAGTGTGTGGCGATAGTTCTGGCGCTCGGTGCCGTGACGCTGCTCCTGGCGAGCTACCGGGGTGTGCCCGTCGTCGGCATCATCCTGGTCGTGCTGACCCTGGGATACGCATATCTGATGCGCAACAGCGTGTTCGGGCGGCGGGTGTACGCGGTCGGGGGCAATGCCCTTGCCGCGCGACTGTCCGGTGTGCGCAACCGGAGGATCACGCTGATGGTGTTCGTGAACATGGGCATGCTCTCGGCGATCGCCGGGCTGATGTTCGCGGCACGCCTGAATTCGGCGACTCCCCAGGCGGGCATCAACTTCGAGCTCGAGGCCATCGCCGCGGCGTTCATCGGAGGCGCGTCCTCCAGTGGTGGTGTGGGCACGGTGTTCGGTGCGATCATCGGCGGCACCGTGCTGGGCGTGCTCAACAACGGGATGTCGATTCTGGGCATCGGTAGCGATGTCCAGCAGGTGATCAAGGGCCTGGTTTTGCTCGCGGCCGTCGGCTTCGACGTCTACAACAAGCGCCGGGGCGGCCGTTAGCGCTGTGCACGAGGTGCGGTGCTGCTCCGGACCACCAGTTCGGTGGGGAGCAGTGCCGTGGTGGTGGGCTGGTTGTTCAATTGCGCAGCAACGAGTTCGATGGCCAGCCGGCCCACGGCGGTGAATTCCTGCCGCACCGTCGTCAGGGCGGGGGTGAGGTAGGCGGATTCGGGTATGTCGTCGAACCCCACCACGCTCACGTCATCGGGAACGCGTCGACCTGCCTCGGCGAGTGCGTGCAGCACCCCGATGGCCATCTGGTCGTTGGCGACGAATATCGCGGTCACGTCACGCTCGGCTGCGAGGTCGACACCGAGTTCGTACCCGCGCCGCGGGCTCCAGTCGCCGTGCAGCACCGGTGGCGGCACCAGGCCCGCGGCGTGCATGGCGTCGGAATACCCGCGGCTGCGGGCGGCCGCCTCGGGCCACGATGACGGGCCCCCGAGGTGCGCTATTACCTTGTGCCCCAGCGTAATCAGATGTTCGGTGGCCTGTCGTGCCCCGCCCACCTGATCGACACCCACCGACAGGCCGGTACCGGACAGGTCGCCTTCGACCACTATCACCGGTACCGGGAACTTCTCGGCCCGAACGACGGCCAGCGCATCGTGCTGGGCGGCGATCATCACCACCGCCTCCACGGACAGCCGAGCGAGGTGATCGAGCGCGCTGCGAACATCGGTTGGGGTCACCGAACCGAGTGCCACTGTGCTGGAGAAGAATCCGGCCTGGCGCGCCGCGTCCTCCACTGCCCGCTGAATGCTCGACGGTCCGAACTGGGCCGTGTTGCTGCCGATGATCCCGATGATTCCCGAGCGATTGGTGACCAATGCGCGTGCGGCGCTGTTGGGGCGGTATCCCAGCTCGGCGATCGCCGCCTCCACCCGCACCCGCGTCTCCGGTCGGATGCTGGACGAGCCGTTGATCACCCGAGACACCGTCTGATGCGAGACCCCCGCCAGGAGGGCGACATCGGCCATCACCGGCTTACGCATTCGGGACGTCGTGGTCATCGCTTCCACCTCGTGCGATCGGTGTGCGAACGCTAACAGCGACGGTGCCCGTCCTGCAATGTTTAAGCGCCCCGTCCGCGGGCCCACCACCATTGACCGCCCGCCATGTTAACGCTAACATTCGCCTGTGACGCACAGCACCAAGTACACGGTGGGGGTCGACTTCGGCACCCTCTCCGGCCGCGCCCTCGTCGTGCGGGTTTCCGACGGCCTGGAGATGGGATCGGCCGAGCACGCGTATCGGCACGGCGTAATCACATCCACCCTGCCCGACGACACCGCCCCACTTCCGCCGGACTACGCCCTGCAGGTGCCGAGCGACTACATCGATGTTCTGCGCATCGCGGTCCCCTCCGCGGTTCGCGCCGCCGGCATCGATCCGTCCGACGTGGTGGGGATCGGCACCGACTTCACCGCCTGCACAATGATTCCCGCGCTCGCCGACGGCACACCGCTGTGCGAGCTGGACCAGTTCGCGGGGCGGCCGCACGCCTACGTGAAACTGTGGCGCCACCACGCCGCGCAGCCGCAGGCCGATCGGATCAACGCCCTTGCGGCGCAGCGCGAAGAAGCGTGGCTGCCCCGATACGGCGGGCTGATCTCGAGCGAATGGGAGTTCGCCAAGGCACTCGAGATCCTCGACGACGACCCCGAGATCTACGACGCCATCGAATGCTGGGTCGAGGCCGCGGACTGGATCGTCTGGCGCCTCGGCGGGGTGTACGTACGCAACGTGAGCACGGCCGGCTACAAGGCAATCCACCAGGACGGGCAGTACCCGTCGCGCGAATTCCTCGGTGCCCTCGACCCGCGATTCGCCGACGTGGTGGAGCAGAAGATCGAGCGCCCCATCGGCCGTTTGGGCGATACCGCAGGCACTCTCACCGCGCAGGCAGCCGCCTGGACCGGGCTGCCCGAGGGTATCGCCGTCGCGGTGGGCAACGTCGACGCGCACGTCACCGTGGCGGCCGCCGATGCCGCCGAGCCCGGGCGACTCGTCGCCATCATGGGCACCTCCACCTGCCACGTCATGAACGGCCCCGATCTGCGGGTGGTCCCGGGCATGTGCGGGGTTGTTCTCGGCGGGATCACCGACGGGTTGTGGGGGTACGAGGCGGGTCAATCCGGTGTCGGAGACATCTTCGGCTGGTTCATCGACAACTGCGTGCCTGCCGAGTACCGCGACGCCGCCGAGGCACGCGGGATCGGTCTGCACGAACACCTCACCGACCTCGCCGCCGCACAGGCCGTCGGCGCCCACGGACTGGTGGCACTCGACTGGCACAGCGGGAACCGTTCGGTACTCGTCGACCATCATTTGTCGGGCGTTGTCGTGGGCCAGACCCTCGCGACCACCTGCGTCGATCAGTACCGGGCATTGCTCGAGGCCACGGCGTTCGGCACCCGAATGATCGTGGAGACGTTCGGGCGCAACGGGGTTGGCATCGACGAGCTCGTCGTCGCCGGAGGTCTGATCAAGAATCGCCTCCTCATGCAGATCTATGCCGACGTGACCGGACTGCCGCTCTCGTGCGTCGAGTCCACCCAGGCGCCGGCGCTCGGTTCGGCGATCCACGCGGCCACCGCCGCCGGCGTCTACCCCGACGTTCCGTCCGCGTCGGCGGCGATGGGACGTCGCACGCGTGAGGCGTTCCTGCCCATCCCCGACAACGTGGCCGCATACGACGCGCTGTACGCCGAGTACGTCGAACTACACGAATGGTTCGGCCGGGGCAATCGAATGATGCGTCGACTGCGCGCTCGCGCAGCCGGTGCCGATGCACCGGCAGCGGTGTCCGAGGCACACGAGGTGACGGCATGACGGCAGTGGACAGTACGGTCGAGGATCTGCGCAGGCAGGTGTGCGATCTGCACGCCGAACTCACCCGCAACGCCCTCGTGATCTGGACGGCGGGCAACGTGTCCGCGCGCGTCCCCGGCCGAGATCTGCTGGTGATCAAGCCGTCCGGCGTGTCCTACGACGACCTGACACCCGACAAGATCGTGGTGTGCGACCTCGAGGGCAATCTTGTCGACGGCGATCTCGCGCCGTCCTCGGACACGGCTGCGCACGCGTACGTCTACCGGCACATGCCCGAGGTCGGTGGTGTGGTGCACACCCATTCCACCTACGCGACCGCGTGGGCGGCACGCGGCGAGCCGATCCCCTGCGTCCTGACCATGATCGCCGACGAGTTCGGTGGTGATATTCCCATCGGACCCTTCGCGCTGATCGGGGACGATTCGATCGGACGCGGGATCGTCGAGACACTGCGGAGCAGTCGCTCGTCGGCCGTGCTCATGCAGAACCACGGTCCGTTCACCGTCGGTCCCACCGCTCGTGCTGCCGTCAAGGCTGCGGTGATGGTCGAGGACGTCGCACGCACGGTGCACATCAGTCGACAACTGGGCCAACCTCTTCCGATGGATCCGGGTGACGTCGCCCGGCTCTACGACAGGTACCAGAACGTCTACGGCCAATCAGCGGCCGCGGCGGAGAACAAGTGAACGATCGAGGGAATGCGATGACAGAGAAGTACGAGGTCTGGTTCCTCACCGGAAGCCAAGGTCTGTACGGCCAGGACATCCTCGACCAGGTGGCCGATCAGTCGAGGGGGCTGGTCGAGCAACTCGGTCGCAGTGAGCACGTTCCCGTCGATGTCCGGTGGACGCCGGTGGTCACCTCCTCCGACGCCATCGCGGCAGTGATCGAGGAGGCGAACGCCGCGCCCCGCTGCATCGGGGTGGTGGCGTGGATGCACACCTTCTCGCCGGCCAAGATGTGGATTCGAGGCCTGGGTTCGCTGCGTAAGCCGTTGTTGCACTGGCATACCCAGGTCGGTGTCGAGATTCCCTGGGCGACCATCGACATGGATTTCATGAACCTCAACCAGGCCGCCCACGGCGACCGGGAATTCGGGTACATCCAAACCCGAATGTCGGTCCCACGCGCCACCATCGCCGGCCACGTCAGTGACGACCGCACCACCGAGCGGATCGGATCCTGGGTGCGCGCAGCGCTCGGCGCCGCCGAGCTCCGGACGCTGCGACTCGCCCGGTTCGGTGACAACATGCGCGACGTCGCCGTCACCGAGGGCGACAAGGTGGAGGCGCAGGCACATTTCGGTGTGTCGGTGAACACCTATTCGGTGAACGACCTCGTGGAGCGGGTATTCGCGGTCACGGAATCCCAGATCGACGACCTGGTGCAGCAGTACGAACAGTCGTATCGCATTGCGCCCGAACTACTTCCGGGTGGTGAGCGGCACTCCTCCGTGCGCGAGGGTGCCCGCATCGAATCGGGACTGCGGACGTTCCTGAGCGAGGGCGGATTCGGCGCTTTCACCACCAATTTCGAGGATCTCGGCGCGCTGCGCCAACTCCCCGGTCTGGCCGTGCAGAGGTTGATGGCCGACGGGTACGGATTCGGCGGTGAAGGTGACTGGAAGACCGCGACCATGGTTCGCACGGTCAAGACCATGGGGGCCGGGCTGCCCGGCGGCACGTCGTTCATGGAGGACTACACCTACGACCTCACGCCCGGCTCCGAGCGAATTCTCGGCTCCCACATGCTCGAGGTGTGCCCGTCGATCGCGGGGGACACCCCGAGCCTGGAAGTGCATCCGCTCGGCATCGGCGACCGCGAGGACCCTGTTCGGTTGCGGTTCACCGCCGCACCCGGCTCGGCTCGTGTCCTCGGCATCTGCGACATGGGTTCGCGATTCCGGCTGGTGGCCAACACCGTTCGACTGGTCGAACCGAACGAACCTTTGCCGGCACTGCCAGTCGCGTGCGCGGTGTGGGAGCCGGAGCCGTCCTGGTCCACCTCCACCGAGGCGTGGCTGATGGCCGGCGGCCCGCACCACACGGTGCTCTCGACGGCCGTCTCCGCCGAGACCCTCGACCACTTCGCCACCATGACCCGCACCGAACTGCTGACCATCGACTCCTCCACCACCCCCGCCGGCTTTGCGAAGGAGCTTCGCTGGAACGCCGTCTACCACCACCTCGCCGCGGGGGTGTGAGGGGCCTCGGGGTCACCTCCGCTTCCGTACCCAATGTGACACTTGGTCACGTGGGCTGACCAAATGTCACATTGGGTACACAACTCAGCGGTCATATTGGGTACACAACTCAGCGGTGGGAGCACGCCGCTGGAGGTCAGGTGCGGAGGCAGTCGGCACAGGTATCGTCGACTCACGCGAATGCGGGACACGGAGGTGAGTGTGTGGCGCGCCTGAGCATCGATTTCGGCACCACCAACACTGCCGCGGCCGTGGTGGACGGTGCCGGGGTGCTGCGCGAGGTCCGACTCTCGTCGACCTCCGCGCTGATGCCATCCGCGGTGTTCGTCGACGGCTCCGAGTGGGTGGTCGGCAGCGCTGCGGTCAACCTCGCCTCATCCGATCCGGGGTCGTTCGAGGCCAACCCGAAGTCGCTGCTCACCGACCCCGACGCTGTGCTCGGCGGCCGTCTGTGGGAGAGCTCCGCGGTGGTGGCGGCGGTGTTGCGACAGGTCCTGCGGGCGGCGACGGCAGTGGTGGGCGGGGGGTTCGAGGAGGTGGTGCTCTCGCATCCCGACGCCTGGGCGGGGGTTCGACGAGGACGACTGGTCGAGGCGGCAACGCTCGCCGGTGTTCCGCGTGAACGCCTACGACTGATCACCGAGGCGCAGGCTGCGGCGGCGTTCTACTCGGGTTCGCGGGACGTCTCGGCGGGCGCGCGCATCTGCGTCTTCGACTTCGGCGCGGGAACCTGCGACGTCGCCGTTCTCGATCGAATGGACTCGGGACAGTACGTGGTCGTTGCATCGGACGGCGTGGACGGGCTCGGTGGCAACGACCTCGATGTCCGGATCATGGACTGGGCCACCGCCTACGCCCGCGACCACGCGCCCGAGGTACTCGCCGAACTGAATACGGCCCGTGGGCAACTCGAGCTCGTGACGCGGGTGCGAGCGGCGAAGGAGACGCTGTCCTCTGCCTCCCGTGCCCAGATTCAGCTTCCACAGGGCGTCACCGCTCAGCTCACACGGGGCGAGTTCGACGGTCTCGTCGCTGCGGACATCGACCGATGCGTCTCTCTGACCAGGGCAGTTGTGGCCGCCGCGGATCGGGCGGAGCGGCGCCCGGTCTCGACGGTCTACCTCGTGGGTGGGTCCTCCCAGATCCCGCTCGTCCATTCACGGCTCGCCGATGTAGGACCGATTGCGACACTGGGTGATCCGAAGACCGTGGTCGTTCTCGGCGCGCTCACCTCAGGCCCGAGACCCCCACTAACATCGCCCCCGCAGCCACCACCAGAGCAGCCCCTGCCCGCACAACCCCTGCCCACCCGGCCGCTTCCACCGCCGCCACCCGGGCTGTCACGGTCCGGGCCCAACCCGACCCGTAACCGTCTGCCGCTGGTGATCGGTGCGGTTGTTGCGGCGGTGGTTCTGCTGGTCGGCATCGGAGTTCTCGTCGATCGCTCGGGCAACTCCGGTGGCAGCGTGACGGCCACCAACGGTGTTGGAGCCACCACGACGGTCGGCTCGACCTCGTCGGGCACCGGCGCAGGGTCGGGGCAAGCCGTCGACCTCACCCAGTGCGAGGTCGACGCGATCGCGGGGTCGGGCACCGAGTGCCGGCTCCTGAGTCGAATCCCGCTGGTCGTGCGGACCGCGTCCAAGTGCGAGGTATCGACGGACTCGGCCAAGATCGGTGCCATCACCGGAGTCAGTTGCGTACCGGGATCGTTCGAGGCCGAGCCGTTCTACCAGGTGGACCTCTACCAATTCGCGGCGACCGTGCTCACCGGTGAGCGCTTCGGATTCACCTCGGGTGACACCGCTGCCTTCCCCGACCCGAATTCCACGAGATCGGACGACAGCCTGGGCACCATCATCTGGTCGATGTCCGGTCCCCGGGCGGGATTGAATCGGATGTGGGAGTCGAAATCGAGCAGCCCGGTGGTCATCTCGATCACGTACTCCACCGCCGCGAAAACTCCCGCGGACGCTCTGGACTTCCTCATGGTGCAGGCTCTGTGATCGGAGCTCCGGCGACTGCAGGGTCAGCGCGCAGCCTGACCTGGATCGCGTCGATCTCTTTTGCCCGCGACGCCAACGCCGCGAGGGACTTCGCTTTGGACTCGGCGTCGATCTTCGCCTGAGCGCGGCACTCCTCGATCACCTTCTGCGTCTGCGAAATTGCCGCGTCGAGTTGACGCGAGTACGTCAGTCGCAGTTCTGTGGCGAAATTGTTGTTCACCGTTCGAATGGCGACCACCAGATCTTCCTGCGCCTGGCGTGAGGTGTCTGCGAGCCACTTGATCAGGTTCTGCTTCCCGATGCGTTTGGCGCGGAAGCTCATGGCGAAGGCTGCCCACGCCGGAATGGCGACGGGCAGGATGATCGGGGCGACAGCTCCGAGCGCCGACGCCGACGCCACGGAACCCGCCAGCGACCCCAACGATCCACCCGCCATTGCCATCGTGATGATCTGGGGGTCGAAGAATCCCTTCCACTTACGGTATTCGCGGGGTGCCCGCAGGTAGACGCTGTCGAGTCCGTCCAGGGTGGAGCCGAGCTCGGCGTCGAGCACGCTCGCATCGGCAAGCAGCTCGACAGCAACTGTCGTGAGCTCACGGCGCAGATCGGCCGCGGTCTCGACGGTGACAGCCTCGATCTGCAAGACCATGTCTGCCACGAGATCCGATGCGCGACGGGCTATGTCGAGTGTCCCGACGGACTCGATCGTGTCCTCCCACCGGTGGCGCAACTCGTCCATCCGTCGACGCAGGGCGGTGTCGTTCTCGATCGCCACCGCGCCGAGGCGTTGCGCGAGCCGCACCCCCCAGTCCTTCTGGGTGGCACGCAGCCCGGTCAGACGCGCGTTCTCCGCCTCCATCGTCGCCTGCACGGTCGGCGCCTCCGTGATGGAGCGGTGTGTGCGCACGATCTGCCGTCGCAAGGAGGTCAGGGCGGTGCTCGCGCAGTGCACCGCATTGCGCCGGACCACCCGTGCGGGGTCCTCCACCGAGTGCGTCAGCAGTCGTACCAGCTCCGGCACCCCGGAGGCATCCAGAAGTTTGTCCGCACGGGTGGGGTCCGGCTGGCCCAAGGCCTTGAGCGCGAACAGATTCGACACCCCCACCACAGCGACATCCGCGAGTTCGCGTGCATGCGCCCGCAGGATTGCCCGGTTCTCCTCCACCACCACTTTCCAGTCGGCCATCGCACGATCGGTCTTGGTCACCACCACTGTCACGGCGGTCACGCTGCCGGCGACCGCGGTGAGGAAGGCGAGTTCGGTACTGCTGATCGGTGAGAGTGCATCGCACACCATCACCACCGCACAGGCGCCGTCGGTAGCGGCGGTGGCGGTCAGGACGTGCTGTGGATCGAGGCCGTTGACCCCGGGGGTGTCGACGATCGTGGTTCTCGGCAGAAAGGTCGACGCCACGGCCACTTCGGCGCCGGCCGGCAATACGCCGTCGATGGCGGTGTCGGTATGCGCGCCGTCGAGGGCAATCCATTCCTGCACGTCGTCCACCGGATGGGGATCGCGGCTCGGCAGGATCAATCTCGCTGCGCCCGAGGGGAAGTCGGCGGTCGGCGGGGTGTAGCGAACCTGGGTCGACGTCGAAATCTCGGAGTCGACCCGGGCGAGTCCTGGCTGTCCGAGAAGTGAATTGACGAGGGAGGACTTGCCGCGCTTGATCTCACCGACCACCACCACGGTGCGCGAGGGTGGCGTGGACCCGGCGATGTCGGTGATGGTGTCGGCGACGGCGTCGGCCTTGTTGCGGCGGAGCATGGCGATGGCGTCGTCGAGTGCGTTGGTCGCCGTGTCGAGACTGGTCACGACGCCCCCTGCAGTGCAAGGCGATAGGTTCGTTCGAGCACGGCAAGCGCATCGCGCTCGGCGCTGGAGTGCGTTGCAGCGCGCTGCCCGCGGAACTGCGAGATGCGCTGCAACGCAGGTGTTCCACGCAGGAGGGCTTCGCTGCTCTCTGCTCGGAGAGCGTGCTCGAGCTCGGCGATGAGTGAGCTGTCGGGCGCGTAGCGAATGAGCGTGCGCAGGGCAGTGAGTTCGCGCACCCCGTGCAGAGCCGGATGAGAGTCGTACTCCTCGAGGAGGGTCGCCACTGCCGGTCGGCTGGGGGACGTCACAGACCACCGTCGTAGTGCCGCCATGACCGCACGGGCTGTGAGAAGGCGCCCGCTGCTGCGGGCGACCGCATCGATGGCCGCTCGCAGGTCGCCGAGACCCGACGTACGGTGCAGCCACCGGGTCAACTCGACTGCTCCCGAGGCGTGGGCGCGGCCGTGCACCACCGCGTACTCGCCAAGCACCCCGACCAGTTCCGCAAGCTCGGGTTCCTCTCCGGCGAACAGTGCGAGAGTCAGGTCGTCCGTGTCCCAATCGTGGTACCTGCGCAGCAGGGCTGCATCCGTTTCGCGCACACCGGTTTCGGCGGCTTGGGCCATGAGTCCGGCGACCGGTTGGGCTCGGACGAAGAGCGTTGGATGTTCGTGTTCGAGCCGCGCCCCGCGACGGGCGGCCTGCGCGAACGGGTCGTCGGCCATCGACTCGCCGGCAGTGTCCGCGCGGGCGAGAACCACGATCGTGTTCAGTCTGCTCGCACCGGCGGACCGCAGGAATTCGATCTCGTCGGTCCGCAAGTGCCCGCCGACCACGAGGAACAGAAGAACCTCGGCGTCGGGAAGGGTGGTCGGGTCGATCAGGGCGCGCCGCGTGGCCGTCTCCGTCTGCTCACCATGGCTGGAGAGCCCCGGGGTGTCGATGACTCGGAATCGCTCCCGCAGGTGGAGCTGCGGTGTGTGGGTGACGGTGTGATCGATCTCCGTCGGCGGGCGCCCGAGGTCGGTGCCGTACACCGTGGTGCGTACCCCGTCGAGGCCCACCACGTCGGTACGTTCGGGCATCCCGTACTCGTAGAGGCAGGCCACCTGTGTGCACTCGCGCGCGTCCGTGGCGGCCACGGATGTGCCGACGAGTGCGTTGACCAGTGTCGACTTCCCGGAGCTCACCCGTCCGGCAAGGGCGACGGTCAGCGGCGCCGTGAGCCTGTCTCCCAGATGCGCGACCACCGCACGTTCAGGCTGGGTGACCACGGTGTCGACGCGCGCCAGGAGGTCGGCGACGTGGCCGAGAACGTTCGTCGACTGTCTGCCCACGATGGTCCCTTCTCGGCTATCAGGTGCTGCTCGGCAGTCTCCCACATCGTTGCGCCAGCGAACGGTCGGAATAGATCACGGTCCGCAGGCGTCCTTGATGATCATGACCTATTCACTCGATTCAGACTCACCCTTGCTCGCACCGTTCGATTCCGGGGTCGTCCACACCCCCCACCGCATCTTCATGGCACCGCTCACGCGTTCGCGGGCCGAAGCCGACGGCACCCCCACCGACCTGCAGGTCGAGTACTACCGTCAGCGCGCCGGCGCCGGGCTCGTCATCTCTGAGGCCACGCAGGTCAGTGCCACCGCCGGTGGCGCCTACCACTGCACCCCCGGCCTGCACACCGATGCCCAGCAGCGCAAGTGGGGCGAGATCGCCGCCGCCGTCCACGATGGTGGCGGGCAGATCTTCGTCCAACTCTGGCACGTCGGCCGAATCGGCCACCCCGGCCTGGGGGCCGACCCCGTCGCGCCGTCACCCATCGCCGCGGAGGGGTACGCGCACACTCCCGAGGGAAAGCAGCCGCTGGTGACTCCGCGCGAGCTGACCACCGACGAGATCACCGACATCGTCGACACCTTCCGCACCTCGGCGCGGCGCGCGGTGGACGCCGGAGTCGACGGTGTGGAGATCCACAGCGCCAACGGATACCTGCTGCACGAGTTCCTCGGTGACGACAGCAACCAGCGCACCGACGCCTACGGCGGTAGCCCCGAGAACCGCGCTCGTTTCGTCGTCGAGGTGGTCCGTGCCGTGGTCGACGAGATCGGCGCCGACCGTGTCGGTATCCGCTTCAGCCCGGGACACGGAGCCAACGGCATGCACGAGAGCGACCCGGTGCCCGCGCATCTCGAGGTGCTCGGCGCCATCGCCGACCTGAACCTGGCATACGTGCACCTTCTGATCGAGCCGACCGATCCGGTGCTGGCAACACTGCGGCCCGCCATCACGGCGCCGCTGGTGCTCAATACCGGCTTCGCGATCGAGTCCGACTTCGCGCAGCTCGAGGGTCTCGTCGCCGACGGCACTGCCGCCGCGGTGACCGTCGGCCGCTGGTACATCTCGAACCCGGACCTGGTGGAGCGCCTTCGGCAGGGCGCCGAGCTGGCCACCCTCGATCAGTCCACCCTGTATTCCGCCGGTCCGCAGGGATACACCGACTACCCCACTCTCGCAACGCAGAACGCCTGAGTCTTCGTCACCGCAGCCCGGCCGCTGGTGTTCAGCGGTCGGGCTGCCGTGGGTAGTCCATCAGTCGTAACGGTTGGATACCGAGAACACTTCGAACGGGCCACAGGCATCGAGAACTTCGACCTCGTCGAACACCAGCAGACCGATGCGTCGGGTCATGGGATACCCCTATCGACGTGCGCAGACCGACGTGAAGGCGTCGGATGTCACGAGAAGTATCGCCCGGATAACGACGGTGGCGTGCTCGAACTCGTCGCTACCGTGGGAGGTGGATCGGGAACTCGGGGGAGCTGCTGACCGTTAACTCCTGTGACGACCGAAGTTCGGGGGAAATCTGTTCCCCCGAAGCATTCCTCACGCCAAGGAGGCCGTTCATGTTGTACGCGGGCAGAGTTGCAGTGATCACCCGAGCAGGCTCCGGACTGGGCCGCGCACTCGCGCTTCAGCTCGGCCGCCGAGGTGCCGTCCTCGCGCTGCACGACGAGTGCCCGCGCGCGTTGGCGGATACGGTGTCCGTGATCTCGGACAGTGTCGACATGTTGATGGACACGTTCGATACGTGTGATCGAAAAGCAGTACGCGCCTTTGCTTCCCGTGTCGAGGATGAGCTGGGTGGTGCTGATCTGGTGATCAACGACCTGGGCGTCCGCAGTACTCTCGCCCCCGTGTGGGAGGCGCATCCGCACTCCTACGCACGAGCTTTCCAGCACAACGTCATGGGTGTGGTTCACAGCACCCAGGCGTACCTCCCGCAGATGCTCGCCGCAGGTAGCGGTGTGATCGTGAACGTGGCCGGCATCAACGGGCTGGTCGGGTCTGCCTATCAGTCCGATTGCAGCGCAGCAGAATTCGCCGTGCGCGGCTTCGGCGAGTCCTTGGCGGCCGAACTGGAGGGCACGGGGGTCTCGGTGCACACCGTGTTCCCCGGCTCCGCGGGCACCGAGTTGGCAGCCGTCGCGACAGCCGTTCTGGACGGTGTCGACTCACAGCTTCTCGGTGTCGACCACGGTCTGCTGCGCCTGCGTGCGAGCTGACCGCCGCTGTTCGGTGGTGCGGATGTCGATCGTTGCCGTTCGGCGCGGGGGAACTCGGACGAATCCGCCGTCGTTGAAGGTTTGAACGACGAAGTTTCGGGCAATCCGAAGTTCACGAAACATCCTCAGCCAAGGGGGTCCGATGACATACGCAGGCAAAGTTGCGGTCATCACCCGAGCAGGGTCCGGCCTCGGGCGTGCGCTCGCACTTCAACTGGGACGTAGGGGCGCGATCCTGGCGCTGCACGACCAGTCACCGACAGCCCTGGCCGACACGGTGTCGGTGATGTCCGACAGCGTCGACCTGATCGTCGAATCGTTCGACGTGAGCGACCGTACTGCAGTGCGCGCCTTCGCAACTCGGGTCGACACCGAGCTCGGTGGGGCCGATCTGGTGATCAACAACATGTGCGCGCGCGGGATGAATGCGCCCGTGTGGGAGGTGGATCCGGCGTCCTACGAACGCCTGTTCCGGAAGAACGTCATGAGCGTCGTTCACGGAACCCAGGCGTACTTGCCGCAGATGCTCGCGGTCGGACGCGGCGTCATCGTGAACGTCGCCAGCATCCACGGCCTGGTGGGCACGGCGAACCACTCGGACTACAGCGCAGCGAAATTTGCGGTCCGTGGATTCGGTGAATCCGTGGCCGCTGAACTCGAGGGAAGCGGTGTGTCGGTACACACCGTGTTCCCGAGCCTGACCGGCACCGAGCTCCCGTCCGTCGCCACCGCGGTGCTCGAGGGCGTTGAGTGCCATCGCGAGCGCATCATCACCGGGCGCTGGGCGAGCGAGGCCGAGTTCGCCTCCAGCTTCGTGCAGCGCTCCCGCGAGCGGGACGTGGAGGTCGACGCGATGAGCGAGACACTCGACTTCGCGGACGCACCGCGCGGCGATTTGGTGGCGGCTCGACGCGAGCCCGTACGGTTGCGGGCCGGCTGAACCCGAGCGCACTCGGAATTGCTCGGCGCACCTGCGATTGGTGGTGCGTGCGGCTGCGCGGGGTGCCCGCGGTCTCGGTAACGTGACCGTGTGAGCAGTGTGCACGTGCGCGCGGTCGCCGACCCGCACGATCCGGTGCTGGCGGCTCTCCTCGTGGACGCCGTCGCCGAACTGCGGGGCCGCTACCCCGACTACGACCCGGAACCGGCCGTACCCAATTCCGAGTACTGGGTGGCCACGATGGACGACGAACCCACGGGATGTGTTGCGCTGCATCGTCTGTCGGATGGGCGCGGTGAGATCAAGCGGCTCTATGTGGCCGCGACCGGGCGTCGTCGTGGGATCGCCGCCATGCTGCTCGACGCCCTCGAGCGGCGGGCTGCCGAGTGCGGCATCGCCGAGATCGTCCTCGAGACCGGCACCCGCCAGCCCGAGGCCATCGCGCTGTACGAGGCCAGGGGCTACGACAGGGTCGAGCCGTACGGCGAGTTCGCGGGCAGTCCCCTCAGCCGCTTCTTCGGTGTGCGCCTCCCGCGAGAAGGCTCCGTGAACGAGGATCCGCGGTCGGCACTCGGGCGTGGTGACCGCACAACGAATCGACGAGAGGACCATCGGTGACCGACCCGATCATGGAGGCCATGGCCGAAGCGGTGACAGCCGGGCGCAACGGCGACGTCGAGTCCGCCCGTCGTCTGCTGCACGCGCTGTGGGATGAGATCGGCGTGACCGGCGACGGGCTGCACCGATGCTCCGTGGCGCACTACCTGTACCCGGCGGACCCGGCGCAGGCACTGATCTGGGACGTGCGTGCGCTCGACGCCGCCGACGCGGTGACGCAGGATCGTGCGGACGACCACCACGCCGGGATGCAGGTGGCCGCCTTCTACCCGTCGCTGCACCTGAACTTGGCGGACAACCTCCGACGCCTCGGTTCGTTCGAGACGTCGGCCGAGCAGCTCGCGCACGCCCGCGACCGCCTGGATCAACTCGGTGACGACGACTACGGCCGCATGATCCGTCGCTCGTACGAGGCGGTGGACGAGCTGGTCCGCGCCCGGGACGCCGAGAGTCCCGCGGTCGGCTGAAGGTCGGCGGCTAACTCTGGTCGGGGCGGTGACCTCGCGGGCGCGTCACAGTCCGGCCGCGGTTGCCACGATCACATAGAGAGCGACCGCGAAGACCAACACTGCGAACCATCGCTGCAGGCGTCCGGTGTCGATATTCGCCCCGAGACGTCCCGCGAGCAACGAGGCCACGATCGCCGCGCCCGCGAAGGCGAGGGTTATCGACCAGTCGATGCCACCGCCGAGGTGCGAAGCGAGGCCGGTCACGGAGTTGACGACGATGATCACCAATGACGTACCCACCGCGACAGGCATCTCGATGCCGAGCATGAGTACCAGGGCGGGCACGATCAGGAAGCCGCCGCCGACCCCGAACAGTCCGGTGAGGACACCGACGAAAAGTCCTGCGGCAACCGAGCGCGGTACGCAGCGCCGCCAGTTCACGCCCGCTTGCGCTGTTGCGCAGGCTGTTCCGACGTCACCACGCTCGGTGAGCATGCGTGCACCGGCAGCGATCATGACGGCGGCGAACCCGATCATCAACACCGGATGCGGGAGCGCCCGACCGACCATCGCCCCGAGGAACGTTGCGGGGATCCCGACTATGGAGAAGATGGCCGCGAGGCGCCACTGCACGCGTCCCGCACGGATCCTGGGTACCGCGCCGACGGCGGACGCGGCGGCTACCACGATCAGCGACACCGGAACTGCCTCGGTGAACTCGAGGCCCAGCCCGTACACCAGGGCTGGGACGGCGAGGATCGAACCACCGCCGCCGAGAAGGCCGAGCAGGACGCCGATGGCGATACCGAAAGCCAGGGCGAGTGCGATGACCACGTGGGCTGCGCGCTCGTCAGTTCTGGGTGGCGAGAGCTTCGATGGCCGCCTGCAGTCGCGTGGTCGCGTCGGCGGCGACGTCGGCCAGTTCGGGGGAATCGGTGACGGCGACCATGATGGCGGGGTTCATCGCGTCGACGATCACCGAGCCGGGTGCCGATGCGTCCGCGCGCACCACCACGTTGCAGGGCAGCAGGAGCCCGATCTGGCGGTCGACACCCACGGCGCGGTGTGCGAGTGGGGGATTACAGGCGCCCAGGATCAGGTACTGCTCCATCTCCTCCCCGAGCTTGGCCTTCATGGTTGCCTGCATGTCGATCTCGGTGAGGACACCGAAACCCTGCTGTGCCAGTGCGTCTCGGGTGCGAGCGACGGCGTCGTCGAAATCGGTGGTGAGGGTGGTCGAGAGGGCGATCTGCATGTCGCGTGCCTTTCAGGCGAGGGCGAGGAAGAGCTTCTCGAGCTCGGCCTCGGTCATCGGTTGCTTGCCGCTGTCGGTGTCGCCGGCCAGGCACTCACGCAGGCCCGTGGCAACGATCTTGAATCCAGCACGGTCGAGGGCGCGGGAGACTGCGGCGAGCTGGGTCACCACGTCCTTGCACTCGCGGCCCTGCTCGATCATGGAGATCACCCCGGCGAGCTGTCCGTGGGCGCGCCTGAGGCGGTTGAGAACAAGGGCAATGCTGTCGTCGTCGCCGACCATGGTGTGTCCTTCCGAGAGTGTGTGGTCCGGATCCACGAACGTCACAATACCCCGCTGGGTATATCAGGCGAAGCGAATCGTCAGCGGCACGCTGATCTGCGAACCGTCGACATCGAGAATGAAGCTGTGCCGGCCCGCCGACGTGCACTGCATCTGCATCGGCAGCACCCACACGCGGTTCTCCCCGGTGAGCCCGACGCCGGGCACGGGCAGTCCGCGCTGATGGACCACCCGCCGACCGGTCGGGTCCATCACCTCCAGCACCGCCTCGGCGTCACGGTCGAGGTCGTCGGGTCCACACTGGAGAAGGGCCACCAGGTGACACTGCAGCACCGGTTCGGATGCGGACACCGTGCAGGTGTCCCATACGCCGCCGATCACATCGACCATGTCGTTGCTCACGCGCGCGTACTCGGCGAAGAAGGCGCCGGTGACGATCACCTGGCCGTCGACTCACCGCAGGTGCATCTGCCGGCGGGGGGAATCGAGGCCATGACCTGCTCGGCATGCTGACCGCAGCCGTCCCAGGTCGTCTTGTTGCAGGTGGGGCAGGGAACTGGGTAGCACATGATGAGGATCCTTCCATCTCAGGGTGTGGTCATCCAGGCGGCGAAGCCGCCGTCCAGATCACTGACGTCGGTGAAGCCTTTGGCGCGCAGGAGTGAGGCCGCGACCGACGAGCGCCATCCGCCCGCGCAGTGCACCACGATCGGGCGGTCGGTGGGTATCGCGTCCAGGTGCGTACGCAGCTGTGCGAGAGGAAGTTTCATCGAGCCCGGGATCTCCCCGACATCGAGTTCGCCGGGGTTCCGGATGTCGATCACCGTCACCCTGTCCAGGCGCGCGCGCAGCGATTCGACGCTGGTGCGCGGGGCAGCGACCACCCGATCGGCCAGTTCGGCGGGGAACTGTCCGCCGATCGTGAGGTAGCCGACCACGTTGTCGTAGCCGATTCGGGCCAGTCGCATCGCGGCGTCCTGTTCGTCCCCGGGATCGGTGAGCACCACGATCCGATCGTCGACTGCGGCGACCATACCGCCGGTCTCGGCGAACCGGCCGTCGAACCCCACGTTGATGGAACCGATGAGGTGCCCGGCGGCGAAGTCTTCCGGGCACCGGGTGTCGAGGACCACGGCACCGTCGGCCATCTCCGCGAGAATCTGCAGCGGCGTGAGGGCGGGCGTCGGTCGATCCGCGCGGTACGTCGCACGCTGCGACCTGTTCCGGGCCACCGCGTCGGAGAAGTATGCCGGTGCCGCCGGTTGCCGGTCGGTGACCAGCGCAACGAAGTCCTCGGCACTCATCGGTTGGGCCGACGGGTTTGTGCGTCGCTGCTCGCCGATGGTGCTGGTGAGCTCGGTGGACAGATTCTTCCCGCAGGACGACCCGGCGCCGTGTGCGGGCATGACGACCACCTCGTCGGGGAGGGTCAGCAGTACCTCGTGCAGGGTTCGATGCATCGCGCGAGCCAGGTCTGCGGTCGACCCGTCTCCGAGGTTCGCCAGGTCGGGACGGCCGACGTCTCCGATGAACAGCGAGTCGCCGGTGAGGACTGCGGCGGGCACGGCGCCGGGACGCTCGCGTACCAGCAGGCTGATGGACTCCCAGGTGTGGCCGGGGGTCTCCAGGATCTCGATCTCGACCGTGCCGAGGCTCAGCCGCTCGCCCGCGCTCAAGCGTCGAATCGGGTATTCGGTGACGGCGGCGGCTCCGTACCCGATCCATGCCCCGGTGGCCTCGGCGAGCTCGAGGTGGCCGGAGACGAAGTCCGCGTGGAAGTGGGTGTTGACCACTCCTTCGATCGTGAGTCCGCGGGCCGACGCCTCGGTCAGGTACTCGGCCACGTCGCGCCGAGGGTCGACCACGACAGCCCGACCGGTGCTCTCGTCACCGATGAGATACGACGCGTGGGACAGGCACTCGATGTAGTACTGCTCGAGAATCATGACCCCAGTGTGCCACATACCCCAGGGGGTATGCAATGTTCGGCGAATCGGACATTTCCCCTCGACGCGTTAGGGTTCGCCTGTGAACTCCCGCGGCGACCTGCTCGCGCACCTGCGCGGCGGGGCTGTCGGCGCACTGTCCGGAGCGGTCGCCGTCGCGGCCCACGGTATCGGTGGTGGCGGAGTAAGCGAATCCTCGCTGGTTCTGTTGCTTCTCGGGTGCACTGCAGTGGGCACCCTCTGCGCGACCAGGGGTCGCACCACCGAACCACGCTCGGCGGCTCGCTCTGCGATCGCCCTGCTGGTGGCGCTCGCGAGCGCTCAGGTCATCGCCCATGGCGCACTGACGGTCGGTTCCGCGATGCCGTGGCACCACCACCTCACTCCGCACATGCTCGCCTCACACGCCGTTGCCGCCGTCGTCTGCACGGCACTGGTGATGGCCTCGGAACGGGCCTGCTTGCGCGCGCTGGCCGTGATCCGCACCGTGGTGGTGCTCATCGCCGGGCCGGTTCGCACGCGCGTGTGGCGTCCGCGCCCCGCGTCAGCGGTCACGCTGAGCCCGCGCCTGCTCCACCTCGCCGCCGCGGGAACGCGCGGCCCACCGCGTGCGGTCTGACCTCACCGCACCCAGTCATCCATCCGCGCGCACGGCCATGTCGCCATGCGGGAAGAACTCCATCGAGGTTTCGTCATGTCCACACCAGAGCTCGAAAGGGCTGTGTCGGAGAGCATTCCCGACTCCGCGCCCCGCACCGCCCGTCCCCTGATGTACCGGCTGCACTTCTACGCCGGACTGCTGGTGGCCCCCTTCATCCTGATCGCGGCCATCAGCGGCGGCCTCTACGCCGTCGCACCCACCATCGAGAAGTTCGTCTACTCCGACGTGCTCACCACCGATTCCACCGGTCCGGCCCGCCCGGTCGCCGACCAGGTCCGCGCTGCCCGCGCCACCCTGCCCGAGTTGACCGTCACCGCAGTGCGCCCCGCGGTCGACGGCGGTGAGACCACCCGCGTCTTCTTCGCCGACCCCACCCTCGGCGAGTCCGAACGACGAGCTGTGTTCGTCGATCCCGTCACCGCGACCCCGAAGGGCGAGCTGGTGGCCTACGGCAGCAGCGAGGCGCTTCCGGTACGCACCTGGATCTCCCAGCTGCACCGGAACCTGCACCTCGGTGAGCCCGGCCGGCTCTACAGCGAGCTGGCCGCATCGTGGCTGTGGGTAGTGGCCCTCGGTGGGCTCTACCTCTGGGTGCGCCGCTACCGAACGGTCGCCAGCGCCCGGTTGCTCACGATGGATCGCGCCTCGAGTGGGCGGACGCGAAGCCTGGGCTGGCACGGGGTCACCGGTATCTGGATCACCGCGGCGCTGGTGTTCCTCTCTGCCACCGGCCTGACCTGGTCGACGTACGCCGGAGAGAACATCTCCGATCTGCGCACCTCGCTGAGCTGGACCACCCCGAGCGTGGACAGGAAAATCGAGGCGGGCTCGACCGACGCCGGTCCACAGCTGCTCGACGCAAATGTCGAGCGCATCGATTCCGTTCTGGCAGTTGCCCGTTCGGCGGGTATCGAAGGCAAGGTGGAGGTCAGCATCCCGTCGAAGGCCACCACCGCCTTCACCGTCGCTCAGACGCGTGCGCCGTGGGTGATGTCGAACAACACCGTCGCCATCGACGGGGTCAACCAGAAGGTCACCGATGTCACGTGGTTCGCCGACTGGCCGATCGCCGCGAAACTCACGGCGTGGGGAATCCAGCTGCACATGGGTGTGCTGTTCGGGTTGGTCAGTCAGATCGCCTTGGCAGCAGTGGCTCTCGGACTGGTCGTGGTGATCGTTCGGGGATACATGATGTGGTGGAAGCGGCGGCCCACCCGCGCCGGATCGTCGGACTGGCCTCGGCCGCCGGCCCGCGGCACGTGGCGGCGGATCCAGCCGGTGACGTTGCTCGCGTTGGTTGTCGGCGCCGTCGTCGTGGGGTGGTTCGCGCCGCTGCTCGGCATCACCCTCGTGGCGTTCCTCGTGGTCGACGCCCTGCTCGGGGTGCGCACGCGAACGCGTGTCGACGCGACGTCCTCGACCGGGTGAGCAAGGGTGCCCCTGCCCGCACTACTCGGCCGGTTCCGCCGGGTGAGGTACCAGGACATCGTCCGCGGGCAGGGGCACCGCCACCTCCACCAGGCGCTCGGCGTATCCCGGATAGGCCGGTCGCACCCACACTCTCGTGTCGTCGAGCTGCGTCATCGTCATTCGGCGCCAACGCCAGTCGGGCCGAGGCCGGCGCAGGTCGGTGCCCGACTCCAGACTCGAGGGCGCGAGCGCCCAGTAGTTCTCCGCCAACGACGCGAGTCCGCGAGCACGGGCCACCGCGGTGGCATCGACCACGTCCACATCGCGGGCGAGCACATGCCCGACAGGGTTGACCACATCAACGATGTTCTCGTAACCGATTGTCCATCCGACGATTTCGCCGTCACCGCGTCGGACGGGCAGTCGCGAGCGCCAGCGGTCGATATCCACCGCAGCGCTCACCACCGGTCGACGTGCAGCACAGTCTCCAGCGGTGCCCGGCGGGCCGGCTTGAAGGTCTCACCGGTGAAGTACGCCGTGGGGATCAGCGCACCCTGGTGGATGCCCTCGGGAATGCCCAGCAGGTCGGCCACCTCTTGCTCGCGCATGGTGTGCACGGTGGTCCATGCGGTACCGAGCCCGCGCGCACGAGCAGCGAGCGCGTAGCTCCACACCGCCGGCAGCAGCGAGCCCCAGATGCTCGCCTGGTTGCCGGCGGGGAGTTGCTTCGGCCCGGCTATGCAGGCGATCACCATCACGGGCACGCGGGCGAAGTTCTCGGCCAGCCAGTCGGCGCTGTCACCCACGCGGGTCTGCACGGCGGCCCGCTCCGGGTCGTCGGCGTGGAGGTTCGCCGCGGCGTAGCTCGACGTGCGGTATTCGGCGAAGCACTGCGCGTAGATCTCGCCGATCCGCGCTCGCTTGTCGGCGTCGGTGACCACGACCCAATGCCAGCCCTGAGCGTTCGATCCCGAGGGTGCCTGCAGTGCCACCTCTATGCATTCGGTGACCAACTCGAGCGGGACCTCGCGCGTGAGGTCGAGACGCTTGCGCACCGTGCGCGTGGTGGTGAGCAGTTGGTCGGGGGTCAGGTCGAGGACGGGGAAACGCGATTCGGTACTCATCCTTCGATCCTGTCACTGCGGGCGCCCCCCGTCACCGAGCCCTGTTCACTGCACCCGTGCGGGGTTTCACCGCACCCGTGCGATGGCGAAGACGCGGCGGAATTCGAAGAACGTCGTCCCGTCGGACCGGCGCGGGTAGGCGGCGTCCAGCAGCGGCCTCAGGTCCTGGCGGAACTCTTCGCGACCGGCGGGGTCGAGGACGTCGAACACCGGTGTCAGAGCGGTTCCCGACACCCAGTCGAGCACGGGATCGTCGCCGCTGAGCACCTGCACGTACGTGCTCTCCCACGCGTCGACGGTGCAGCCCTGCGCTGCGAGCAGGTCCGCGTAGGCGGCCGGATCATCGACTGCCTCCGGGCCGCGCAGTCTCACGCCGTCCAGTCGCGCGCGCCACGGCGCCGACTCGGCGAGCGCACGGATGATCCGATGGGAGGGCGCATCGAAGTTGCCGGGCATCTGCACGGCGATCTCCGCGCCCGACGGCAGCTGGGACGGCCATCGTCGCAGCACGTCCCGATGGTCGTCGACCCACTGCAGGGTGGCGTTGGAGATCACGACGTCGGTATCGGCCGACGGAACCCAGTCCCGCAGGTCGAGGAGGGTGGCGGGCACGCCGGCCGCGCGCGCGGCCGCAACCATCTCGGGGGACGAGTCCGACGCCTCGAGTACCGCGCGCGGCCAGCGCTGGGCCAACGTCGCGGTGGCGTTGCCGGGCCCGCAGCCGAGATCGACGACGCGCCGGGGATCGGCGGCGCGAATTCGGGCGGTGAGCTCGACGAACGGGCGGGTGCGCTCGTCGGCGTAGGTGAGGTAGTCGGTCGGGTTCCACATGGGCAGGTCCTTTCGAATCCTCATTACCGTACGCCCGTACTGTAAGAATCGAAAGTCCTGCGTGGATCCTTCGGCGCTCGGCTACGCCCGGAATCGGCGCAGACGAAGACTGTTGAGGACCACGAACACCGACGACAGCGCCATGGCAGCTCCCGCCAACATGGGGGTGAGCAGCCCGACCGCTGCCACCGGGATGGCGGCCACGTTGTAGGCGAATGCCCAGAACAGATTCGACTCGATGGTCCGTAATGTTCTGCGGGACAGGCGGATCGCGTCGACCACGCCGATGAGGTCGCCGCGCATCACCGTGATGTCCGACGCCGCCATCGCCACCGAGGTGCCCGAGCCGAGAGCGATCCCCAGGTCTGCCACTGCCAGCGCCGCCGCATCGTTGATGCCGTCGCCCGCCATCGCCACACGTCGCCCCTGCGCGCGCAGATTAGTCACCGCGGCAACCTTGCCCTCGGGACTGACGCCGCCGATGACCGTGTCGATACCCACCTGTCGGCCGACGGTGCGCGCCGCGACCTCGGTGTCGCCGGTGAGCATCACGACCTCGAGGCCGAGGTCCCGCAACCCTGCGACGGCGTGGGCCGACGTGTCCCGAACGGTGTCCGCCACGACGAGGATTCCGCGAACCCGGCCACCGAACGACACCGCGACCGCCGTTCGTCCGCTCTCGGCGGCCGAGGTCACCGCCCGCGCGTACGCGTTCGGAACCGGCGCCGCATCCACGCGAGCGACCATCACCTCGACGCCGTCGACCGTCCCCACTGCACCGAGGCCGGGGAGAGCGCGGAACTGCTCCACGTCCGGTACCACGACGAGCCGCTCGTGTGCCGCGGCGACTACCGCTCGGGCGATGGGGTGCTCCGACCGCTGCTCCACCGCAGCGGCGAGGCGCAGCACCTCGTCCGGTTCGGGTCCCACGTTCTCCAGCAACGTCATTCGACCAGTGGTGATGGTGCCCGTCTTGTCCAGAATCACGGTGTCGATGCGGCGGGCGGACTCGAGCACCTGCGGACCGGTGATGAGGATCCCCAGTTCCGCGCCCCGTCCGGTGCCCACCAGCAGAGCGGTCGGAGTGGCCAGGCCCAGCGCACACGGGCACGCGATGATGAGCACCGCCACCGCAGCGATGGCGGCGGACGACGCGGAACCTCCGAGCAGCAGCCACGCGGCGAAGGTGCCCACCGACAGCAGCAGGACCACCGGGACGAACACCCCGGCGATGCGGTCTGCAAGCTTCTGGGCGGCGGCCTTGCCGGACTGGGCCTGGTGGACTCGACGGGTGATCCAGGCCAGGGCGGTGTCCGCGCCCACGGCGCCGGCCCGCACCGTGAGATGGCCGTCGATCACCACCGACGAGCCGGTGACCTGATCGCCGGGGCCCACCTCGGCCGGTACGGACTCGCCGGTGATCATCGAGACGTCCACGGCGCTCGACCCGCGGATCACCTGCCCGTCGGTGGCGATTCGTTCACCCGGCCGAGTGAGAAAAGTGTCTCCCACCCGCAGGGCGCCGATGGGAACGACGGTCTGCGCGCCGTCGCGGATCACCGTGACCTCGGAGACGGCGAGGGCGGACAGCGCGCGGAGCGAGGCTCCCGCGTCGCGCTTGGCCCTGGCCTCGATGTAACGGCCCACGAGGACGAACGTCACGATGCCGGCCACGGCCTCGAAGTACGTCGAGCCGGTGGCGTGCGCGACCCCGAACTCGAAGTCGTGACGCATGCCGATCGCCCCCGCAGTACCGAAGAACAGGGCGTAGAGCGACCAGCCGAATGCGGCGAGCGTCCCGATCGACACGAGGCTGTCCATGGTGGCGACACCGTGGCGCAGGTTGGTCCACGCCGCGCGGTGGAAAGGCCAAGCACCCCAGAGGAATACCGGGGTGGTGAGCGCGAGCCCGACCCACTGCCACCCGTCGAACTGCCACGCCGGAACCATCGCCGTCGCGATCACCGGGAGGGAGAGGGCGGCGGTGACCACCGCTCGCCGTCGCAGATGTGCGGCCGCGTCGGTGTCCGACGCGGTGGTGTGCGCGGCATAGCCGGCCTGCTCGACGGCGGCCACGATGTCGGCTGTCGATGCTGTGCCCGTCTCCACGGTGGCCACCTCGGTGGCGTAGTTGACCGACGCGTGCACACCGTCGAGCTTGTTGAGCTTGCGCTCGATCCGGTTGGCGCACGACGCGCAGGTCATGCCCTCGATCGACAGCTCGAGCGTGCTCACGGTGTGGCGATTCGATACCCGGCTTCATCGACGGCGCCTGCCAGCGCGGCCGGGTCGAGCGGGCCGGTACTGGTGATCGCGACGGCCCCGGAGTCGAGATCGACGTGAACGTCGGTGACGCCGGGGAGCGCGGTGAGTTCCTCGGTGACCGAGGTTACGCAGTGCTGGCAGGTCATCCCCGCGACGGTGATGGTGTGGGTGGTCATGGTGTCCTCCTCATCCGCCACCATACCCCTAGGGGGTATGGTGAAGGCGGGCACGAGGTCAGTGCCCGCGCAGTTCCCCGATGGCATCCTGCACCTGGTCCAGATGAGCGCGCATGGCCGCGCCGGCGGCGTCGCCGTCACCGGATTCGATGGCCGCAACGATCGCGGCGTGCTCGACGTTCGAGCGCGTGCGTCGATCGGGCAGCAGGTTCACCATTTCCGACTGCTGCGACAGGGCGTCGCGAATGGACCCGATGACAGCGGTGAAGACGTCGTTGCCGCTGCACCGCGCGATGAGTAGATGGAACTCGGCGTCCAGCAGCACCCACCGGTGCGGATCGAACACCCTGGTCATGGTGGTCACCAGCGACCGCAACTCCGCGGCCTGGTCGGCGGTCCGGCGCTCGGCGGCCAGTGTGGCCGCGGGAACTTCGATGTGTGGACGCGCTTCGCGCAGCGACGACACCGAGTGCGAACCGAATCGTGGGTCGGCGACCACGGTCGACGACACCACGAATGTCCCCTTGCCCGTGTGGGTCTCGGTCAGTCCCAGCGTGGTGGTCGACCGCAGGGCCTCACGGATCACCGACCGGCTCACCCCGAATCGGGCGGCGAGGGCGGCCTCGGCGGGCAATCTCGAGCCCACTTCCAGATCGCCCGACTCGATGGCCGAACGCAGGTCGGCCAGAACAGCCTCGGCAGCGCCCACGCGTGCCGTCGACGGCTGCCGGGTAACCCAGCTGTCCGACAGGTTCATCGCAACAGCTTGGCCCGGGGGTGCGACCGCCGCAACCGGCCGCCGGTTCGCGCGGCGAGGTAGCGTCGACGCAATGACCTCGCCTGCCGTCAGCGGCCTCCTACGCCGCGAACCTGCCGGCTCCACATGGGGCGGCAACCACACCTTCACCGCTCGCGAGCGGGTGCTGCCGACCACGATCGACGAACTCCGCACGGTGGTCGGCGCGGCCGGGCCCGGACAGCTGCGGGCGGTCGGGTCGATGCACTCCTTCAACCCCATCGCCGACACCGCGGGTGTGCAGGTGTCCACGGCGGCGCTGCCGGTGGTTCGCGAGCTCGATTCCGATCGAATGCTCGCCCGGGTCTCCGGTGGCCTCAACTACGGCCAGGTGGGCCGGTGGCTCGACGAGAACGGCTGTGCGCTGGCCAATCTGGGCTCACTACCGCACATCAGCGTGGCCGGTGCCTGCTCCACCGGGACCCACGGCTCGGGCGATCGACTGGGCATCCTGGCCACGTCGGTGCGTGGGCTGACCGTTCTGACGGCGTCCGGTGACCTCGTCGAACTGTCGACCGCGGGCAGCGGCCCCGGTTGCGGGTCCGAGTTCGCCGGGGCGGTGGTCGCGCTGGGCAGTCTCGGGATCGTCGTCGACGTGACGCTGGCGGTCGAGCCGACCTACTCGATCGCGCAGGTCGTCTACGACGGCATCGCGTTCGACCAGCTCACCGAGAGCATCGACGACGTCTTCGCCGGTGCCCACAGCGTGAGCGTCTTCCACCGCTGGGGACGCGAGTACACCGATACCGTGTGGCTGAAGTACCGACCGGGAATCGACACAGTTCCGCCGCACTCGCTGCTCGGTGGGCACCGCGCGGACGGTGCGCGTCATCCGGTTCTCGGTGAGGATCCTGCCGCCGCAACCGCACAGCTCGACAAACCCGGCCCCTGGCTGGACCGGCTGCCCCACTTCCGGCTCGACCACACACCCTCGGCGGGGCAGGAGATTCAGAGCGAGTACCTGATCGGGCGCGATCAGGTGTCGACCGCGCTGAGCGAGCTGCAGGCTCTCGGTCCGCACATGAAGGATCTGCTGCTGGTCGCGGAATTGCGCACCATCGCCGCGGACGATCTCTGGCTCAGCCCGGCTCATCAGCGCGTCACGCTCGGCCTGCACTTCACCTGGACACTCGACACGGCCGCCGTCGCGCGGGTTCTCCCGATGATCGAGGACCGTCTCCTGCCACTCGGTGCCCGTCCGCACTGGGGCAAGGTGTTCACCGCCTCGCCGGACGTGGTGCGCTCTCGCTACCCGAAATTCGACGACAGTGCTCGCCTGGCAAGGACGTTCGACCCGGAGGGCATCTTCGTCAACGACTTCACTCGCCCCTACCTGAGCTGAGAGGTGTGGCCTCACTCGGACCGAGCTCGAGCCGAGCATCGCACAGCGATGTCACCACCGGGTCGTGGCTGATCACCAGAAGCGCGACACCGCGGTCGTGCTGGAGGCGGCCGAGCAGTTCCACTATGTGATCACGCGCCGCGTCGTCGAGAGCCGAGGTCACCTCGTCGCAGATCAGCACCGACGGGTGAGCGGCCAGGGCGCGGGCGATCGCCACCCTCTGTCGCTCGCCGCCGGACAGTGAGTCGGGTCGACGCCCGGCGAGGGTCGGATCGAGGTCGACCGTCTGCAGCCATTCCTCGGGTGAGAGGGATCTGCCTCGGCGGCGCCCGGCCCGACGCAGGGTGAACCCTATGGTGACAGCGGGGTTCAGGGAGGTGGCCGGATCCTGCGGGATGAGCGCTATCGCACACGCCTGGGCGCGGCTGCGGCGGTCGACAGTCGCAGCCAGAGGCTGTGAGTTCAGAAGCACCGAACCCGAATCGGGTCGGTGTAGTCCTGTGATTGCCCGTGCGATCGTGGACTTGCCCGAGCCTGACGGTCCCGTCAGCGCTAGGGCCGACCCTTCGCCGATACATGCCGTGACGGCCGCGCATACCGGTTTCGGAGAGCCCGGATGGGAGGCGAGCAGATCGCGGATCTCCAGTGCGGGTGCCGACGGTGACCCGTTGCCCGCCGTCGCCCGTCGCACTGGTCCGGCGGTCACTGCTCTCCGGTGTGTGGGCGGGCCGATGTCCAGTACTGAATCGGCCCGTGAGATCACGTGCTGGTCGTGGGACACGAGAATCAGGGTGAGTCCGATCAGCCGCCGTAGGCGGTCCATCTCGGTGAGCACCTGTTCGGCGGACGCGGAGTCGAGGCCCGCCGTGGGCTCATCGACGATCAGTACCGACGGTTCGGCTGCGAGCGTGCGGGCCAGCGCAACACGACGGCGCTGGCCTCCGGACAGCTGATGGGGGCGCCGCCCGAGAAACGAGTCGTCGTAAGCAAGCCCCAGCGCTCGACACAGCTCCCGAGCTCTGGTCACCCGCTCCCTCGGGGCCCCACTGCCGAGCTCGGTGACCAGAGTTCGGATCGAGAGCGACGGCGACAGTGCCGCACCCGGGTCCTGGCCGACGTAGCCAACTACCCGGCGACGAAGGTGGCGCAGCAGCGACGGCGAGGCGAGCACCCCGTCGTCGATCACCGGCACCTCGTGTCCGGGTACGGAAGGCGTCGACTCCGAACGCACCGTCACCGAACCCGATGTCAGGGTCAGGCCGGGTCGAACGTGGCCGATCATGGCGAGGGCAGCGGTGGTCTTGCCCGACCCTGAGGCGCCGACCAGCGCTGTGGTGTGCCCGGCGAGGATGGTGAACGAGAGTTCCGAGACCACGGGCCGCTTCGCCACGCGATCGGACTCGGCGGTGTGAATTGCCAGATCGTGCACCCGGACCGCAACCGTCATCGTCGGTTATCCCCCCACCTGTCGGCGAGGAGTCCCAGCGGCACCGTGAGTGCGGCGATCATGAGGGCGGGAGCGACCGCAGCCCACGGGTTCAGCATGATTCCCGAGATGTTGCGCTGAATGCTGACAGCCCAGCCGGCGTTCCCCTCGCCGGTGAATGCGCCGAGGAACGAGACCGCAGCAATCAGCTGCACCGCGCCCATGAAGCGAAGCGCAAGATCGGTCATCATGGGCCTGAGGAGATTGGGGGCTATCTCCAACAGCGCCAGCTCGACTGGTCGGTCGCCGGCAGCACGCGCGACCTCGACGTGAGCACGCGAAGCGACCGATGACGCTACGCCTCCGAGGTATCGCGACGTGAAGGGGACGGCGGTGAACGCGATCAGAACGATCAGCCCCGCCGCCCCGGGCGACAGGCCCGACGCGAGCACCAGCACCAGGATCGTCGGGGGCACGATCAGACAGACGTCGAGGGTCGCCCGGGCGACCGGCGCCGCCCATCGCCCGATCGTCTTCGACGACGAGAGCGACAGGGCGACAGCCGCACCCATCACCTCGGCCGTCACGGCCGCTGCCGCGGATACCAGCACCAGCGCAGAACCACCGTGGGCGAGGCGGCTGAGCACGTCGCGGCCGAGGTAATCGGTTCCCAGCGGGGCGCGCGGCGACGGACCGAATGGGATTCCCACGACCACATCCGGGCCCGCCAGGCCCGCGAGCGTGGCCAGCGGCCCGCCGGCGATCGCCACTGACACCGCGATCACCCACACAGTCGTGCTCCATCGCACCGCCGGGCGCCGTCGGCTGGCTCCCCACCTCATCTTCGACGGCCGACGTTGGTCTCGCCCGTACGACCCGCCAGCAGGTCGGTCGCCACGAATCCCGCAGCGGTGATGACGGCGAGGACCATCGTGATGGTGCTCGTGGCGTCGACATCGCGCGCGGCCAGCCGAGACGTGAGGACCGTGCCGACGCCCGGGTATCCGGTGACGTTCTCCACGACCACGGCACCCGCGACGGCGAACGGGATCAGCGAGGCGAAAACCTGAGCCAACGGCGCCACTGCACCTGGAAGCAGATGCCGAAGGATGACCACGCGTGCGGGCAGACCTGCCAGACGTGCCGCCTCGACATGCGGGCGCCCCGATTGATCGGCAATCACGACGCGCCCCAGACGAACCACGAGCGATCCCGCCACCACGGCCAGCGTCGCTGCAGGGATAACCATCGACGCAGGTCTGTCCCAGGGCGACAGGCCGGGTCCCACAGTCGAGACGGCGGGAAGCACTCGTGCCCACAGGGAGAGAACGACGATGAGCACGGTCGCGGTCACGAATTCAGGGATCGCAAGAACTACGGATGCGACCGTCGACACTGCTCGATCGGGCTTGCCGCCAGGGCGTGTGCCGACGATGACCGCAGCGACAACGCCCAGCAGTGCTGCGGGTATCAGCGCAGTCGCCGCGAGAACGAGCGAGTTGACCAACGGTTTCGCCATCAAGGTGGCCACAGGAATGCCGGTGTCGACAGTGGTGCCCGGGTTTCCAGTGACGAGTCCAGCCAGCCAGTGTCCGAACCGTTCCACGATCGGCCGGTCGAGGCCGAGTGCCGCCCGGCGCTCGTCCAGAACAGTCGCTGATGTGGTCGACAACGATTGTGTCGCTGCGTCGCCTCTCAGCGATGCCACCGACCAGTAGACCAGTGGGACGGCGAGCACGAGTGTGACGCTGGTGCGCGCGAGCACCGACCAGCAGTGTTTCCTGGCCATGTCAGGCGAACGCAGCTCGCGCGAACCGCGGCGACGACTGGAGCACCTCGACGCCGTGAAGACCGTTCGTTCGACCCATGATCACCTGTTGGAAACCCCAGATGAGATCGCCACCACGAGCCCGCGCCGTCGCAGCGACCTCGTCGAGACGGGACTGTCGGATTCCGGGATCCACCTCCACAGAGATCTGTTGGAGCGCTCGGTCGTAATCCGCGTTCCCGAAACGGCTGAGGTTGAAGAACCCTGACGATCCCGTCATGAATGGTAACGCCGACGACGTCGATCGATTGACGTAGTACGAGGTGAACATAGGCAGAGTCGCCAGCTCGGACATGTTCGCGTAGAAGTTCGACGGATCGCGGGTGTCCAGGGTCAGTGCAACTCCCGCCTCCGCGAACTGCGACACCATCAACTCCGCCGCCGCGCTGATCCCCGCGGTGACCTCTGCGACGACGAGGGTCAGGTTGGTGACACCGCCACGAGCGAACAGAGCCCGAGCGAGCTCGACGTCACGGCGCGGATCCGGCAGGCCTCGAGGGTAGTCGGGGAATCCGAGCCCCAGAAGGTCGTTCCCCACCTGCCCGTAACCCTGGAAGACGTTCTGTACCAGAGCTTCCCGGTCGACAACGAGCTTGGCCGCAGTGCGAATCTCCTCGTTGTCGAATGGTGCGACCGCCGTGTTCAGAATGACGGCCAGAGCCTTGGATTCGATCAGGGGAGAGGTACTGATCTCAACACCCGGTCGACTGGTCAGCGCGCGGGCTCCGGTCGGGCTCAGATCGTACGAGAAGTCGGTGCGCCCGTCGGTCAGAGCGTTCGCACGGGCGTCGGGCGAGGCCAGAGGCACGATGTCCAACCCGCCGACCGTTGCGCGGCTGCGCGCTGAGTCCACTCGATCCAGAGCCCAGCCCTGTGTGCCGGACCCTCCGGTCGCACGGAACGATCCGCTGCCGACCCCCCGTGCGGGATCACCGTCCTTCATCACCAGAGACACCGACGGGAGAATCGACTCGACAAGGTCGGCGCGCGGTCGCACCAGCGCCAGCTCGAGCCGTCGATCGTCGATTACGCGACTTCGATCGAGTGCGATGTCGGTGAAGAAGCTCGCAAGCGTCGGGCCCGACGAACAGTGCCGGAGGCTCGCGAGGACGTCAGCCGCTCCCACCGCACTGCCGTCGGAGAACCGGGCTTCGGTCATCGTGATGGTCCAGACCAGGGCCTCGGCGTCGGGAACGATCGACTCTGCGAGCTGTAACTCGTTTCGCCCGTCGACAACAGCGACGAGCGGCTCGTACACCGCATACAGAGCGATGTAGGTCGCCGTCGACGACGCGGTCGCAGGATCGAGTACATCCGCCGGGTTGCCCAGCGCCACTAGTCGGATACGCCGATCGGAGAACTCTCCGCCGGCGGCGCCGCCGCACGCGGTGAGTGCACCAGCCGCTCCGAGGGCGGCCGCAGCCGCTGAGGCCACGGTCAGGAATTCGCGTCTGTTCATGGGATCCCGTCGGCTGTGTTGACTGAGTCGGGGACAGGACGCTACCGCAGTGGGAACCAGCCGTCGACCGGCCCAGCCGGTATCCATTGCTACGCATATGTGTACTCGACAATTGTTGAAGGACAATCGAATTGAGCGAACTGTGCGATACGGTAGCAACTGTGGAACATCTATCGTCGCCCGCGGACACTTATGACTCGCTCGCGCCGATCTACGGGCTGACCCTCCCCAGGGCGACTGTCGAATCGGTATCGGCTGCTCTCGCGAAGGTGCTTCCAAGCCGGGGGATCGTGGTCGAAATCGGTTCCGGCACCGGTGCGTTCACCGTTGCGATTGCCGACTGTCTGGGAGCGGGTTCGGAGGTCTTCGCGGTCGAGCCGTCGTCGGCGATGCGATGCGGGTTGGTCACTCGTCTGGTCGGTGGTCCTTACGAGTCCGCCGTGACCGTCCTCGACGCCGACGGCCTCAGGGCCACGCTTCCTGATGATGTCGGGGCCCTCGACGCGGTGGTGATGCTGCACGTGCTGCCGCACTTCTCGGCTGTCGACCGTGCAGCGCTCTGGAGCCGATGGCTGCCCATGCTGCGTTCGGACGCGGTTCTGGTGCTCGACCCACAGTGGCCTTCACGGCCTGCGAAAATCGGCCCGACGCGGGTGGCCACCCGGACACTGGGCCGTCGACAGTACGAAACCACCTCGGCCGCCCGACCTGTGACCGAGTCCGGCACCACCCTCGAGTGGACCATGACCTACACGATTCGGGAAGGTGAGCGCGTACTCGAGGAGACCTCACACTCGTCGGTGACGCACCTGATCGGCCGGGCCGACCTCGACGAGGAAGTGGCCGCCCACGGGTGTGTGCCGGCTACCGCGCCCGACGAGTTGTGGGTGTGGCGGCGTCGATAATCGACGGGTTGTCCGACGGCCGTCCTAGTTCGCTCGGCGCGCGCGAGTCTGCAGTGCGAGCAGCACCGCCAGGATCACGATGATCACCCCGAACACGATCGCGACCGTGCGCGCCGAGGTCAGTGCGGCGAGGAACCCGTCGGACTGCGGCGGGCCGGCGTACGCAACCGTGATCGGTTCGCTGAGAACCGTCGCCAGCGCGTCCTGCGTCTTGCCCTGCGGGTTCGGGATGGCCGCCACACCGGCGCTCAGCTGCTGGTTCAGGGACGCCGAGACGTTCTTCAACTGATCGATTGCGCCGAGAATCTGATCCTTGCTCCCGCCGAGCAGCGCCGGCGCCTGCGCGGCGATGGGACCGATTGCCGACTGCAGCGTCGAGCCCGCCGTGGAGAGCTGGTCCGACACCGACGCCAACTGGTCGAATCCGTTCTGCACGGCGTCGCCGAGCTCGGTGTCGGGACCACTGCCGAGGAGGGTGGTGAAGGACGAGAGCTGCGAGCTCGCCAACTCGAGATCCGAACGGGTCTGCGCCACCGGTCGAGCGTCCAGGCCGTTGCTGGTGAGCAGGTTCTGCACCTGCTCGAGCATGCCGCCGAGCTGAGCGGCGCCGCGGGTGACATCGCCGATGGTCACACCCAACTGGTTCAGCCGCGCGGCCAGTTGCGCCGTGGGCCGGCGTGCGCCGTCGACCAGACGCGAGACGCTGCCCGCAGCGCTGACCAGCTGGTCGGCGCCCTCACTGGCGGTCTGCAGGAACGGCAGGAACTGATCGACGCTGCCCAGGAGCTGCTGACCCTGCTGGCCTGCAGAGCCGGTGGCCGTCGCCAGGATCTGGGCGGGCAGGACAGCCTGCTGCAGCATGGCCCTGGCCCGCGCCGTGCGTTGGAGCAGGCCCTTGATGCCGGTGCTCGACGTGCGGGTACTGGCTGCGTCGAGCACAGCGGTGAGCGTCGCCTCGTCGCGGTCGGTGCGCGTGGAGGCGTAGTCCACCCGCACCTGCGCCTGAACGGGAGCGGGTCCCTCGGCGGAGGCGAGTGCGGTCGAGAATCCGGCCGGGATGGTGATGGTAGCGATCGCGTCGCCGCCCGCTTGATCCGACCAGCGGAAGGCGTCGGACTCCTTCAGCTGAGTGATCAGATCGGCCCCTGCCCGCACCGTGGTGGCCGGGGAGTTGCCGACCGCAGGAACGCTGACGCCGGTGTCCTCGTTGACCAGAGCGACCGTGGGCGTGGAGTCCGATCCGCCGATCAGGGAGACGATCCCCACCGCAGCCACCAGCAGCAGAGCTACTGCAGAGGCCACGACGGCGATCCGTCGGCGCAGTCGTGAGGGCGGTGTGGGTGTGGAGTCGACAGCAGGGACGGTCATTGCTTCACCGTAGCGTCGGCGGCCATCGGTTAGCGTTGTACATGATCGCGACGCCCGCTCGAAGGAGAACCCATGCCAGCACGCATCCCGGCCACCGTGACGGTGACCGGCGCCGCCGGGAACATCGGCTACGCCGCCCTGTTCCGCATCGCAGCCGGTTCGATGCTGGGCCCGGACACACCGGTGGCACTGCGGCTACTCGAGATCCCGGCTGCTGTGCGCGCAGCCGAGGGCACCGCGATGGAGCTGCAGGACAGTGCGTTCCCACTGCTGTCGTCCATCGAGATCTTCGACGACGCACGCGCGGCGTTCGACGGGGTGGACGTGGCGCTGCTGGTCGGTGCACGCCCCCGCACGAAAGGCATGGAGCGGGCGGACCTGCTCGAGGCGAACGGGCAGATCTTCGGCCCGCAGGGCGCTGCTCTCGAGGCGGGAGCCGCCGACGGCGTTCGGATCGTGGTGGTGGGTAACCCGGCCAACACCAATGCGGCCATCGCGGCGGCCCACGCGCCGAGCATTCCGCGCGAGCGGTTCACCGCCATGACCAGACTCGATCACAACCGCGCCCTTGCGCAGCTCGCCGTGCGCGCCGAGGTCTCCACCGCGGAGATCTCCCGGGTGACCATCTGGGGCAACCACTCCCCGACGATGTACCCGGACATCTTCCACGCCGACATCGCCGGAACCCCGGGATCGGAGCTCGCCGCCGATACCGCATGGCTCACCGAGCAGTTCATCCCCACGGTCGCCGCGCGCGGGACGGCCATCATCGAGGCGCGGGGCGCGTCGTCGGCGGCGTCGGCGGCCAACGCAGCGATCGACCATGTCCACGACTGGGTTAGGGGAACCCCGGCCGAGAACTGGACGTCGGTGGCCCTGCCGTCGCCCGGTGTGTACGGCGTGCCCGAAGGGATCGTCTCCTCGTTCCCCGTTCGCTCGGTCGGGGGCGCGTGGGAGATCGTCGACGGGCTCGAGATCGACGCCTTCTCGCGTGCCCGGATCGACGCCTCCGTGGCAGAACTCGAAGCCGAACGCGACGCCGTGACCGCCCTGGGCCTGATCCAGGGGTGAGTGTGTGCGATATCCGTCGCTGAGCGGTGGTTATCGCACACAGTTCCTATCCAGCACAGGGGCGTACGGGCTGGCGGAGGATGGTCTTGAGCTTCGCCGGCTCCACTCGCCGCGGATCGCTGAGATAGATCTCGTGATGGTGGCCGGTGGGCTCGAGACCGTTCTCCGGCAGGAACTGCTCGTGGAGGCGGGCAATGGTGGGCCCCTCGTCGTCGTAGCTACCGACGTGCAGGATCTGCACGCACCGTCCCTCGTCCAGGCACTCGAAGCGCACGGCCGTCGGCGGGATCGACTTCGCCTCCAGCGCCCGCTCGACCATCGGCGCAGTCACGGTGTCCGGCTGCACGATCATCATGGTCCAGCTCCACTCCTGCTTGGCGCGGGTGTGGAAGACGCTCATGTCCGGTGCCCACCACAGGCCCTCGAGCGGGCCGACGGTGTGGACGGCCCCGAGTTCCCGAGAGGCGACGGCCCGAACGGAGTACGACGCCCCGTAGAGGTTCTTCACCGCCGTCGCGTAGGCCGCCGAGGTGTTGGGATCGCCCCGCCCGTCCACCATGAGGTACGCCATGGCGGGCACGTCGACGATCGTGAACCGGTCCGCGCGCGGGGCATACAGATCGCGCCGCGCCTTCTTGATGTCGAACGGTGACGCCATCGGCCAATTATGTCGACGCGTCGACGCCCTCGGGGGTGGTTCGGACGGGACCGGTGTACCAGTTCTTGACCGAGGCGTGCCAGTAGATCCACAGCAGAATCAGCGTGCCGCCCACCACCAGCGGGGTGTAGTTCACGAACTTCCACTCGAAGCTCGGATCCCATGGCATGCCACCGAGCGACGTCGGGAAGAGGGCGATGATCGAGGTCACGGCAATCTCGACCAGCGCCAGCGGCGCCATCCAGCGGTGATGTCCGCGCAGATTCCAACTGCCGACGGCGAACGACGCGCCCGCCTTCCACCGGTAGAAGATCGGCACCGCGAACGCCAGGTACAACCCCACCACACCGATGGAGACGACGGCGAAGAAGGCCACCGGGACAGGGGCGCCGTTGACGTCCACGGCCACCAGGGCGGGGAGCGTGATCACGATCGCGACGGCCGCCGACAGCAGTACCCCGTTGGCAGGGACCTTCTTCGAGTTCAGGGTGGCCCAGAGACGGTGACCGGGGACTGCGCGGTCACGGGAGAACGCGTAGAGCATCCGCGACGAGCTTGTCATGCACGCAACCCCGCAGAAGAACTGCCCCGCTGTCGATATCAGCAGCACCGTGCCCACCCAGCCGGAGCTCATCGCCTGCGCGAAGATCACCGCGACACCGCCGCCGCCCTTGGAGACCGCGTCGGAGTCCTGCACCGCGAACAGGAAGGCCAGCAGCAGGATCCAGCCGCCGATGGCCGAGTAGAAGATCGATCGCCAGATTCCCTTCGCGGCCCCGTCGGCGGCGCTGCGTGTCTCTTCGGACAGGTGGGCGGAGGCGTCGTACCCGGTGATCGTGTACTGCGTGAGGATGGCGGAGATCGGCAGCACGAACAGCAACCAGCCCCACCCCGACGTCTGACCGGAGAACATCCCGCTGTTGTTGATGGTCTTGGCGAAGACGTCCGAGAGGGAGGCGTGCCGCTCGGGTACGACGATGAGGATCGCGATCACCGCGGCGGCGCCGAACACGTGCCACCACACGGACACGTTGTTGATCACGGCGAGCAGATGACTGGAGAAGATGTTGACCGTGGCCCCGATGGCGAGAATCACGATGAACAGTAGGAATACTCGCGTCAGGCTGTAGCCCGCCAACCAGCTCTCGCTGAAGGTGCTGATGGTGATGTCGAGGAACGTGGCGCATCCGTAGGCCACGGACGCCACGATGGCCAGCAGGCCGATCAGGTTGAGCCAGCCGGTGTAGAACCCCGCTTTGGCTCCGCCGAGTTTGGCGGCCCACCAGTAGATTCCGCCGGACGTCGGGTACGCGGAGACCAGCTCGGACAGACACAGACCGATCACCAGGATCAGCGCCGCCACGATCGGCCAACCCCAGGCGATGGCGGCTGGTCCGCCGTTGTTCCAGCCGAGACCGAAGGAGGTGAAGCATCCGGCCAGGATCGAGATGATGGAGAACGAGATGGCGAAGTTGCTGAACCCCGACCACGTCCGGTCGAGTTCCTGGGTGTACCCGAGAGTCGCGAGCAACTTCTCGTCCTCGGTCAGCTCCGGTAGATCGTGACCCTCGGGCATCGTGGCCTCCTCGGCGAGCAGCGCGGGCCCCGGGGGTGGGGTGGCGCCTTCGCGTCGCACACTAGGTGCAGCGGGGCACCCATGCGCGCCGAGTAGGTGACAGTCGTGTTACTCCGTTCGGGTGTGGTCGCGTCACTCCGTGCTGATGTGGTCGTGTCACTCCGTGCAGATGTGGTCGTGTCACTCCGCGCGGGCGAGAACGGCTCGGGCCCGGGCCAGCACGGGCGCATCGACCATCGCCCCGTCGAACGTGAACACCGCGCCACCGTTCTCCGCGGCCGCGAGCACCCGACGTGCCCAGTCGATCTCACTGTCGGTGGGTCGGTAGGCCGCGCGAACCACCGCGACCTGTGACGGGTGGATGCACACCGTCCCGGAGAAGCCTGCGGTCACCGCGTCGGTCGCCTCGGCCGCGAGCGCGTCGGTGTCGCTGATGTCGACGTGCACAGCGTCGAGGGCGAACTTCCCGTGTGCCCGGGCGGCCAAGAGCACCTGTGATCGAACATGTTGCGCCACATGCGTGTACGCGCCATCCGGGCGTCGGGACGAGCGGCCCCCGAGCCCGGCGGCCAGATCCTCGGCACCCCACATCAGTCCCGCCGTGTTGGGCACCGCAGCGATCTCCTCGGCGCGCAGCACGCCCAGTGGGGTCTCGATCAGCGCGACCACCGACCGCGGAGCCAACGATGCCACGAACTCGGCGCTCTCGGCCTTGGCCGGCATGACCGTCGTGTACGGGGTTGCATCGAGGGCGGCCAGATCGAGGGCCAGATCCTCGGTGCCGTGGGCATTGACGCGCACCACCGTGCGCGCCGGATCGAGCGGCGTGTCCACCAGGTTGCGGCGCGCCTGCTCGCGGGCACCCGGCGCCACCGCGTCCTCGAGGTCGAGGATCACCGTGTCCGCCGCAGCGGCGGCCTTGGCGAACCGCTCGGGCCGATCGGCTGGGCAGAACAGCCACGCGGCTCCGTTCATGACGGCCGGCGCAGAATCGGGATACGCACCGCTCTCACCCTACGGACGGTCGAACGGGTTCGTCCACGCTCACACGCCCAGCTCGCGCGCGATCAACATCAGCTGTACCTCGCTGGTGCCCTCGCCGACCTCGAGGATCTTGCTGTCCCGGTAGTGCCGGGCCACGGGGTACTCGTTCATGAACCCGTAGCCGCCGTGGATCTGCGTGGCGTCACGGGCGTTGTCCATGGCCGCTTCGCTGGCCACGAGCTTGGCGATTGACGCGGCCTTCTTGAAGGGCTTGCCGGCGAGCATCAGTGCCGCGGCGTCGTAGTAGGCGGTGCGGGCGGTGTGGGCACGTGCCTCCATCCGCGCGATCTTGAACGAGATGCCCTGGTTGGCGCCGATGGGACGGCCGAACGCGGTGCGCTGATTGGCGTAGGCCACCGACTGCTCGACGCAACCCTGCGCCGCACCGACGGCCAGCGCGGCGATTGCGATGCGCCCCTCGTCGAGAGTGCTGAGAAAGTTCGCGTATCCGCGTCCGCGCACACCCAGCAGGTTCTCCGCCGGAACCCGGACGTCGTCGAAACTCAGCGGGTGCGTGTCCGAGGCGTTCCAGCCGACCTTGTCGTAGGACGGCCCGGCCGTGAAACCCGGGGTGTCCGTGGGCACGATGATCGTCGAGATCTCCCGGCGCCCCGACGCGTCGGTGCCCGTCACCGCCGCGACGGTCACGAAGGCGGTGATGTCGGTGCCGGAGTTGGTGATGAACTGCTTGCTGCCGTTGATCACCCAGCTGTCGCCGTCGAGCCTGGCGGTGGTGCGCAGTGCGCCGGCGTCGCTGCCGGAGCCGGCTTCGGTGAGGCCGAAACCGGCGAGCGCTCGACCGGTGGTCAACTGCGGCAGCCACTGCCGCTTCTGCTCGTCGGTGCCGAAGCGGTGGATCGGCATCGCGCCCAGACCCACTCCGGCCTCGAGGGTCACCGCGACGCTCTGATCGACGCGAGCGAGTTCCTCGATGGCCAGACACAGCGCGAAGTAGTCCCCGCCCATGCCGTCGTACTCCTCGGGGAAGGGCAGCCCGAACAGCCCCATCTCCCCCATCTGGCGAACCACGTCGTAGGGGAAGGTGCGCGTGGCGTCATGATGGGCGGCGACCGGAGCGACGACGGTATCCGCGAAGTCGGCCACCGTCTTCTTCAGCAGTACGAGCTCGTCGGTCAACATGGTGCTCATCGGGAATCCTCCGGTGTGTTCGGTGAGATGCTGCTCGGCGGGGTCTGTTCGGGGTGGACGGTGGCGAGGACCCGGTCGACGGTGACGCGATCGCCGCGGACGACGGCGATGGTGACGATGCCCGAGACAGGTGCGCGCAGAACATGTTCCATCTTCATCGCCTCGACCACCACCACGGGATCCCCGGCTTCGACGCGCGCACGGGTCGCCGCCGGAACGTCGATCACCGTGCCGGGCATCGGGCTGATGACGCTCGTGCCGACGTCGGCGGTCCCGGCGCCCGGTCGTCGACGGGGAACCACCGTCAGGCGGTGGTCGCCGCCGTCGACGTGCACCCACAACTCGGCGTCGGTCGCGGCGACACGAGCGGGGCACCGGATGCCGTCCAGGATCAGATCGGGGCCCGCGGCGCGAACGTGATACTCGCGTTCCCCGGCCGACTGCCCGGTCACCGCAACGGTGCAGTTCGTGGCCGGTCCGGTCAGGCGCACCTCGACGTCGCCGTCCGATCCGCGTAGGTGGACCCGTGTGCTCGCGTACCCGCCGAGGCGCCACCCGTCGGTGCGCTGCCAGGGCGAGCGGGCAGGTACGCCTCTCCCGTGGACAAGGTGCATCGCCCCGGCGATCAGCGCGAGGTCCGGCGGTGTCGACGGGACGTACCGCGCGGCGACGTCGTCGAGAAGGGAGGTGTCCAGTTCTCCGGCTCGCACTCGACCGTCTGCGAGCAGGGCTCGCAGGAAGTCGACGTTGGTCCGTACACCGAGCACCGCCGTTCCGGCGAGGGCACGATCGAGAGCATCGAGTGCGTCTGCGCGGGTGGCACCGTGGGCGATCACCTTCGCCAGCATCGGGTCGTAGTCGCTCGAGACCTTCGACCCCACCGCCAGGGACGAATCCACGCGAACGCCGGTCGGTTCGATCATCTCGATCACCGTGCCGCCGGTCGGGAGGAAGTCGTGGCCGGGATCCTCGGCATAGACGCGGGCTTCGACGGCGTGGCCGGTGAGAGTGATCTGCTTCTGCGACAACGGCAGTGGCTCGCCCGCCGCGATCCGCAGCTGCCACTCGACCAGATCGAGCCCGGTGACGGCCTCGGTGACCGGATGCTCGACCTGAAGACGGGTGTTCATCTCCATGAAGAAGAACTCGTCCGGTCTGCGAGCGGAGACGATGAACTCCACCGTGCCCGCACCGCGGTAGTCGACGCTGCGGGCAGTGGCGCATGCGGCCGCGCCGATCACCTCGCGTGTGTGCGCGTCCAGGAGCGGGGAGGGCGCCTCCTCGATCACCTTCTGGTGCCGACGCTGGAGGCTGCACTCGCGTTCGGCGAGGTGGATCACCGAACCGTGCGCGTCCGCCATCACCTGCACCTCGATGTGGCGCGGCGTGTCGACCCAGCGTTCGAGGAACAGGGTGTCGTCGCCGAACGACGCCGCCGCCTCGCGCCGGGCGCCGACCAGCGCGGCGGGCAACTCGTCGGGTGCGCTCACCCGGCGCATCCCTTTGCCGCCGCCACCCGCCGACGGCTTGACCAGCACGGGGAAGCCGATGTCGACCGCGGCAGCGATCAGGTCGGAATCGCTCAGACCGGGGCGTGCGACGCCCGCAACGACGGGAACCCCGGCGGCTGCGACGGCGGTCTTGGCGGCGATCTTGTCGCCCATGATCTCGAGAGCGTGCACCGAGGGACCGATCAGGACGATGCCCGCCGCGGCGCACGCGCGAGCGAACGCGGGATTCTCGGAGAGGAATCCGTATCCCGGATGGATCGCGGCGGCGCCGGTGCGCACGGCCGCAGCGATCACCGCGTCGATGTCGAGGTAACTGAGGCGGGCGGGTGCGGGCCCGAGTCGGACGGCGGCGTCGGCTTCGCGCACGTGGCGGGCGTCGGCGTCGGCGTCGGAGTACACCGCGACCGAGCCGATGCCCAGGCGCCGCAGGGTCGCGGTGATCCGCACCGCGATCTCGCCGCGGTTGGCCACCAGTACGGTGTCGAACATCGGTGCCATCTCACCCGCTCACATTCGGAAGACGCCGTTGGACACCGGGTCGAGCGGTGCGTTCGCGCACACCGAGAGAGCCAGTGAGAGAACATCTCTGGTGTCGGCAGGTGCGATCACACCGTCGTCCCACAGCCTTGCTGTCGAGTAGTACGGGTTGCCCTGGCGCTCGTACTGCTCGCGAATGTGTTCGGCGTCGGCGGCCACCGTGGTGAGCACCGCGGCGGCCTGCTCGCCGCCCATCACCGAGATGCGAGCGTTCGGCCACATCCACAGGAACCGCGGTGAGTACGCCCGACCGCACATCGAGTAGTTGCCCGCGCCGTAGGAGCCGCCGATCACCACGGTCAATTTCGGTACGCGCGCGCACGCCACCGCGGTCACCATTTTCGCGCCGTGCTTGGCGATACCCGCGGCCTCGTACTCGCGCCCCACCATGAATCCGGTGATGTTCTGCAGGAACACCAGCGGAATCTCGCGTTTGTCGCACAGCTGCACGAAATGCGCTCCCTTGAGCGCGGATTCGCCGAACAGCACACCATTGTTGGCCACGATCCCCACCCGTCGGCCGTCGATGCGGGCGAAGGCGGTGACCAGGGTGGTGCCGTAACGGGCCTTGAACTCCTCGATGCTGCCGGCGTCGACGATCGTGGCGATCACCTCGTGCACGTCGTACGGGGTGCGCAGATCGACGGGAACCACGTCGTACACGGTGTCGGGCTCGCGGTGCGGCGGGACGGGGGCGGCCACGGGGGCGCTGTAGGAGACCGGGGGAGCCAGTGTCGCGACGATCGAGCGCACGATCTCGAGTGCATGCGAGTCGTCGTCGGCGAGGTGATCGACCACTCCCGATGTGCGCGAGTGCAGATCGCCGCCGCCGAGTTCCTCGGCCGTGACCTCCTCGCCGGTCGCGGCGCGCACCAGCGGCGGCCCCCCGAGGAAGATCGTGCCCTGGTTGCGCACGATGATCGACTCGTCGCACATCGCGGGGACGTACGCACCTCCCGCGGTGCACGAGCCGAGTACTGCCGCGATCTGGGGGATCCCGCGTGCGCTGAGCGTGGCCTGGTTGAAGAAGATGCGCCCGAAATGTTCCCGATCGGCGAACACCTCGTCCTGGCGGGGCAGGAACGCTCCGCCGGAGTCGACGAGGTAGATGCACGGCAGGTGGTTCTGCAGGGCGATCTCCTGCGCACGCAGGTGCTTCTTGACGGTCATCGGGTAGTAGGTGCCGCCCTTGACCGTGGCGTCGTTGGCGGCGATCACGCATTCGCGTCCGGCCACCCGGCCGATCCCGGCGATCAGTCCGGCGCCAGGGCACTGGCCGTCGTACATCCCGTCCGCAGCCAGCGGTGCGAGGTCGAGGAACGGAGAGCCGGGATCGAGGAGGGTGTCGACGCGATCGCGTGGGAGGAGTTTGCCGCGGTCCAGGTGCCGTCGGCGCGCGGATTCGCTGCCACCGCGGGCGGCGGCGGCGAGCTTGCTGCGCAACTCGTCCACGAGCGCGGTGTGCTGCTCACGGCGGGTCGTTGCAGTCACGGCGGCGCTCACGGAACCCTCCCGTTAATGATGGATAACTGAAACTAGGCTAATGGTCGTTAACCGAGAAGTCCAATTCTCGACTATCGCTAGGATTCTGCGGTGTCCATCACACCGGTCGGCTGCCCCTGCTGCTCAGGGGTTCATCACCACGAGTGCTGTGGGCCGATTCTCGACGGCACCCTCGTCGCTCCCACGGCGGAGCGGCTGATGCGCTCTAGGTTCACCGCATACGCGATCGGCGACACCGGCCACCTGCTGCGCACCTGGCATCCGACGACGCGTCCGCGCCGGCTCGACCTGGACCCGCGCCAACGATGGACGCGGCTGAAGGTGCTCTCCACCACCGGCGGCGGGTTCATGCACACTCGGGGGACCGTCGAGTTCGAAGCGTTCTTCCGCGACGCCGGCGGGCGCGCGGGGCGGGAGTTCTCCGTGCAGGAGAACAGCCTGTTCACCCGCACGGACGGGGCCTGGCTGTACGTCGAAGGCCTCTGACCGCTCGCGCAGGGTGACCGCAAACACGTGTGACGCCGCCCAACTTCCGTTGTGATCTTGCTGGTCGCGCCCCCACCCTGAGGTTTCGCGAGAGGTGGTTCGGCATGGCGATCGGCGGCAGCGGCGCACACGGCAACGACGGGCAGTGGTGGGAGTTCCCACGGTCCGCCGACGACGTTCTCGGTATCCCGGCGGCCACCTCCCTCGAGCGGCCGGTCGATCGTGCCGAGGCCCGGCTGCGCCGCGTGCTGATCCTGGCGGTGCTGACTGCGGTGCCGTTCGCACTGTGGTTGTCGCTGGTCATCGAATCCGATCAGCAGGCGGCGGCCGTCGAGATCGCCCGATCGGTGCATTCGGTGACCGCGACCACCACCGCCGACGCCCCCGGCTTCCCCGCATCCGGATCGGACACGGTCTCCTCGCCCACGGTGACCGCCACGTGGAGCTACCAGGGCGTGCAGCACTCCGGTCGCATACTCGTGCCCACCGGCTCGCCCGCTGGGAGCACGACGATGATCAGCGTCGACGATGCCGGCGCGCTCACTCGGCCACCGGCGACTCGGTCGGACGTGGTGGTGCTGATGTTCGCCGCGTTCGCAACGACGATGATCGTCGCAGCGGGTGCTGCGGCAACGATCATGTGGCTCGCGCGTCGCAGATACGACGCCGTTCGCGATCGGCTATGGGACGACGCGCTCGCGCGCCTGCTGTCCTGAGCCCACTGTCTGAAGTTCACCCGACCGCCCCGCGTCGGTGTCACGGGCAGGTCCTGTGGGGTCGGCCGCCTGTCCGTGTACGTACCGTCCGCCGGCGAGGGCCGAGGCCACTGCTCCGATCACCATCAGTGCGGCCGCGACCAGGAACACCACCGTCAGGCCGGCGTGGAACGGACCCGAGAGCAGGCTCGGGAAGAACTGCTGTCCGGTGAGTTCATCGGCGTTCACACCAGGTCGGCCGAGGGTTCCGCTGGGCTCGAGCAAACGCTCGACCGGGTTGAACCCGAGGAACGCGGCGAACAGCGAGCCCACGGGCGGCAGGTCGGCGACGCGCTCGGCGATGTCACCGGGCACACCCTGTCCGGTCAACCCGGTGCGCAGTGCGTCGGGGAGCGAACGTGCGAGCCCGGCCACCATCAGGGAGAAGAAGATTCCGATGGACAGAGCCGAACCGGCGTTGAAGAAGGTGGCCCGCATACCCGATGCCGACCCTCGCTGATGAGCCGGAACGCTCGACATGATCGCCGCTGCGTTCGGCGAGGAGAACAGACCGGAACCGACGCCGTTGAGGAAGATCAGGATGGCGAAGATCCAGTAGTCGAAGTCCACCGGGATCAGCAGCAGCATCACGAAGGTGACCGCGACCAGTGCCAACCCGCCGACGGCGAAGGGTCGAGCGCCGTACCGATCGGAAAGGTGACCGGAGATCGGACCGGCGACGAGGAAACCCACCGTGAGGGGGAGCAGGTAGATGCCGGCCCAGAGGGGGGTCGATTCGAAGTCGTATCCGTGCAGGGGAAGCCAGATGCCCTGCAGCCAGATGATGAGCATGAACTGCAGCCCACCGCGACCGATGGACGCCATCAGGCTTGCAAGGTTGCCCAGTCCGAAGGCCCGGTTGCGGAACAACTCCATTTCGAACATCGGCTCCCGTACCTGCGTTTCCACCCAGCAGAACAGCGCGAGTGTCGCCAGGCCCCCGAATACGGCGAGCAGCACCATCGGGTTGGTCCACCCGGTCGGCGAGTCGCCGTAGGGCTGAATTCCGTAGGTGATGCCGGTGAGCAGTGAGATGGATCCGATGGAGAACGTCAGCAGGCCCCACGGGTCGAGTCCGCCCCGGCCGGTGCCTCCGGTGTCGTGCAGCGACCGGTAGGCCCACACGGTGCCGATGATCCCGATCGGGACACTCACCCAGAACACTGCCCGCCAGTTCCACTCGGACAGAACACCACCCATCAGCAGGCCCAGGAACGAGCCCGCAACTGCGGCGACGCCGTTGATACCCAGCGCCATGCCGCGCTGATCGGCGGGGAAGGCATCGGTGAGGATGGCAGACGAGTTGGCCATGAGCATGGCTCCGCCGACGCCTTGCACCACGCGCCACGCGATCATCCACAGGGCCCCGGCCCCACCGTCGAACAGTTCGAGGCACAGGGCGACGCTCGCTGCGGTGAACACGAGGAACCCGAGGTTGTAGATGCTGACCCGGCCGTGAATGTCGCCGAGGCGGCCGAACGGGACCACGAACACTGCGGTGACGAGGAGATATCCCATCAGCAGCCACAGCAGGTAGCTCACGTTGGCCGGGGCGAGGGGGTCGAGTCCGATACCCCGGAAGATCGCCGGTAACGAGATCAGAACTATCGAGCTGTTGATGGTGGCCATCAGCACGCCGAGCGTGGTGTTCGACAGTGCCACCCACTTGTAGCGCGGGTGGTCCACCGAATAACGAGGATTGCTGTTCGTCAGCACGGCACCGCCTCCGAATTATTGATTAATGCAAGTAACGATAACCCGACACGACGATGCGGTCCAGCCCCGATCGTGCGATCAGGGCCGGACCGTCGACGAGGTGGCTGTTACCCGGTGGCGCCGGGCGCGGTCCGGTTGGCGCCGGCCACGATCGCCCGGGCGGAGGACTCGACGCCGTCGGCGCCGTGGCCGTACGCCCAGGCCGTCCGAGCGCCGGTACGGGCGCGCAGGAACGTGGCGACGCCGGACTCGGTACGCAGCTGATGGAACGAGAGGATCTCGACGTGGACACCGGCCCGGTAGAGCATGTCGGTGACCGCCTCGACAGGCCCGTACGCAATGGTCGTGGCTCGATGAACCCGATCGCGAATGGTCAGGGTTGCGCAGACCCTCTGTCGACCGCCGCCGACACCGACCGCCGTGATGTTCCCGAGTCTCACGGGACCGGGCGCGGCGGAGTAGACGTCGGCGAACTCGGCCATCGACAGCGACCGAGCCTCCTCGCGTAGGCCGGGCGGCAACGGCGTCGAACCGGGAAGGGCGTTGGGGTGGAGGGCGGCGGGATGCAGGGTAGTGGACATCGTGGATCGACTTCCGGGAGCGGAGGGAGGACCGACGAGCACGCAGACGACCCGCAGCAAGGGGTCGGTCCGAATCAGACCCCGCTGCGGCGGCGTACTACGAGCACCTGGAGCAACACACCAGGAACGCTACCGGGCACACATGTGGCGCGGCAAGGGCTTTCCACGTGACGAGAACACGAACATCCGGCACCGGCGCGAGCGGAGCTACACCCGCAGGATCAGAGCGTCACCCTGCCCGCCGCCGCCGCACAGCGCCGCCGCGCCCACACCCCCGCCGCGTCGCGACAGCTCCAGCGCGAGGTGCAGCACGATGCGGGCACCTGACATCCCCAGCGGATGGCCGAGCGAGATCGCACCTCCGTTGACGTTGACCACGGCCGGGTCCAGTCCGAGTGCTCGGGTGGATTCGATTCCCACCGCGGCGAACGCCTCGTTGATCTCCACCAGCGTCAGGGTCGACGGCTCGATGCCCTCCTTGGCGCACGCGGCGGCGATCGCGTTGGCAGGTTGCTGCTGCAACGTCGAGTCGGGACCGGCCACCACCCCGTGCGCACCGATCTCGGCGATCCAGGACAGGCCCAGCGACTGCGCCTTCTCCTTACTCATCACCACCACGGCCGCAGCGCCGTCGTTGATCGTCGAGGCGTTGCCGGCGGTGATCGTGCCGTCCTTGGAGAACGCCGGACGCAGACGGGCCAGTGTCTCGGCAGTGGTGTCCGCGCGTATGCCCTCGTCCTCGGTCACTACCACCGGATCGCCCTTGCGCTGAGGAATCGACACCGGGACCACCTCGTCGGCGAACACACCGTTCTTCCACGCCGCCGCAGCGCGCTGGTGCGAGGCCGCGGCGAACTCGTCCTGCTCCTGCCTGCTCAGCTCGGGGCTGTTCGAGGTGTCGGTGAGAGCCCCCATGGCCTGCTCGGTGAAGATGTCGAAGAGGCCGTCGTACGCGAGATGATCGCGCATCGTCACGTCGCCGTACTTGAAGCCGGCGCGCGACTTCTCGAGCATGTGCGGTGCCCGCGTCATCGACTCCTGCCCGCCCGCGACCACCACCTCGAACTCGCCGGCGCGAACGAGTTGGTCCGCGAGCGCGATGGCGTCGAGACCGGAGAGACAGACCTTGTTGATGGTCAGCGCCGGCACCGACATCGGGATCCCACCCTTGACGGCGGCCTGACGCGCGGGCATCTGACCGGCTCCGGCGGTGAGGACCTGGCCCATGATCACGTAGTCCACTGCGTCACCGGAGATGCCGGCCTTCTCGAGCGCTCCCGCGATGGCAATGCCACCGAGCTCGGCGCCGGACAGGCTCGCCAGTGACCCCATGAGCCGTCCGATCGGGGTACGGGCTCCGGCGACGATGACCGACGTGGTGCTCATGTGGATCCTCTTCTCGTGTTCAGGAACTGGGCAGACCCAGCGCGGACAGGGCCATCGCCCGCAGTGTGGCCTCCATCGTGCCGTCGTCGGCTCGGCCCATGGAATAGGGGGTCGAGTTCAACAGCCCGAACGTGGCGTGAGCGCACACGCGCGCCTGCTCGGCGGAGCGATGCGAATCGAGGGCGCACAGCTGCTCGACCCACATCTCCACGTATTCGCGCTGCAGACGCCGCACGGTGGACTGCGCGTCGGGAGGCAGGGAGGCGAACTCTCGACCCTGAACGCCGATCAGGTCCGGAGACGACAGAGCGAACTGCAGGTGGAAGTCGACGAGGGCGCTCACCGCGTCGGCCGGGTCGGGGTTCGTGGCGACAACGTGGTGGCCGCCGTCGTGCAGGGTGCGCGAGATTCCGACCAGAAGCTCCACCAGCACGGCTTCCTTGCTGTGGAAGTGTCGGTACACCGCCGGTCCGCTGACCCCGACCGCCGCGCCGAGATCCTCGAGGCGCACGCCGTGGAATCCGCGTTCGGCCACCAACGTGGCCGCTGCGCGCAGCAGTTGCGCGCGCCGTTCTGCCTTGCGGTGCGCACGCAGGGTCCCACGCAGCGGTGCGGTTCCCGACTCCGGGTACTGCGTGCTGGGTGCGACGTCCATCCGCATATTGTGCGCCAGTCCTGCGGCTGCGCAGAGTGCGAGGGCGGTGAGTCGGATGCGGCCTGTGGTGAGAAGTCCTCGGTGTCAGCGGCCCGCGCGCACGGTCGGTGTGTGACAGTTACCATCTGCTCACGTCGCCAGTGTCGAATCGTGACTACCGGTCGGATCGATACCACCGGTCGGATCGCTGCCACCAGGAGCGATTGGCGAGGACGGTAGAGGGTCGGGCGAGAGGCACACGGGCACTGTCATGATGACCGGTTGGCGATTCTGGGTGCCTGCCGTCATCGGCCTGGGGACCTATCTGATTTTCGTCGTGACCGAGACCCGAATCGTGTTCGTGCTGGTGGACACCATCGCCGTGGGCGTGATGTGGTTCGGCACTCGGAGGAATTGGACCTCCGATGCCCGCGCCGGACGGCTGCTCTCCACCGCTGGGACGCTCTGGGTGACCGGTGGGTGGCTCTTCACCGTGTGGGGTACCAACAAGCCCGACTCGAGGCTGGCGTGGCTGAGCTACTCGATCCTGGCGTTGGGGTACGCGGCTGTGGTCGGATCGATCCTCGCGGTGGGGAGCCGACGTCGCACCGGCGTTGCGGAGTTGCTCGAGGCGGGTGTCATCTCCGTCGGACTGGGGCTGCTGACGTGGATCTACGTGGTGCCCATCGACAACGTCTGGCGCTACGAGTTCGGCGCGGCCCCGTTGGTGCTGTTCGCACATGTCGACTTGTTCTGCATGGTGCTCGCCGCGTTCCTCTACCGCCAGATCCGCGAGGTCTCCCCGGCCACCACCGTGCTCATGGGTGGGTTGTTCCTCGTTCTGCTCTCGTACTACCTGTTCAACGCGATCGGGTTCAGCGAACCGCTGGAGAACACGGTGGTGTTCTCCATCCTCGGAACGACCGGGTACGCGATGATGGCGGTCGCCACTCTCGAACCTCCACGCTCGCCGGCAGCGCGTCCTGCGGTGACGCCGCCGTCGCGCATCAGCCTCAGCTCGGCGCGCGTGGTCCTGCTGAGCGCGGCCCTCTTCGTGGCGCCCGTGGTGATGGCCATCGAACTGGTGCGCGGAACGCCGCTCCGGGACTGGGGCACGGTGATCGTCGTCGCCTCGATCGTGCTCTCCGGCCTGTCCTCGGCGCGAGGGTTCCTCATGCTCGCTCGCCTGCGCGGGGCGGCGAGAGAACTGCAGCAGTCGTCGCTGACCGACGCGTTGACCGGGCTGGGCAATCGCCGTCGCCTCGACGAGATCCTCGGCACGCTGGCCGCGCGGGAGTACGGGGGCATCGCGGCGCTGATGGTCTTCGACATCGACCGCTTCTCCGACATCAACGACACCTTCGGCTACACCGTCGGCGACCGCATCCTCGTGAGCGTCGGTGATCGGATCGCCGCCACCACCGCCCACGCAGCTCCGGGTCGACCGGGAATGTCCCCGCCCGTGGGTGATGTGCTGCTCGTGGCGCGCCTCGGCGGTGACGAGTTCGCCGTCATTCTCGACCGATGCACGACGGCGGCCGCGGTGGTCGGCCTCGCGCGGACGGTGCAGAGCTCGATGGGTGTGCCGATCGAGCTGGACGACATCGATCTCACGCTGGACGTGACCGTCGGTATCGCCTTCCTGGGCGACTTCCCGGAGAGCGGGTCACCTGCGGCGGACGTGCTGCTTCAGCACGCCCATCTGGCTGCGACCGAGGCCAAGCTGCGCCAGCCTCGACTGGCTGTCTACGACCGCGAGATGGACGTCGACCGTCGCGATCAGCTGCGCCTGATGAGCGATCTGTCTCTCGCGGTGCGCTCGGATCAGCTGGTGTTGCACTTCCAGCCGTTCCTGGACCTGCGCACCGGCGAGGCGGCGAAGCTCGAATGCCTGCTGCGGTGGCAGCACCCCCAGGTGGGACTGCTCAACCCGGATGCGTTCCTGCCCAGTGCCGAGCAGACCTCGCTGATGCCGGCCATCACCGCGTGGGTGATCGACGCCGCGCTCGCTCAGTGCCGACAGTGGCGGCGTATCGGACTCGAGGCCGTGGTGGCGGTGAACCTCTCCGCCCGCAATCTGGTCGATCCGACTCTGCCGCAACAGGTTCGAGACGCTCTCACCCGGCACCGGGTACCACCGTCGGGCCTGGTGCTCGAGGTCACCGAGACCTCCGCCATGCTCGATCCCGCCAGCTCCATCGTGGCACTGCGGCAGTTGCGAGCAATCGGGGTCTCGCTGGCGATCGACGACTACGGCGCCGGCTACACCTCCCTGGCGTACCTCGACGTGCTCCCCGTCCAGCAACTCAAGATCGACCGGGCCTTCGTGACGGGGATGACACGCAATCCGGTGAGCGCTGCGATCGTCTCGTCCACCGTGGATCTGGCCCGCAGCCTGGGCCTGACCGTGGTGGCCGAAGGCGTGGAGGACGCCGAGACCCTCGCTGCGTTGCGGGCGCTCGGATGCGACAGTGCCCAGGGCTATTTCATCGGTGCCCCCGTACCTGCTGCGGACGTGCTGCCGCTGATCGGCGCTATTGCGACGAGTTGATCGGCGCTGTTGCGATGAGTTCATCGGCGCGCCGCGAGCCGCGGTTCGGCGGGGCGCCGGCAGGTCTAGGGTCATCTGCGGCGCGGTGAGAGCCCGCACCGCACGAAGTCGTTTCCGAGAGGTCAGCTCCGAGAGGTCGATGTCATGCGCGCAGCCCTGGTCAGCACCCTCGATGGTCCGCAGTCCATCACCGTCACCGACGTTCCCGAGCCGCAGATCCCCGAGTCGGGCATCGTGGTCGACGTTCATGCAGCGGGCGTCGCGTTCCCCGATGCCCTCCTCAGTCGAGGCCTCTACCAGTACAAGCCGCCCCTTCCGTTCGTGCCGGGCAGCGAGGTCGCCGGTGTGGTTCGCGTGGCCCCCGCGGGTTCGCGCGTGTCGGCCGGCGATCGCGTGATGGGGTTGACCGGGTACGGCGGCGGCATGGCCGAGACGGCGGTCCTCACCGAGGACCTGGTGTTCGCGCTGCCGGACACGGTGTCCTTCGCCGCCGGCGCCGGCCTGCTGTTCAACGACCTCACCGTGCACTTCGCGCTCGCCCAGCGCGGTCGCCTCGCTCGCGGCGAGACGGTGCTGGTGCACGGCGCCGCCGGTGGCATCGGCACGTCGGCCCTGCGGCTGGCGCCCGCGCTCGGAGCCGGACGGACGATCGCCGTGGTGAGTTCGCCGGAGAAGGCCGACACCGCTCGCGCAGCGGGAGCAACCGACGTGGTGATGCTCGACGGGTGGCGGGAGAAGGTCACGGAGCTGACCGGCGGTGCCGGGGTGGACATCGTGGTCGATCCCGTCGGTGGGGATCGGTTCACCGACAGCCTGCGTTCGCTCGGCCCTGATGGGCGGCTGCTGGTGATCGGCTTCACCGGCGGTGAGATTCCCACGGTGAAGGTCAATCGCCTGCTGCTCAACAACATCGAGGTTGTCGGCGTGGGTTGGGGTGCCTGGTTGATGCCGCGACCGAAATACCCCGCCGAGCAGTGGGAGCAGCTACACCAGCTCTACGCATCCGGTGCGCTCTCCGCTCCCGATCCGGTGCTGTATCCGCTCGAGCGGGCCGCCGAGGCGATCGCCTCGCTCGAGAACCGTTCGGCCGCAGGCAAGGTCGTGGTGACTATCCGATGAGCGCAGTCGGCAGCGATACGTTCGGCGGCGATCTGTTCGATGAGGGTTTGGCCGTGCGCCGTGAGGTGATGAGCGACGAGTTCGTCGACCGAGCCCTCGAGCGCAACCGTGGCACCGACGGTGAGCCGCTTCAGCGATACGTCACCGAGCACGTCTGGGGTTCGCTGTGGACACGCCCCGGACTCGATCGCCGCAGCCGCAGCCTCCTCAACATCGGCATGCTGATCGCTCTGCGCGGCGAGGAGGAGCTCGGTGGCCACGTGCGGGGCGCCCTGCGCAACGGCCTCGAGCGCGAGGAGATCGTCGAGGCGGTGTTGCACGCGGCCGGGTACTGCGGCGCCCCCGCGGCCCTGGCGGCCATGCGCGTGGTGCAGCGTGTTCTGGTCGAGGAACTCGGGGAGCGTGCGTCCGGAGAGCGTGAGGAAGGGCAGCGTGAGGACTCCGATTAGGCTGTAGTTCATGCGTATCGGTGCACACGTCCGCAGTTCCGAGGCCCCGCTGGCCGATGCACACGAGTTCGGCGTCGACCTCGTTCAGCTGTTCCTCACCGATCCGCAGAAGTGGAACGAACCCGTCATCGACGAGGGCCTCGAGGCCATCGCCGCCTCCGACGTCGACGTGGTGGTGCATTCGTCGTACGTGATCAACGTGGCCAGCCTGAACAATCGGATTCGCATCCCGTCCCGCAAGGCCCTTTCTCAGCAGGCAACCGCAGCCGCCGAGATCGGTGCGCTGGGCCTGGTGGTGCACGGTGGGCACGTGCGCGCCGGTGAGAGCGTCGACGATGGAATTGCCAACTGGCGCAAGCTGTTCGAACGGCAAGCTGACGAGGGTGGGTTCGACGTCCCGATCTGGATCGAGAACACCGCGGGCGGCGACTTCTCCATGGCCCGGCGCTTCGACGACATTGCCCGACTGTGGGACGCCGTCGGTGAATTCGGTGCGGGGTTCTGCCTCGACACCTGCCATGCCTGGGCAGGCGGTGAGGACCTGATCGGGGTGGTCGAGCGGATCACCGCGATCACCGGCCGCATCGACCTGGTGCACCTGAACAACTCACGCGATGAGTTCGATTCCGCGCGTGACCGCCACGCCAACCTCGGCTCCGGCACCATCGACGCTGCTGTTCTCGCCGAGGTGGCCCGCAGCAGCGGTGCCCCCCTGATCCTGGAGACACCCGCCGAGGGGATCCCCGACGACATCGCGTACCTGCGGGCCTGAGCGTCCTGTCAGACGCTGACGGTGCCTTTCCTGTCAGACGCTGACGGTGTCTTCCTGTCAGACGCTGACGGTGTCCGCGCCGTAGCGGGCGATTGCCGCGTCGAGGTCGAGCGGGGCGATGGTGGTGCGCTTGTCCAGGACCGCGTCGTCGATCAGGTTCAGCGGCACGAACCACGCGATCTCGAACTCGATACCGTCGACGTCGCGGCCGTACAGGCTCTTGGACGTGCTGTGGTCGGATGCGCCGACGAGCGCGCCGGCCTCACGCAGGCGGCGTTCGGTCTCGACCAGGTCGGCGAGGGTGGCCACCTGCCAGGCCAGGTGATACAGCCCGACGCTCGATCGTCCGGCCGGGCTCGCAGTGGCCTGCTCGCCGATGCTGAACAGCCCGAGATCGTGGTCGTTCTCCGAATTGGCGGCCTGAAGGAAGATGGCGCGACCACCCAGGTTGTGCACCACCGAGAACCCGAGAACCTCGGTGTAGAACGCTGCGCTGCGGGTGGCGTCGCGCACGTAGAGCACTGCGTGGTTGAGGCGGGTGATGGCCATGGGAACCTCCAATAAAGTTGAAGCTACAACTTACCTCACAACCGTGATCGGCCGAGAACTATTCCGATCACCGTCCGCGGTGGTCGGTGAACTCGGTCTTGGGTCCGAATCGAGGTTTGACGGCCGTTCCGCTCGCCTCGATCAGTCGCACGGCGCGGTAGCGGTGGGGCCGAAGTGGAGCCATGTACTCCACCATCTCGTCGTCGGTCATCGGCGCGCCCCGCAGAGTCCAGCCGAGCATCGACGCCAGGTGGTAGTCGCCCACCGACAGGGCGTCGGAATCCCCGAACGCGCGCTGCGCCACCTCAGCCGACGTCCACACTCCGATACCCGGTACCGCTTCCAGGCGCGACCGCGCAGCCGCCCGGTCCATCCCCGACGCCTCCTCGAGTCGGGAGGCCACGGCCGCCGCCGTCACCACCGCCCGCGCCCGCTTGGGGTCCACGCCCGCTCGATGGAACTCCCACGACGGCACTCGCCGCAGGATCTCCGCGGTCGGCGGCACCCGCATACCGCCCGGCGCCGGACCCGGAGCTGGTTCGCCGAACGCCCGAACCAGTCGCCGGAACGATGCGAAGGCGGCGATGCCGTGCACCTTCTGCTCCAGGATCGCCGGGAACAGCGCCTCCATCACCCGACCGGTCGACCCGATCCGCAGATCGGGCAGGCGCCGGTGCGCCTCCTTCAGGATCGGGTGCTCGGGGGCGAATCCCGACGGGTCGTCCAGAGCACCCACCAGCGCGGGGGCGGTGGGTAGGAACTCCGCCGCGCCGGGACCCCACGCCTCGCACTGCACCTCGTATCGACCGCTCTGGACCAGTCGATAGGTCACCGGCCCCGACGGCATCGCCGAGGTCCGCCACAGCGAACCGTCGTCCGGTGTCGCATAGGTGGGGTCACCGGGTCCGCGGCGGTTCGGTGCCAGTGTCCGCCGGATCGACAGGGGAACCGTCGAGGTGACGGTGGTGGATGCGGCTTCGGACACAGTCGTGACGATAGGACACTCGGCGCGCCGACCCCCGACTTGTCGGTGATCGGACGTAACGTCTGCGAGCGTGATCATCGTCAGCACCGACGGCTCGTGCCTGAAGAACCCCGGCGGCGCGATCGGATGGGCGTGGGTCGACCACCGCGGGCCGTCCGCCTCGGGCGGGCACCCGTGCGGCACCAATCAGATCGCCGAGCTGCGGGCGGTCCTCGAGGCGATTCGAGCGCACGAGGGTGACGAGCCGCTCCTGGTCGAATCCGATTCGCAGTACGCGATCAAGTGCGCGTCCGACTGGCTCACCGGGTGGAAGCGCAAGGGCTGGCGCACCACCACCGGCGCCGCCGTCCGCAACCTCGATCTGGTGCAGGCCATCGACCGCGCCATCACCGCACGCGAGGGCCCAGTCCGCTTCCGTTGGGTCCGCGGACATGTGGGCAACTACTACAACGAGATGGCCGATCGACTGGCCGGTGACGCCGCACGGGCCATTCTCGCCGGGGCTCCTCCCAGCCCCGATCTCGAGCCGGTGGAGCCGGTCACGTTGTTCTGAACAGACTCATCGCCGGGGTAGCAGCGGCGTGGAGGGCATCCTCGGCGCCGGGATCCATGATCCGTCGAAGCCGGGTACCACACCGAATTGGGTGGTCGCGTTCGTGCCACTCACCTCGGCGTTCCACTGCTCCCGGTACCGCGCGATCTCCTCTCCCGAACGGCCCATGAAGTTCCACCACATGATCACCGACTCGCCGAACGGGGTGCCGCCGAGCAACACGATCCGCGCGGGGGTCGCCTCCGGGTTGGTCAGGCGGAGGTTCGACGCACCCACCGGTAGGTAGCCGAGTCGGCTGCGCTGGACGCTATCGGCGTCCGGGCCCACCAGCACCGGTCCGCGGTCGACCAGTACCGCGTGCTCGAAGGTGGGGTCGACATCGAAGACCACGTCCGCGCCGGCGTCCAGCACGATCTCCGCGCCCAGGAGCGGGGTGAAGGTCGGCGCCGGAGACCGTGACCCGGCAAGTTCGCCGATGAACACCACTATCCGCGCGCCCGGTATCGACACCGGAGTGGGCACCAGGAACAGGTACGACGGCGCGGTGTGACGGTGCGAGTCCGGGAGCGCCACCCACAGTTGCACGCCCTCGAGCCCGAACTCGTTCCTCTCGGATATCTCGGCGTGCGCGATGCCCGAGCCCGCGGTCATCAACGACAGAGAACCGGGCCCGACTCGCTGGCGGGATCCCACGGAGTCGATGTGCTCGACGGTGCCGAGAAAGAGCCATGTCACGGTCTGCAACCCCGTATGCGGATGGGGCAGAACGTGCATCTCGGCCGTCTCGCGCCCGGTGGGCGTGATGTGGTCGACGAAGCACCACGCACCGACGAGGGACCGTCCGCGCACAGGTAGCGTGCGTTGCCCGGTCAGTGCGTTCCGATCACTGAGAACGACCTCGCGAGGCTCGATGATCTCCACGGTCTCGGTGCTCTGCTATCTCGTCGGGAAGGGCGCCGGGGTGAGGGTGATGCCGAAGCGGTTCTGGAAGTTGTCGGTGTACTCGGTCTGGCAGCGTTCGATGGCGGCCTGGTTGCTCCCGGCGCGATCGAGGCACGAGGCGAGGTCGCCGAACCCGAAGTAATTGATCAGCCAGCCGAGGAGGAAGAAGAAGGCGATCCCGAGAGCGATACCGATCGAGCTGAAGACGATGCCGGTGATCGTCACACCTCGATTGTTCGCCTCGCCCCGACGAACGCGACCGAGACCGAGCAGGCCGAAGATCACGCCGAGGACACCGAGCAGGATGCCGAAACCGAAGGTGAAGAACAGCAGCGCGGAGAAGATCCCCAGGAGCAGGGCTGCGAAGCCGTAGCCGTTGCGCATGGTCGGGGCACCGCCGCCCTGGTAACCCCCGTAACCCTGCCCGTAGCCGGCCTGCCCGTAGTTCTGGCCCGGCGACGGATAGCCCTGGCCGTAGTTCTGTCCGGGGGGCGGATACCCCTGGCCGGGCGGCGGGTAGCCGCCCGGCTTGTCGAACGGCGGTTGTGTGGGGCCGGTCATCGAGTGTCCCTCCGTGGTGGTCTGCGCGGGAGCCTAGTGATCGTTTCTGCCCGCGGGGGTTTTCGGAACACAATCGTTGCGCGATGCCGTGCCCGCTTCGGCCACTACAGTGATGGACCGCGAAGAAGGAGCCCCGCACGTGAGTATGGAATCGGTCGCCTACCAGCAGATGTTCGGGTCTATGCGCTCGCCGGAGGCGCCGCGATCGGTTTCGAGGGTCACCGTCCGGCGGATCCTCGATTTCGCGAGGCCTCTGCGGGGCATGCTGATCGGGTTCGTGATCCTGAGCGTGTTCTCGGCCGTGCTCGCCGTCCTGACGCCCATCCTCGCGGGACGGGTGATCGACGCCATCGTCGCCGCGCGACCGTACTCGGTGGTGGCCACCCTCGCGGTGGTGATCGCGGCGCTGGCCCTTCTCGACGCGGCCACCTCGATCGCCAACAGGTGGCTGTCCTCGCGCATCGGCGAATCGCTGATCCTGGCCCTGCGCACGCGCGTGTTCGATCACGTGCAGACCATGCCGATCGCGTTCTTCACCCGCACTCGGACGGGGGCGCTGGTCAGCCGCCTCAACAACGACGTGATCGGCGCGCAGCGCGCGTTCAGCGGCACCCTGTCCCAGGTGGTGGGCAATCTGGTGACCCTGGTGCTCACACTGGCGGTGATGCTCGGGATCTCCTGGCGCATCACCGTTCTGGCACTGATCCTGCTGCCGGTGTTCGTGGTGCCGGCGCGTCGGATGGGCAGTCGACTCGCCGACCTCCAACGCATCGCCGCCGGGTACAACGCCGCGATGTCGACGCAGATGACGGAACGGTTCTCCGCACCGGGGGCCACCCTGGTCAAGTTGTTCGGGCGTCCCGAGCACGAGTCCGCCGAGTTCGCCGATCGGGCGGGCAAGGTTCGCGATGTGGGCGTGCGGTCGGCGATGGTGCAGACGGTGTTCGTGACCTCGTTGACGCTGGTCTCGGCACTGGCACTGGCTCTGGTGTACGGCGTGGGCGGATACTCGGCGCTGCGAGGGGACCTGGCGGCGGGCTCGGTGGTGACGTTGTCGCTGCTGCTGGTACGCCTGTACGCACCGCTGACCGCCCTTGCGAGCGCCCGCGTGGACGTGATGAGCGCCGTGGTCAGTTTCGAGCGTGTCTTCGAGATCCTCGACCTCGAACCTCTCATCCGAGACAAGCCCGACGCCCGCAGGGTGCCTGACGGCCCCGTGGGTGTGGAGTTCGACGAGGTGCGCTTCTCCTATCCGGCCGCGGACACGGTGTCACTGGCATCGCTCGAGGATGTCGCGGTGCTCGATTCCCGCGGCGGCGAGGAGGTGCTGCACGGTGTCTCCTTCGTCGCTCGTCCCGGTGAGATGGTGGCACTGGTGGGAACATCCGGTGCGGGCAAGTCGACTGTGGCGCAGTTGCTCTCGCGACTCTACGACGTCGACTCGGGGTCGGTTCGGCTGGGCGGTGTCGACGTGCGGAACCTGACGGCGGAGAGCATTCGCCGCACGGTCGGGATGGTGACCCAGGACGGGCATCTGTTCCACGAGAGTCTGCGCTCGAATCTGACGCTGGGCGCGCCCGACGCAACCGACGACGAGATCTGGGACGCGCTGCGCGGCGCTCGACTGGAGAAGCTGGTCCGTGACCTGCCCGACGGCCTCGAGACCGTGGTCGGCGAGCGTGGGTACCGCTTCTCCGGGGGCGAACGTCAGCGTGTCACCATCGCCCGGCTGCTGCTGGCGCGTCCGCGCATCGTGGTGCTCGACGAGGCCACGGCCTCACTGGATTCGACCTCGGAACTGGCTGTGCAGGAGGCTCTCTCGGAGGCGCTCGCCGGTCGGACGTCGCTGGTGATCGCCCACCGCCTCTCGACGATCCGTGCGGCAGATCAGATTCTGGTGATGGAAGGCGGACGGGTGGTCGAACGGGGCACACACATCGAACTCCTCGACCGTGGCGGCCGCTACCACGAGCTCTACCGCACGCAGTTCGACGAGCGCGTCGACACCGAGTGATCGACCGGCGAACCCTCCGGAGATCAGTCCCGCACGACGTCGGTCGCGGTGACGTCGGTGCGGAGACCGAGCCAACTCGGATGTCGCAGAACGCCTCCGGTGGTCCACTCGTAGAACCGAACCGATCCCACCAGGGTCGGACTCACCCACACCGCGTCACCGCGGTCGGCGGTGGGAACGGTGTCGCCGAACGGGCACGTGGGTGTCACCATCGGGGTCAGTCCTGCGGTGAGCCGCTCGAGTTCGGTGTCGGTGAAGCCCGTCCCCACCCTTCCGGCGTAGCGCAGCACCCCGTTGTCGTGCACGCCCACCAGCAGCGATCCGATGGTCGATGCGCGCGCTCCCTTGCCGAGTCGCCATCCGCCGATCACCACATCCTGCGTGCGCCAGTTCTTGAGCTTGATCCACGACGTCGAGCGTCGTCCCATTTCGTAGACGCTGTCGGTTCGCTTGGCCATCAACCCTTCCCATCCTTGCCGACGCGAGTGCTCGACCGCGGCGCCCAGAGGGCCCTCGACGGTGGGTGGCACGATCAACGACGGCGTCGCCGCGCCGAGCAGCTCGAGGATGCGCCGCCGATCGAGGTACTTCTTCCCGGTCAGGTCGACCCCGTCGAGGTGGAGAACGTCGAAGGCGAACAGGCGAACCTGCGAGGGCGGGGCATCGCCCAGGGCGGCGAATCCGGCGTCGCCGGTGTCGGTGGGCACCACGGCCTCACCGTCGAGAACCACGTCGTGCTCGCCCAGTTCGTCGCCGAGGGCGGCGATGGTGGGGAACCGGCCGGTGAGATCCCCGCCGGCGCGACTGGCGAGGGTGGTTCGCCCGCCGATCCGAGAGAGAACGACACGGATGCCGTCCCACTTGCCCTCGAAGGCCCACTCGCCGTCCGACACGGCAGTACCCGCGGTTGCCAGCATTGGTCGAACTCGCACGGGGGCAGTACTTCTCGCGGTGCCCTGATGGGCGGTGCGACGCACCAACCACTGGTTCCCCTCGGTGCGCACGAAGGCGTATCGACCGCGCACCCGCTCGCCGTGCAGGGTCACGATCACCTCGTCCGCGCGCCACTTCTCGAGGTCGTAGGTCCCGCGGTCGTGGATGGTCATCTCTCCGGCGCCGTACTCCCCGGCGGGAATGGTGCCCTCGAACTCGGCGTACTCGAGTGGGTGGTCCTCGGTGCGGACGGCCAGCCGGTTCTCGGAACTGGTGGCGGGCAGGTTCTTCGGGACCGCCCACGAGACGAGCACCCCCTCGTGCTCGAGCCGCACGTCGTAGTGCAGGCGGCGTGCATGGTGTTCCTGGACCACGAAGATCGGCGGCCCGCTTCGGGCGGTGTCGGGTGGGGCGGTCGGCATCGGCTCGGGTGTGCGCGCGGAGTTGCGCTTGCCGCGATAGACCCCGAGTGGATCGGGCGGGCGCGTGGTGTCCGTGGCGGGGTCCAGGCCGGCGAGTAGGTCGCCGTCGCGGCGGTATCGTTCCAGGACTTCCGTGAAGGTGAGGTGTTCGAGAGCGCCGCCGTCGATCTCGTCCCAGGTGCGCGGAGCGGCGACGGTGGGATGGTCGCGTCCGCGCAGCGAGTACGGCGCCACCGTGGTCTTGTTGCCGTTGTTCTGCGACCAGTCGAGGAAGATCTTCCCCGGCCGGGCCGCGCGACTCATCGTGGCGGTGACGGTGTCCGGGAAGCGCTTCTCGAGCAGGGTCGCCACCTCCTTCGCCACCGCGGTCGCGCCCGCAGCGCCCACGGGTGTGGCCAACGGGACGTAGATGTGAATTCCCTTGCTGCCGCTGGTGAGCGGGTAGGCCACCAACCCGATCTCGGTGATCATCTCCCGCACCGCGCGGGCGATCACCGCGCAGGCGTCGAGGTCCACCCCCTCGCCCGGATCGAGGTCGAACACCAGTCGCGTGGACGGCCCCCGGTCGTCGGCGGTGTCGGCCGCGAAACGCCACTGGGGTACGTGCAGCTCCAGAGCTGCCTGCTGCGCGGTCCACACCAGATCGGCGGGGCTGCGCAGCAGTGGGTAGATCACGTCGCGTCCGGTGTGGGCGAGGCGGCGGCGATCGATCCAGTCGGGGGTCGAGGTGGGCAGGTTCTTTTCGAAGAACGCTGGTTGGTCGACTCCGTTCGGCCACCTCTTGCGGGTGACCGGCCGATCGGCGACGTGTGGGAGCAACGCGTCGGCGATTGCGGCGTAGTAGTCGATGATCTCGCCCTTGGTGGTCCCCGTCGCGGGGTAGAGCACCTTGTCGAGATTGGTCACGGCGACGGCTCTACCTGCTACCTCCCGGGTGACCATGCAACCAGCCTAGGGGCGGGCCCGGCCAACGGACCCCGCAATCGTTCGCCCGCCTATACAGTCGGTGGGATGGCTGAGGTGAACGTGACGGTCGACTCGTCGATGACCCCCGAACAGGCGTGGGCCAAGGCATCGGATCTGTCGCGCTTCGGTGAGTGGATGACCATCTTCGACGGCTGGCGCAGCCCGCTACCGGCGACGCTCGCCCCGGGCGTTCAGGTGGACTCGATGATCAAGGTGCTCAGCTTTCGCAACGTGGTTCGCTGGACCATCACCGACTACGACGCGCCGAGGTCGATCCGTCTCGAGGGGGAGGGTGTGGGCGGCGTGCGCATCGCATTGACCCTGAGTGTCGCTCCCGCGCGTGCGGGGTCGGCGATGACCTGCAAGGCGCACCTGGGCGGCGGGGTGCTCTCCGGCATCGTGGGACCGGCCGTGGCCTACGTGCTCCACTCCGATGTCAAGAGGTCGGTTCGCAACCTCGCGGCCACCCGCTGACTGGCACATCCACGCGAGTCACGCTGTGCGGGCGAGCTTCTCGCTCCTATTGAGCCACCACAGCGCCGCGATGGGCAGAACCACCGGGATGAACAGATACCCGGAACCGAAGTGCGACCACACCGTCGCGTCGGGGAACTCCCCCGGTATCGCGTAGCTGATGGCGCCGACGATCAGCACGCCGGCCAGCTCGATGATGGCGGAGATCCTGGCCAGCCGCAGGGAGACCGTCGAGGCGTGCGCCAGGCAGTACGTGCCCACGATGTAGAACACGGCGGCGACGGCGGAGAGCACGTAGGCGGTGGGCGCCACCTCGAACTGGGTGGTGATCTGCACGAGCGACCGGCTCACCGCCGCCACCGAGAAGATGGCGTAGACGGCGATGAGGATGCGCCCCGGGCCCGAGCGGGTGATCGTGCGGCGATCGGTCCCGGGCGTAGCGGGTCGGTCGGACGAGGTGTCAGGCATATCCCCTCCAGAGTGTGTCCAGCCGCAGCACCATGGCGGCGAGGGTGAGCGCAGCCACGATCAGCACGCCGGTCCCGCCGCGACTGCGATCGCCCAGCGCCCACCAGGTGCCGAGGGGCAGAAGAAGCGTCAGACCCAGGAGGTAGGCGGCGAACGTGAGTCGGTGGATGTCTCGATCCACGGTGAACATCGCCACCAACCCCACGACGGCCTGCGCGACGACCACCACCTCGGTGGTCACCACGAGCCGGAACAGCCACTGGTCCGAGGTCGTCTTCAGCAGCAGCGGCTTGTCGGCGATCAGCTTCACCAGAGCCCAGAGCGTGATCGCCAGGGTGAGCACGTAGAGCGAGATGGTGATGGGGGTGAACATCGCGTCCTTCGCACTTGGGTGGGAAACCGGGACGGGCCGGGGCGGTCTTCTCCAGGGTATCCCTCGTACGGAGCGACTCCCGCGGACGTGTGTTTCACCCGCATTACCGATCGTGAGGGTGACGAAACTCGGGATTGTTCCGGCGGTGACCAGCGCGTAACCGTGTGCGCCTGTACTGGTGTGCGTCGGTCGATCGCAACCGGCGTCCTCGAGCGTAACCAGCCGCAGCACCCGAACCCGGAGGTCCACGTGCCCGATTTCGATCCGACCATTGCCGAGAACATCAAGGCCTCGCTCGCCGAGATTCCGCACCCGTCGTTGCCCAAGGGCTCCAACATCTACGGCGGGACGAAGATCTTCCCCGACTACAAGGCCGAGAACGGTGAGTCCTACTTCACCCTCGTCCACGGCATCGCGCACGAGTCGTCGGTGAGCTTCGTCGCCGTCCTGCAGGCGACGCGGGCACTGCGCAAGGGTTACGAGTCGGCGATGTATTTCTACGGCCCCGGCGCGATCAATTGCCTTGCCACTCGGGGATTTCCGACCACCGGCGACTCGGGTTTCCCGGGCGAGCAGAACATCAACGACGCTCTTGCCACGTTCATCGGTGAGGGTGGCACGGTGTTCTGCTGCCGCTTCGGCCTGGCGTTGCACGGTGGCCGCGAGGAGGACCTGATCGAAGGTGTGATCCCTGCGCACCCGCTCGACGTCCAGGACGCGCTGATCCACTACGCGCGCAAGGGCGCCATCATCAACTCCACCTACATGGTCTAGGGAGGGCTGGGCGATGTCCGTCACCACGCGTGTGGACCTGGCTCTGCTGGGGATCCGTGGGACGCCCCCGGTGGCCCGAACTGCCGGGGCCGGCCCCAGTGACGACGGGCATTTCCTGATCGACGGCCAGGGCGCGGCAATTCCACGTAACCCGCTGAGCCCGTACGTTTTCGACGGGGATCGGGTGCTGTTCGACGGTGAGGACACCGGTTTCGACATCACCGCGGCACCGCGTCCGGCGTTCTACGACCTCACCACCGAGGACGGAGTGGCCTACGAGAAGATCGCCAAGCTGCACGGGGCGAGCGTGTTGGCGACCACCGTGGTGCAGACCTGCGTGCGGTACGAGCAGTCGCAACGCTGCCGGTTCTGCTCGATCGAGCAGTCCCTGGAAGCCGGTGCGACGGTGGCGGTGAAGCGACCGTCCGATCTCGCCGCGGTCGCGCGCGCCGCGGTGGAACTCGACGGCATCACCCAGATGGTGATGACCACCGGGACCTCGGCGGGGCGCGACCGCGGCGCGACGCATCTCGCGCGATGCGTGCGGGCGGTCAAGGCGGCGGTGCCGACTCTTCCGATCCAGGTGCAGTGCGAGCCGCCGGGTGACCTGGCGACCATCACCGAACTGTTCGAGGCGGGAGCGGAGTCGATCGGCATCCACATCGAGTCTCTCGACGACGATGTCCGGCGCCGCTGGATGCCGGGTAAGTCGACGGTGAGCGTGGACGAGTACCGCGCGGCGTGGGCCGAGGCGGTTCGCGTGTTCGGACGCAACCAGGTCTCGACCTACCTGCTCGTCGGCCTCGGGGAGGATCCGGACGAACTGGTCCGGGGTGCAACCGATCTCATCGAGATGGGCGTCTATCCGTTCGTGGTCCCGTTCCGCCCGCACGCCGGAACCCTGGCCGTGGACGTCGACGGTGCACAGGGCCCACGAGCCGACGTGCTCGAGGACGTCACCCGCCGCGTGGCCAAGGAACTCCAGCGAGCCGGGATGACCGGTTCCGATCAGAAGGCCGGATGCGCGGCGTGCGGCGCGTGCAGCGCGCTGCAGAGCGCAGGAGGATGACGTGCGCGACCTCGCGATCCTCACCGGTGTTCGACCCGGTGCACCCACGTTCCTGATCCAGCGCACCGACGACGCGTCGCACCTGGATCAGTATCGCGGTCTGCGCCACGACGCCTTCGTTGTCGAACAGGGTTTGTTCGACGGCTCCGATCATGACGACATCGACGACGATCCGCGCACCGTGGTGCTGGTGGCCGTTGCCGGGGACGGCACGGTGGTCGGTGGAGTTCGATTGGCGCCGTGCATGTCCCCGGATATCGGCTGGTGGGCCGGTAGTCGCCTGGTGGTGCGCGCCGGTGGATCCGGGGCGGGCAGGTCGGTTGTCGGCGCCGCGCTGGTTCGTGCCGCCTGCGCGCATGCCGAGCGAGCAGGGGTCCTGCGTTTCGACGCCGTCGTCCAGACTCGGTACGAGTTGCTGTTCCTCGGCCTCGGTTGGGTGCGCGTGCGTGAGCGGACGCTGCGCGGGCGGCCGCACGTGGACATGCGGTGGCCCGTCGACCGCATCGAGCGGCTCGCCAGCGCCACCAAGTCCATGCTCGCGTCCGTGCTCGAGCCGCTGCGTTCGGTCCCGCACGGGCTCGGTGCTGCACTGGGCACGGAGTCTGCGGGGTCGCACGGATTCGTCGGTGACGACGGCGTACCGGTGCCGGGTAGCGACATCATCGCCGCCTGCGACGCCATTGTGCCGTCGATGGTCGAGCGTGATCCCGAGTGGGCCGGGTGGTGCGCGGTGCTGGTCAATCTCAACGACCTGTCCGCGATGGGTGCCGCTCCCCTGGGCATACTCGATGCGGTCGGCGCTCCGACGGTCTCACTGCTCACGCGTGTGGTGCGCGGCCTCGCTCGGGCGTCGCAGGTGTGGGAGGTCCCCGTACTCGGCGGCCACACGCAGTCGGGGGTGCCCGCAGCCCTGTCGGTGACCGCCCTCGGTCGTACCCACCGGCCTGTCCCTGCAGGCGGTGGGTCCGTCGGTGACCGACTCCGGCTCACCGTCGACGTCGACGGTCGGTGGCGTCCCGGGTATGCAGGTGCGCAATGGGACTCGACGTCCACCCGCACCACGGCGGACCTGCGGGCGATGGGCTCGTTCGTGGCCCGGGCCCGCCCGAAGGCCGCCAAGGACGTCAGCATGGCCGGACTGGTGGGCACCACCGGCATGCTCGCCGAGGCGTCGGGCACCGGAGCGGTGATCGATGTCGTGTCGGTTCCGACCCCTTCTGCTGCGACCACCGGTGACTGGTTCACGTGCTTCCCGGGCTTCGCCATGATCAGCGCCGACGTCGCGGGGGCACCCGTTCCGGCCGCCGGACCGGCGGTCTCCCGCGAGTGCGGCTCCCTCACGGCCGAGCCCGGAGTTCGACTGAGATGGCCCGACGGCGAGCTGACCGTGGCCGTGCGCTCGTCGGTGACCGGTCTGGGCTCCGCGTCCGGAGAGGCGGCCGTGTGCCCGAGATGACCTTCACCGTTCGGTGGCCCGATGGTACGGAGCAGCGGTGTTATTCACCGTCGCTGGTCGTCCACGAGTACCTCACCGAGGGTGGGCGGTATCCGGTGCCCACCTTCGTCGACCTTGCCCGCGCCGCTCTCACCGAGGCGGGCGATCGTGTGCGCGCCCGCTTCGGCTTCCCGTGCTCGCGGGCAGCGGCATCGCTGGCCGCCATCGAGGCTGCTGCCGCCGCGCAGGGGGTGTCGGCGGTGACGGTGGTGTCGATGACCGGCCGCGAACTGCTCGGGTCCTGACCGTGGCGATCACTCGAGTTGCCGCGCTCGCCGGGCACTTCGGCCGCGACGTCGATCGTGCAGTGGCCAAGGTGGTGGGCATCATCGAGTCCGCGGCGCGCGACGGCGTCGACCTGCTCGTTCTTCCCGACGCGACACTCGGCGGGTACATCGGCGACCTGCGAGCTCCCAAGCTCGACGAACTTCCCCCGGCTCTGCACCCGCGCGGGCCGGAGCTGGGTGCGATCATCGCTGCCGCACGGGCGATGACGGTGTGCGTGGGCTACACCGAGATCGGCGACGACGGTTTGCATTACAACGCAGCCGCGTGCGTCAGCGGGGACGGGATCCTCGGTCGGCACCGTAAGGTCCACCAGCCGGCAGGTGAGTCGATGGCCTATGCGGCCGGTGACCGATTCGAGGCGTTCGACACCCCGATAGGTCGGATGGGAATGCTCATCGACTACGACAAGACCTTCCCCGAGGCCGCGCGGTCGCTCGCCCTCGACGGGGCGCGGGTGATCTGTGCGCTGTCCGCCTGGCCGGCCAGCGTCACCGATCGCGCCGCCCGATTGGTCAACGATCGGCAGTCGCGCCTGTTCGATCTGTACGATGCCGCCCGGGCCGCCGAGAACCAGGTTGTACTGGTGTCGTCGAATCAGACCGGTGTCATGGGCTCGCTGCGATTCCTCGGCCAGGCCAAGGTGGTCGGGCCCGGTGGCGAGGTGCTGGTGAAGACCCGGGAGAAGGGTGGACTCGCGGTGTGCGACATCGACATCGATGCCGAGGTGGATCGCGCGCGCCGTGTTCTGCACCACCTCGCCGAGCGTCGTGTCGACAGTTACGTCGGCGGCGGCAGCTTGGCCAGCCGCGAATGAGAGTGGCGCTGCTGACCTACTCGACCAAGCCGCGCGGCGGCGTCGTACACACCGTCGAGTTGGCCGAGGCCCTCGCCCGCGCGGGGGTGGAGGTGACGTTGTGGTCGCTGGCCCGCGGGGGCGACACCGGGTTCTATCGCCCTGTCGATCCGGCTGTGGCGGTGTCCCTGGTGCCCTTCGCAACTCGCGACGGCGAGGGCGTGGGCGCACGGATTCTGCGCTCGATCGAGACTCTGCGCGAGGCGTTCGAGCCCGGCGATGCGGACGTGGTTCACGCGCAGGACTGCATCAGCGCCAATGCCGTCGGCCGCTGCATTCGCACCATCCATCACCTCGAACAGTTCACCACCCCGGAGCTCGCCGCGTGCCACGAGCGCGCCATCGTCGAGCCGTACGCGCGGATCTGTGTCTCGCGGGCCGTTGCGCAGGAGATCCGTGACGGGTGGGGACTGAATCCGACCGTCATCCTCAACGGTGTCGATGCGCGTCGATTCGCTGCGGCGGCCGAGGACCACGAGTCGATCGCACGGTGGCGCAATCGATTCGGCAGCTACGTTCTCGCCGTCGGGGGTATCGAGCCGAGGAAGGGCAGCATCGACCTGCTCGAGGCCCACGCGCTGCTGACCCGTCGTCATCCGACCGTGCGATTGGTGTTCGCGGGCGGTGAGACCCTCTTCGACTACCGCGACTACCGCGCCCGATTCGATGCGCGTGCAGCAGAACTGGGCGGGCAGTCCGGCGTGCCGGAAGTACTGGGCCCGGTGGAGCACGACCACCTACCGAGCCTGGTGGCCGGAGCGGGCGCGCTCGCGTTCCTGTCGACGAAGGAGGGTTTCGGGCTCGCCGCGATGGAAGCTCTCGCCGCCGGGACCGCGGTGGTGGCGCGTGACCTGCCGGTCCTGCGAGAAGTGTTCGGTCGTAGTGTGAGCTACGCTTCGGACCCCGAGAGTGCCTGCGCTGCTCTGGAATCAGCGCTCACCCAGCCGAATGAGCGGGCGAGCGCGGGACGCGAGCTGGCGTTCTCGCACAGCTGGGATTCCGCCGCGGCGGCACACATCGAGTTCTACGACAAGGTTGTCACCGGGCATCCGAAGCTCTGATGCAGGCCTGCGCCCCGCGCCCATCGGTGGGCGCGAGGCGCAGGCAGCATCGGGTGGATCCAGTGGCTGGATCCGCGGGGGTCGGATCAGAGGGTGCAGACGGGCTGGACGTTCTTCAGACCCGCGGTGGTGGGCGAGGTCAGGAACAGGCACGAGTTGTACCCGCGCGACTCGATGACGGCGCGGATCGCCTTGAACTGCTCGAGGCTCACCGACGGCGTGCGGGAGAGAACGAATCCGGAGAAGCGGTTCGGATCGCCGACCAGTGCCCACGAGTAGTCGGGAGCGATGTAGGTGACCACGTAGTTGGTGGGCCCGTTGGGGTCGCCCTGGAACGGCACGCTCGGGAACGAGACGTGCAGCTGGGCCCGAGTGACGGTGTCGTTGACGCGCGCGTTGCCGTCCACGCCGGTGCGGTTGCCGAAGTAGTCGGTGCACCGGTTCTTGACGCTGATGTTGAGCGGATCGATCTGCCCGTACGTGGCCACGGTGTCCTTGGCGCACTGGAGGTTGAACGGCTGCGGCACGGCGGCGAGCTGCCACCAGTCGCCGGTGTAACGGGCGACGTCGAGGGAGGGCACCGGGGCCAGCGGGACGTAGCCGGGGAAGGTGGCGTTGGCGGGAGCGGCCACGCCGAGAAGCGCTCCGGCGATCAGGGCGCCGGTGACGGCGGCGCGGGCGAGAAGGCCTGTGCGGCGACGGGACATGGGTTGAGCTCCTTCATTTTCGGTGATTGAACGGGTGTAGCGGGTGTCACCGGGACTCGGCGACTGATTTTTCCTGTTCGCTGTCGGTAACAGTCGAGAGCGGGTTGGGCCACCAGACTCGGCTGCCGATGGCACTGAAGAGTGCGGGCACCACGACGCTGCGCACCACGAACGTGTCCAGCAGGATGCCCAGGCCGACCACGATGCCGAGTTGGGTGAGGGTGATCAGCGGGAGTACACCGAGCACCGCGAACACGGCCGCCAACACGACACCCGCGCTGGTGATCACCGCGCCCGTAGCCCCCACCGCTCGGACGATACCGGCTCGGGTCCCGTGACCGGGGGTCTCCTCCCGGGCGCGGGTGACGAGGAAGATGGTGTAGTCCACCCCCAGTGCGACCAGGAACAGGAACGCGAAGAGCGGCACGTTGTCGTCGAGGGCGGGGAAGCCGAACACGTGGATGCTCACCCACGCCCCCAGGCCCAGCGCCGCCAGCGCGCTCAGCACCGTCGCGGCGACGAGCACCAGCGACGCCACCACCGCGCGCAGCAGCACCAGCAGGACCAGCAGGACCACGACCAGCACCAGCGGGATCAGGAGCAGTCGGTCCCTGGCGGCCGCGGTGTCGGTGTCGTACGCCTTGGCGTCGCTGCCGCCCACGAGGGCGCGGGCGTCGGGAATGTCGGCGAGCGTGGTGCGCAGGGCGGCGACGATCTCGGCGGACCGGCTCGATGCCGGCTCGGCGTCGAGCACCACGGCGAACCGGGTCAGGCCGGTGTCCGAGACACCGGTCGGCGTGACGGACTCCACTCCGTCGGTCCGGCTGATCGCAGCGGTGACCGAGTCCGCGGCGGGGGTGGCGGTGATGACGACGGTGGGATCGGACTGGCCGGACGGGAAGTGCTTCGCCAGGGTGTCGAAGCCGTCGACCGACTCTGCGGGCACGCGGAACTGCTGTGTCTGTGACAGGCCGATGCCGGCCCCGAGAATCCCGGTCGCGCAGACGGCGAGCACCACGACGGCGACGGCAGCGGTACCGCGCGGACGATGCGATACGGCGGACGCGACGCGGAACCACGCCCCCTGATCGACGGGTTCGGCGTCACCGACACGGGGGACGAACGGCCAGAACAACTTCGGGCCGAACAGTGCCAGAGCAGGCGGCAGGACGAAGATCACGAAGATCGCGGCCACCACGAGCCCGGATGCCGCCAGCGCGCCGAGGCTGCGGGTGTTGGGCAGGAGTCCGAGAACCAACACGAGCAGTGCGAGAACCACCGTTGCGTTGGAGGCGACGATCGCCGGGCCCGCGGCCCGCACGGCCCGCCGCAGCGCAATGCGATGGTTCGCCTCGAGGCGCAGTTCCTCGCGGTACCGCGAGATCAACAGCAGCGCGTAGTTGGTACCGGCGCCGAACACCAGGACGCTGGTGATCCCCGAGGTCGATCCGTCGAAGCTCAACCCGGTCAGCTGCGCGACACCGGACCCGACGGTGGTGGCGATGCGATCGGCGACGGCGATCACGATCAGCGGTACCAACCACAGCACCGGCGAGCGGTAGGTGACGATCAGCAGGATGGCGACGACGAGCGCCGTCACGGCGAGAAGGGTGAAGTTGGCGCCGGAGAACGAGTTGGCGATGTCGGCGCCGAACGCCGGACCACCGGTGACCTGCGCCGTGAGCCCGTCGGGGAGTCCGTTGCCGGCAGCCGCGCGCAGGGCGGTGACCAGGTCGCTCAGAGGTGCGCCGTTGACCGAGGCGGAGACCGGGACCGAGGCGAGTGCGGCCTTACCGTCGGGTGCGGACGCGATGGGCGGTCCCCCGCCGGTGTCCGCCGCCGAGGGCACCGAGCGATCCACCGCGAGCATGCGTTCGCGGGCGTCGGTGAGTGCGGTCAGGTCGGCCGGGGTGAGGTTGCCGCCGTCCTCTCGGGTGACCACCAGGATGGCCGCGGTGATGTCGGAACCGGGGAATTGGCTCTGCAGACGCTGTACCTCGGCTGATTCCGCGGAGGTGGGCAGCGAGTTCGGAGCCTGTCCGGCGGAGTCGTTGCCACCGACGAATGCGGTGACCGCGATCGCGGCGAGTATGACGACGAGTGCGGGGACCCATGATCGTCGGCCGGTGACGAGGGCGGAGATGCGGTCGAAGAGTGTGGTTGCTTCGGGCATGCGTAAAGCATCTCAGATACTTAATCATTAATCAACTGAACAGACTTCAGGGTAGGCTGAGGGGCGTGGAAGATCGAGCGACGTTGGAAACGCACGTGTCGAACGACGTCCGCGCTCTGTCCGCGGCGTCGGATCGCATCGCGCGGGCGTTCGCGCAGCAGCACGACCTCGGCCCCAACGATTTCCGCGCGCTCGTTCACATCATGGTCAGCGACGTCGCCGGTCGCCCCACCACTCCCGGCGAGTTGGCACAGATCCTGGGTCTGTCGTCGGCGGCCATGACGTATCTGGTCGAGCGCATGATCGCCGCCGGTCATATTCGGCGTGAAGCCGATCCCGACGACCGCCGACGGGTGATGCTCCGCTACGCCGATTCCGGGATGGAGGTTGCGCGCGGATTCTTCATCCCACTCGGGGCGCACACGCGTGAGGCGATGGCCGATCTCCCGGATTCGGATCTCGCAGCGGCGCACCGGGTGTTCGGGGCAATGATCGAGGCCATGGGGATCTACAGCGATCGTCTGGCCGAGCAGCGCCGCGCCGTTCCCTAGGGTTCGGGTCAGCCGGCCATCTTGTGACGACCCAGGCGCAGAAGCAGCATGGCCAGGGTGTGACCGTCGGAGCCCAGTTCGGTGAAGTGGTGCAGTACGTCCATTTCGCGGCTGTGCGTGAAGCGCGGTGCGCCGGATGCCTCGCGAGCTCGGCCGATGCGGGCGGACAGTTCGGCGCGGCGACGAACGGCGTCGAGGATCTCGCCGTCGAGGGCGTCGATGCTCTTCTCGAGTGCGTCGATCTCGGTGGTCTCGGCGGTCCTGGTGGGCTCGGCGGTCCTGGTGGACTCGGTGGTCCTGGTGGTCTCGGCAGCGGGCACTGCACGCAGGGTCGAGCGGACAGGTGCGGAACGATGCGACATCAGGCTCATGACTACTCCTCGGTTCACCAGGAGTGTCGTTACTGGGGCTCGCTACGTTACTGACCGGTCTCTATTCGTCGTCGGCCTCCCCGGTTCCATCCGCGCCGGCTCGGGGTCGTCGCAGGACGAACGCCTTGAGGCGCTTGTAGCCGCGTACGCGGAGGGGACGAATGAACTTGAGCCGGAACTCCTCGGATTCCTTCAGCGCGTCGGCCATGGTGTCGTCGACCAGCACGGTGTCGGCCAACGCGGCGGTGGTCAGGCGCGCCGCAATGTTGACGACCGAGCCGTACAGATCACCGAACCGGGCCAGCGCCGGACCGACAGCCACCCCGATTCGCAGAGCCGGTAGCCGCTCGTGTTCGGAGAACGCCTCCTGGAGAGCCAGTGCGATGCGGGCACCCTCGATCGCGGACGGAGCCTCGAACATCACCTCGTCGCCGACCGTCTTGACCACCGATCCGTGCCCCTGGGCGATGATCTCGGTGGCGATCGCCTCGAACTCCTCGATGAGCGCGGTCAACTCTGCGAGCGAGAGGTTGCGGGTGATGGTGGTGTAGCCGACCATGTCGGCGAATCCGATCACCACCTCGCGCGCACTGTCGGATTCCACGGGGACCGAGCGACCGGCGACGGCGGCGAGGTGTCGACGCCAGGCGTAGTTCTGCAGTCCCTCCAGTACCGGCACCATCTCGCCGGCCAGGTTTCGGGCGTCCTGCCGAATCCCGTCGATGTCCACCGGGTCCCCGGCGCCCTCGGCCGCGTGCACCTTGTCGGCGATGTAGCCGTTGACCACGCCCACCTGCCACTCGGCGATACGCGACATCGTCTGTCCCAACGTGCGGGCGATCGCCACTTCCATGGCCTCGTCGATCACACCCGCCTCGGTGAGGCCGATGATGGTGGTCAGCGCCTCGACGTCGGCGTCGGTGAACATCACGGCATCGCCCTCGGGGTCGGCCGAGAACCCCATGGCTATCCACAGTTTCAGCCCGCGTCCGGCCTCGATACCCATCTTCTCGGCCACCTGTGCGCGCGTGTATCTGGCCGGTCCGCCGAGCAGCTGCTGTTCGAAGGAGAAGGGCGTCTCAGGCATCGCCCCTACTCTCGTTGCCGAGGACCGAGTCGAACACCGCTCGCACGTCGGCGATGTGGGCATCGAGGTCGTCCCGGTTCCACTCCGATGTCGGAATCGGCTGCGCCACCGTCACCTTCACCACGCCGGGGTGGGCTGTGAAGGACGACTTCCACATCACCTCACCGGAGTTGTGGATCACCACGGGTACGACGGGAACACCGGCCTCCATCGCGAGGTGGAACGCCCCCTTCTTGAACGTGCCCAGTCGACGCGTCGGCATGCGGGTGCCCTCGGGGGCGATGGCCACCGAGGTTCCCGAGTGCAGCTTGTCGATGGCCGGTTGCAGTGCGGCCCGAGCCGCAGCCGAGTTGGCGCGATCGACGTACGCGACGTCGAAGAGTCGACCGAGGATCACGAAACGCGGATCACGGGAGAGTTCCTTCTTGACCACCGCCGTCACGTCGTCGCGGATCACCGCGGCGATGACGATCGCGTCGAGTGAACTCTGATGGTTGAAAAGGAACACCGCGGGCCGCCGTGCCCACACGTTCTCCTGCCCGTGCACCTCGAGTTTGACCCCCGAGAGGGCAAGGGCCAGTTGAGATCCCATAGCGCTGGTGAGGTTCGCCCCGGCTCGGCGATCCGAGGTCAGGAGCGAGACCCCGGTACCGACCGTCGCGCTGGCGAGCACCGCGCCGACTGCCGCGGCGCTGCGCACGAACGACAGCGGATCCGTGCCTCGCGCGGGCTTGCGCAGATACACCATGGGCCAGCCGTTACCGGCAGCGGCCGCTGCGAGTTCGCGGTCGGGGTTGAGTGCGGTGGGAATGCCCACCGCGTCGAGCATCGGGGTGTCCTCGCCGCCGTTGGAGTAGCCGAAGCACTGGTCGAGATCGAGCCCCTCCGTGGCTGCGTAGTCCTCGATGGCCGCGGCTTTGCGCGGACCCCACAGAGGCGGGCCGTCCAGTTCCCCGGTCAGGACACCGTTGTCGTCCACGGTGGGAACGGTGGCGAGCAGCGCGTCGAAGTCGAGGTCCTCGCACACCGGCCGCGCCTGGTAGGGGGTCGCCGAGGTGGCCATGACCACCCGGTGCCCGGCGTCGCGGTGCGCCCGAACGATCTCTCGAATCTGCGGGTAAATGCGGGAGGCGATCTCGGAGCGGAAGATTCGGTACCCGTCGGCCATCACCTCCTCGTGGCTGCGGCCCGCGAGCCCACGAATGGTGGAGCTCATCAGCGAGTCGACCGTCGTACCGCGCAGCTGCATCTCCACCGCCGCGCCGACCACGGCCACCAATTCGGTGGTGCCGAGATCGCGGCGCCGCAGGCGATCGAAGAAGATGGACACCCCGGAGAACCCGTCGATGATGGTGCCGTCGAAGTCGAAGAAGGCCGTGACCTCGGGACCTCGTGGTGCGGTTCTGATCCGTCGCAGAAGCAGCTGCAACGAACTCATTCGATCCCCCTCGCTGTGTGTGCAGTGGCTTCCACGTTGTTGAGCGCGACGTGGGCCATCACGCGGATCTTGCGCGAGATGCGGCCCCACGAGGCGATCTCCGCGGCGAAGTCCCGGCGACGCGCGGTGAGGTTCTCGGCCTTCGGGTCGAGAAGATTGCGGTTGTCCGCCAACTGTATTGCGGTGTCGAACAGTTCGTTGGATATCGCGTCGCTGTGCTGGAGCTGTTGGCGCAGTCGGCGAGCGCGGGCGGCCCCGAGGCATCCCTCGATGAACCGTGGCTTCTCGAACTCGGCCCCGGGCGGGAGCATCAGCAGTTGGTCGGCGACCACCTGGTAGGCCTCGAAGATCGGTTGCAGCACACGGTGTGCGAGGTGCAGAGGCTGAGCGGTGAGCGTGGCCAGCGCGTAGTCGGGATCGGCGATCGCCTCACGCCAGTTCGGGTCGATGAGTGCGACCTCGGCCTCGAGTCGCTCGGCGAACTCGCGCTTGTCGCCGAAGAAGAACTCGAACTTGAGCAGGTCCCGCAGCGCAAGCGCCGACTCCCAGAGTCGTTCGGCCGCATCGGCGGTGGGCAGGATGTCGCAGTCGCCGCGCTCCTCGCAGTCCTGACTCGAGAGCACCACCAACTCGCCGATCGCCCGCATGACGAAGAAGTGCACCGCGTTGTTCCGGAAGAAGGCGGCAACCAGGTGCTTGTCCTGCGCGAGGTAGTAGACCGGTTCGGGGCCGTCGTCGAATCGCTTGACCACACCCGTGGCCACCTGCGCCCGGACCGCCGACCGCAGCGTCTCCACGTTGTGCAGATCCACACCCGCCGCGACCGGAAGATCGCGTGTGCGAACGTACTTGGCGAGCGGGGCGATGATCGACCACATTTCCGCCAGGTTCAGCGCGCGATCCTCGATACCGAGCATGGCCATCGCGACGAGGGCCGCGGGGGTGACGGGGGTGGACTCGTTTATCGCATGCGAGACCGCCAGCGCGGCCTTCTGTACCGCCACACGTTTGTCGCTGTGCTGATCGAGGAAGCCACGCACCGACATCGGGGTGCCGAACGTGAGGTAGACGTTGCCGCGCAGTTTGCCCTGCGCGCGTACGTAGCCGATGGCCATCCGAATGCCCTCGGCCTCCTTGGTGGCACCGTGGGACTCCCGGGCCATCGAGGTGACCTCGTGCAACCTGTCGTACGTGATGGACGTGGGCACCAGGAACACGTCGGAGGCGTTGCTGTGCTCGAGGGCGTCGAACAGGTAGGTCAGCAGCCCGAAGCGCGGCGGCCGCAGTTTGCCGGTGCGGGTGCGCCCGCCCTCGATGTACCACTCGAGGTTGAACTTCTTGCCGAGCAGGAAACTCATGTACTGCCGCAGGGTCCACTTGTAGACGTCGTCGGAGAACTTGCGCTGGATGAGAACCACGCCACTGCGTTTGGCGATGGGACCGAGCGGCCAGAATCCGACGTTGATCCCGCCCATGACATGGTTCATCGGGAACCCGTGCTCGAGCAGGGCGGGCCGTAGCACCAGCGGATCCAGATAGGACCGGTGGTTGGGCAGGAACACCAGCGGATACGACTTGTTGAGTGCGCGCACACCCGCGAGAGCCTCGGTGTCCACCTGGACCCGGTAGGCGCGCGAGAAGTACGCACCGAGTCGACCCCACAGATTCACCGCGTGGGGGTCCTCGGTGGCAACCATCTCGTCGAGGATCGCGCGCACCCGTCGGTCGACCTCGTCGGCTGTGCTGCCGGTGGATTCGGCGAGCTTCTCGAGGTCGGATCGGAAGGACGGACGCTCGGTGAGCTCCTCCACCACGAACCGGGGCATCTTGTATTCCTGGCCGATGATCTCGCGCTCGGCGCGGTCCAGGGTGAGCGTGGCCTGACGTGCGACGTACCGGGCGAACGACGGGGTTCCCGACGCTGCGAAACGCACACGCAGATCCCGGAGCGTCGCTGGTTCGCCGACCACCACCTGGGGTCGAGCGGGAGCCGACCTCCGGCGAAGCCGTCCGATGGTGTGCGCGGCCTTCTTGCGAACCCCGCGACTACGTTGCATCTCGCGCGCCACACGCAGCGGCACGATCAGCGGGTCCGCGCCGCTGCCGTGATCGTCGAGGCTCTCGAGCGCCGAGGGGCGCAGCGCGATGGCCAGGCTGTGGCGACCGGCCCGACCGCCGTGGGCCCGCACCCACTCGTCGAGCACGGCCGCGTCCTGATCCGACGAGGCATCGAGGAGGTAGACCTTCTCGGCTCGTCCGGCCCCGACTCGACGCGAATCCACCTCAGACATTTGGCGCAACTCACTTCCTGCACGACATGTGCGTCGAACGCTACGCGGACGGACCTCCCCACGTGGGCGGTTCGTCCGGCCGAAGCCCCGACACCCGCACCCACGCGGTCCTGTCGAGCGAACGGCCGGTGGCGCTACCGAGTTCCGTCGCACATTCGTGCGAAGGTAGTGCCGTCATCGACGGCTCGACCGTCCGAGGCGCTGAAAGGAACACCCATGACCGACACCCCCAGACGCCGCTCGCGCTCCACGACCGACGCGCTCACCTCGGCGGACCTCGACGCTCTCGCGTCGGCGCTTGCAGACGGTCGTCGCGCGACGGTGTATCTGCGCGAACCGATGCCCTCCCTCGGTCTTGCCGCCGGTGTCTCCGCGCGCGTGATCTCGATCGACGGCACCACGCTCGTGGTCCGTCCGAAGGGGGTCGACGACCAATTGCCCTTCGAGGCGGACGAACTTCGAGCCACCCGTCCGCGACCGGCCCCCGAAGCGACACCGGCACCGGCCCGAGCCGCACCTGCCCGGCCGGCCGCTCCCCAACCTCCCGCCGTCCAACCTTCGCCAGCTCAGAGCGCTGCTGCCCGGCCCGCGCCCGCCCGACCGGCCCCGGCGCCGCGGACCCCGAGACGACCGAAGTCGGCGAGCCCGTCGGTGACGGTGAGCGTGAGCGGCGGCGAGAGCAGCGGTTGGACGGTGACCGTGAGCGTGGGATCAAAACGTGTGGGCAAGTCCGTCGAGACCACTCCGGATCGGGTGGCACGGGCGATGCGCGAACTGGGCGACGACGCCGCCATCGCCGCGGTGGACGAGGTGATCGAGTCCGCGCGAGCCGACGCGCAGCGGCGGATCGAGGAACTGGCAGCCGAACTCGAGCGCGCACGGGAGAAACTGGCCGAATTGGAAGGGCGTTGACCTGGGTTTATTCAGGCTGTTCCGGCCTCGAGCTCATAGCGGCGGACCGAGTGACCTGAATCGCGTTGTTACAGTTGGTCGACTTTCGGGAGGACTGACGCAGTGAAGAGAACTGTTTTCGTGACCATGGCCGTCGTGGCGGCGCTGCTGGGAATGGGTGCGGGAACGGCGTCTGCAGCGGCCCCGGCCGCACTCGGAGGCGGCTCCGGCATCGTGGTGGCGGACTCCACCGGAAAGGCGAAGTTCGACTGCTCCCTCACCACCATCGGCTTCGACTCCGCGGGCCGGCTGGTCGGTCTCACCGCAGGTCACTGCGGTGTGCCGGGTGATCTGATCGGCGCGGAGACCCGCCCGGACGTCGGCGTCGTGGGCACCATCGTCGCCTCCAAGGCGGACCTGGACTACGCCGTGATCGTGTTCGACGCGGCCCGCGTGGTGCCGATCAACAGCGTGGGGGGTCTGACCATCACGGGAGTGGGCGCCCCGTTGTCCTTCCCCGGAGTGATGTGCAAGGGCGGCCGAACCACCGGCACCACGTGCGGGGTGACCTACGGTCAGTTCTTCCCCAACAACAAGACGTATACGCAGATCTGCGTCGTTCAGGGGGACTCGGGTGGTCCCGTGGTGGCCGGTTCCACGCTGGTGGGCATGGTCAACGCGTACCTGGGTCCGTTCGCGTGCCTCGGGCCGGAGGTGACCACCAACATCGGTGCGATCTTCGACGACATCAACCGCAGTGGGGGTCCGGGAGCGGGTTTCGCGCCCATTCGGTGACAGACGCGAGGCAAAGACTTCGGGCCCGGCCTTCCTGACGAGGATGGCCGGGCCCGAAGTCTTTGTGTCAGCTCGGGGTTCGTGTCAGCTCAAGCGCAGGCAGTACGCGCCGGTAACGAGGTTGCCGGCGAAGCCGATGCCGTTGCACACCGCGCCCTTGGTGGAGTCGATCGACACCGTGGCGCCGGGGGCGGCGATGGCGATGGACAGGCCGGGGACGGTGCTGCTGGCGGAAGCGTTCGCGCCGGGGCCGAGGGCGATGGCGGCCGGGGCGGCTCCACCGGTGCCGTTCGAGGTGGCGATGCTGCCGATCTGCGCGATCGCCAGAGCGAGGGCGTTGACGCCGGCCGTCGCGTTCGCGTTGCCGCCGAGGCCGTACGCCGCTGCCGCGCCGGTGGGCCCGCCGGTGCTCTGGCAGGTCGATCCCGGCGCGGTGACGGAAACCGGGGGTGCCCCGAACGGCGTCTGACATACCGCACCCTCGGCGGATGCCGTGCCGGGAACGACTACTGCCAGGGCAGCGGCTGCTCCGGCAATGCCGAGCCCGCCGATGATCTTCGTGGAAATGGACATGTGAACACCTTTCGAGAGTGACGCTCATGGAGCGGGCACGGCCGATCGTCCGGCCTGGCCTCTGTCCCGAGGGTTGTCCCGATCCGACACGAACAACGTGCGACCGCGTCACGATCAAAGCTCGAAATGATTACGGACCGATAAACTGTTGCTAGAGCAAACGGATCCGAGTTCTGTTATTGTTCCGTTATGTCTTGGTGATCTGATCGCTACCATCGCTAGGCCGGATCGAATACTCGCAGTGGCACGGTTGACCTCACGGCGCAGTTATGTACCGAACGTCAACAGAGGGCACGTGACATGAAATCTTCGATCACACAACCCGATTCGGCTGCAATGCTGAACTCGACTCGGACCCCGGACCTGGCCGACCTCCTGGAGGCGACCGGACGGGGCGACCGCGCCGCGTTCGCGGCGCTCTACGACGCCACGTCGTCTCGCGTATTCGGCGCTGTGCTGCGAGTGCTGCGCGACCGAGGCTTCAGCGAGGAGTGCGTGCAGGACGTATACCTCGAGGTGTGGCAGAAGGCGCCCACGTTCTCGCGAGCGTCGGGATCGCCGGCCGCCTGGCTCATCACCATGGCTCACCGCCGCGCCATCGACCGCGTGCGATCCGAGCAGTCGCGGTCCGACCGCGAGTCCAAGTACGCCATGCTCGAGGATGCACTCGGGTCCCCTGCCGACGTCGCAGCCGGCTTCGCCGACAAGCGCCCCGTGAGGACCGCTCTCAGCGGACTTCCGCTCCGCCAGCGCGAGTGCCTGTTCATGACCTACTTCGAAGGACTGACCTACGCCGAGGCGGCCAATCGAGTGGGGATACCCGTATCGACGATGAAGTCCAGGATTCGCAGCGCGCTGGCCAACCTCCGTGCGGATCCGACGATCGGATGCCTGGCGGATTAGCCGCCGGTGCCCAGGTCGTCGACGCACACCACGAACCGGCGGTCGTCGTAGACGTACCCGGTGGTGGTGAGGGTGCACGAGTCCACACTGTCGGCGTTCGAGACGATCTCCCGCACCTTGACGCCCTTGGTCATCGTGGCCGCGCAATCCTTGCGCTGCGGATCATCGCCACCGAGATCGAAACAGTCGTTGATTCGCCAGTCGATGTCCAGGCACAGTGCGCCCTGCTCGACCCCTCGGAGGGTTTCGTAGTAGGTCTGATCGGCGTCCGAGGGGCACTGGTCGCGAGTGGGTTCCTTGCCCACCACCACGTAGTTCGCGGACGGCGACCCGCACTGCGCGTTGTCGATGGTGGCATCGTCGACCGTTCCGCCGAGCTTGACGCACTGGCCGATCTCGACCGAGATGTCGACGTTGCCGCCCTCGTCCCCGCCGGCGCGCGGCTTGGTCGGGGGAGCGGCCTCGGTGCTCGGAGTCGACTCGGTGGTCCGGTCGGGTGCCGGTGTAGCCCGCGTGGCCGGGACCGTCCCGTCGGAGGACGAGATCGCCGTGCCCTCCACCGTGGACGAGCAGGCCGACAGAGCCAGCACGCCTGCAGCAACCAGGACGAATCCGTTGAACGCCCGCGAACCCATCGCCATCGTTGTCCCTTTGCTGTCGTTGTCCACGGAAATTATGGGGCAAGAACCTCGTCGGTGTGAAGTGTTCGTCGTTGCTTCGCGTTCCGAGGACTTTGCGACCCGGCACTCGCACCCGGGCGTCCACCCTGCATGCGAGTATCGAACCATGGATCTCCCCGTCGGGCCCCCGCTCGCTCCGATGCTCGCTGTGGCCTCGAAGGGCATCCCCACTCAGCCCGACGACGGCGCTCCCGTGTGGTCCTACGAACCGAAATGGGACGGCTTTCGCACCGTCATCTTTCGGGACGGCGACAGCATCGTTCTCGGCTCGCGCGGGCAGAAGGACCTCGCGCGGTACTTCCCCGAGCTGGTCGAGGCAGTGCGCTCGGAACTGCCGGAGCGGTGCGTGGTGGACGGTGAGACCATCGTCGCCATCGAACGCGACGGTTCCACGCGCTTGGACTGGGACGCGCTCTCAGAGCGCATCCACCCCGCCGAGAGCCGCGTGCGCATGCTCGCCGAGCGGACTCCGGCCGCGTTCGTCGGCTTCGATCTGCTGGCGATCGGGGACGACGATCTGACCGCCCACCCCTTCTCCGAGCGTAGACGCCGGTTGACCGGGATCACCGACGTCGGCGGTTCGTGTCACGTCACGCGCACCACCGACGACGCGGCCGTCGCGGCCCAGTGGTTCGAGACGTTCGAAGGAGCCGGTCTGGACGGGGTGATGGCCAAGCGGCTGGATTCGCCGTACCTGCCGGGCAAGCGGGAGATGGTCAAGGTCAAGCATGCCCGCACGGCCGACGCGGTGGTGATCGGCTATCGAATCCACAAGTCCGGCAGTGGAATCGGGTCGATGCTGCTGGGGCTGTACGACGGCGACCAGCTCCGGATGATCGGAGGCGCGTCGGCGTTCACCGCAGCCAAGCGCCTCGAACACCTCACCCGACTCGAGCCCTACCGCGTGGGCGAGGACACCGTGGCCGACGGTGAGCAGAGTCGGTGGCGCAACGGAATCGACCGAACCTGGATCCCCGTGCGACCCGAACTCGTCGTCGAGGTTGCCTACGATCAGATGGAGAAGGCCCGTCTGCGCCACGCGGCGAGGTTTCTGCGCTGGAGACCGGATCGGGAACCTCTGTCCTGCACATACTCTCAGATGGACACCCCCGGTCGGTACGATCTGGCCGACGTTCTCGAGACGCTCTGATGGCCGCCGCACGGGAGCTCGACGTCGACGGTGTCGCGGTGCGACTGTCGAGTCCGGACAAGATCTACTTCCCCGCGCTCGGAGTCGACGGCGGCACCAAGGCGCACCTCGTGGAGTACTACCGCACGGTGGCGCTCGGCAGGTCACTGCTGACCGCACTCGCCGACCGCCCCACCTATCTGCAGCGGTTCCCCGAGGGAATCGAGGGCGAGGAGATCTACCAGAAGCGTATTCCTGCAAAGCATCCCGAGCACGTCGCCACCACCACGGTCACCTTCCCGTCGGGTCGTACGGCCGACGCGCTGCACGTACGTAGCGCCGCCGACGTCGTCTGGGCCGCCAACCTCGGCTGCATCACCTTCCATCCGCTGCCCCGACGCGTGGCGAGCGGGGACAACCCCGACGAACTACGCATCGACCTCGACCCTCAACCGGGCACCGATTTCGCCGACGCAGCCGCCCTGGCCCTCGACACCGTGGTCCCGGTGCTGGCCGACCTCGGAATGCGTGGCCACCCCAAGACTTCCGGCGGGCGTGGGCTGCACATCTACGTGCGAATCGAGCCGCGGTGGACCGCTACACAGGTGCGTCGGGCCGCCATCGCGATCGCCCGCGACGTCGCCGCGCGCAACCCCGACCGGGCGACTACCAACTGGTGGAAGGAGGAGCGCGGCGAGCGTGTGTTCATCGACTACAACCAGAACGCCCTCGACCGCACCATCGCGTCGGCGTACTCGGTGCGACGGACCCCGTCGGCCACGGTGTCCACCCCGTTGACCTGGGACGAGCTGCCCTCCGTCACCCCCGAGCAGTTCACCATCGCAACCGTTCCCGAGCGTCTGCGGACAGTGGGTGATCCCATGGCCTCCCTGGACGAGACCGCCTACTCCCTGACGCCCGCCCTCGCCCTCGCTGACGAACAGAACCTCGGCGACCTGCCCTACCCACCCAACTACCCCAAGATGCCCGGCGAGCCGCCGCGGGTCCAGCCCAGCCGCGCCCGCAGGCCGTCGTGAACCAGCCGACCAGGTCTGTACCCCGTCCGGTCTGTACCCCGTCCGGTCTGTACCCAATGTGACATTTGGTCACCAGGGATGACCAAATGTCACATTGGGTACATTCGGGCGGGGGTTCGGCGCCCGGGTTGGGGCGGAGGAGAGGTGGTGTGGCGGTGCGGGACTTCCTGTGTCGACAGTGCGGGCAGCAGTTGTCGTTCGAGAACTCGGTGTGTCTGCAGTGCAACAGTTCGCTGGGGTTCCATCTGCCGTCGCGGTCGATGAGGGTGCTCGATGCCTCGTCCACCGTCCAGATCAACGGTTCGACGTGGGCCATCTGTGCGAATCTCGATGTTGCCCAGTGCAATTGGCTGGTCAATACGTCCGATGGTGACCGGTTGTGTCGATCGTGCGAACTGACCAGGGTGCGGCCCGCCGACTCCGACGCGTCCGCGATGGCCGAGTACGCCGTGGCCGAGGCGGCCAAGCGCCGGTTGGTGCTCGAGCTGGACGAGTTGCGGCTGCCGATCACCAGTCGTGAGCAGGATTCGGTGTCGGGGCTGACGTTCGATCTGCTTTCGAGTGCGCAGCGTCAGGTGATGACCGGTCACGACAACGGCCTGATCACCCTCGACCTCGCCGAGAGCGACGATCTTCATCGCGAGCAGCTTCGCCGGGCAATGCGCGAGCCCTATCGGACGCTGGTCGGGCATTTCCGTCACGAGGTCGGCCACTACTACCAGATGGTGCTCATCGGGACAGGTCCTCTTCGCGCGGAGTTCGAGGAACTGTTCGGCGACCCGGATCAGGATTACCAGGCCAGCCTGGACCGGCACTATCAGCAGGGCGCGCCGGACGGTTGGGAGAGCACCTTCGTCTCGTCGTACGCAACGATGCACCCGGCCGAGGACTGGGCGGAGACGTTCGCGCACTACCTCCACATTCGCGACACCATGGACACGGCCGCGGCGTTCTCGATGGCGCCGGCCGGGTCCACCGTCGACAGCGTGCTTCCCGGTGATGCGGGCTTCACCCACCTCATCGGGTGGTGGTTGCCGCTGACGTGGGCCCTCAACCAGATCAACCGATCGATGGGCCACGCGGATCTGTATCCGTTCGTGCTGCACGATCGCGTGCTCGACAAGATGCGCTTCGTCCACCAGGTGGTGACCGACCTGCAGGACTGACGCCGCAGATCGGTCACCGGGAGTGGTTCAGGCCCCGGTTCGCTCGGGGGGCAGACGCGAGAGCAGCGACCGTGCGCATTCGATGGCCAGCCGGGGATCGTGCGAGAGCACGTAGTCGAATCGTCGCTCCATGTCGGGCCCGGTGTCGCCGACGTCTCGTGCGGCGAGTACTGCCGCGAAGTGCGGCGACAGCACCACCACATCCCACTCGGCGCGCACCGGATCGCTGTGGTCGAGACCGCTCCCGCGCACACGGGGCGCCGGCTCGGTGCCCATCCCGTCGGCGAGCGCACCGACCAGTGCGGCTCCCGACGCCAGCATTTCCCACCGGCGCGCCGTCATGGCCGTGAAGTGCTGAACGTCCTGGAAGGTCCCGATCATCACGGCGGTCTGGTGGGAGTCGGTGGCCATGCTCTCGAGGCTCTTGCTGATCTCGATGAGCAGCCGCTTGCGTGACTGGCGCACGTCGCGTCCGGCGGAGGCGAGTTGGAAGGGCGACGAGACCGGGATGACGCCGCGGTCTCGCGAGGCCCGGAACTCGAGAGGAGAACCTGTCGGCCGGGTCTCGTCACCGAGGTGATCGATCGATCCGAACAGCTCGCCCTGACCGACGCGCGCGCCCATCCCGCGGGCGACGGCGCGAAGTTCCTCGGTGTCGACACCCTCGGCCATGACGATCGCCCCTGTCCGCTCCACCTGTGCGGCAACAGCATTGACCACGCGGGCGGCGAGTCGACCGGGTCGGCGGGTGAGCAGGGTGCGATCGAGCTTGATGACGTCGGGCTCGAGCAGAGGAAGCAGTGTCAAGGATTCCGGTCGCACGCCGACATGATCGACGGCGATGGCCCACCCGAGGCGCCGCACCTCGGCGACGACGTTCATCAGGTGAGCCGGACGCCGGATCAGCGCCGTCTCGTCGAACTGCAACACCGCCCCGCGGTTGTCGTGATCGGCGAGAGCGGGCAAGGAGATGATCGAATCCGGATCCACGGTGATGAACAGTGGAAGCTCGCGTGGCAGACCGACTTCCGCGGCCGCGGCCAGGGCACCGCGCCAGCGCTCCGAGTCGAGATCGGCGGTCATGTCCATCGACCGCGCCGCCGAGGCGAGCACGGTCGGCTCGGCGAAGGACGTGCCCTCGGGCCCGCGCACGACGGAGTCGAACCCGACCACTGCATCGGTGTCGAGATCGACGATGCGGGCGAAGGTGGTGCGCAGGCTGTCCGGACCGAGGAGATCGGCGAGGCCGTCGCCCTCGTGGTGCCCGAAGATGTCGGCAGTGGACGCGTCGATATCGCTCGGGCGGACCGGCCACGCGTGAGCTGCGTGTTCCGGGGACTCTTTCACGTGACACCTCCTGTCGAGGATCGGCTGAACGTCAGGCCCGATCCACGCGCGCAGGACACCTCTGATGAGTGCTGCGCGATGCACCGACGACCGCCGCGTGCTTGACAGAAGTCCTTACCGAAAGATCATGACACGGAAGTAGTGAAGATTCCATGTCCGTCGACGAATCGGGTACCCGGTCGATCAGCGATCCTCGAGGCGAGTGCGTGCAGTCGCTTCGCGCCACCGAGGTCGGCTGTGTTCGCCCCGCTCGGGCGACCGGAGGTGGTCGCCCGAGCAGGGTGGACGAGTCAGTCCGAGAGCCGCAGGCCGGTCTCGGTGTCGAAGACGTGGACGTTCTGGGGATCGGTGGTCACGTGGAGCACGTCCCCCTTGCGTACCGAGTCACGCGTGTTGACCCGCACCACCACGTTGGACGGCGTTCCCTCGACATCGCATGTGCCGTAGACGAATCCGTCGGCACCGAGTTCCTCGACGACAGTGACCGAGATCGGCAGTCCCTGGCCGGGCGGGACCGCACGCCAGGCCTCCGGGCGCACACCGATGGTGATGCGCCCGGTGGACGGGCGGGTGCGCGCGAGGTCGACCGGCACGTGGTACCCGCCGACGCGCGGGAGGCCGTCGACGATCTCCGCCTGCAGCAGGTTCATCTGCGGTGAGCCGATGAAGCCGGCGACGAAGACGTTGGCGGGCTTGTCGTAGAGGCGAAGTGGCGTATCGACCTGCTGGAGTTCGCCGAGCTTCATCACCGCGACGCGGTCGCCCATGGTCATGGCCTCCACCTGGTCGTGGGTGACGTAGACGGTGGTGATGCCGAGATCGGATTGGATCTTGGCGATGTCGGTGCGAGTTTGTACGCGCATCTTGGCGTCGAGGTTGCTCAGAGGCTCGTCCATGCAGAACACCTGCGGTTCGCGCACGATCGCACGGCCCATGGCCACGCGCTGGCGTTGACCACCGGAGAGGGCCTTGGGCTTGCGTTCGAGGAACTCGGTGAGTCCGAGGATCTTGGCGGCGCGTCCGACTCGCTCGGTTCGTTCGGCCGTGGGCACCTTGGCGATCTTGAGCGCGAAACCCATGTTCTCGGCGACACTCATGTGCGGGTACAGCGCGTAGTTCTGGAACACCATCGCGATGTCGCGATCCCGCGGGGGAAGCGTGGTGATATCGCGGTCGCCGAGGAAGATGTGCCCGCTGTTGACCTCCTCGAGACCGGCGAGCATCCGGAGGGTCGTCGACTTACCGCAGCCCGACGGCCCGACCAGGACCATGAATTCGCCGTCGTGCACCTCGAGATCGATACCGGGGACGGCGGGGGTGTCGGCTCCGGGGTACCACCGCTGAGCCTTCTGGAACGAAATGTTGACCATGATTCTCCTTCACCGGCAGGAACGTGCCGACGATCCGTGTGTGAATGGACTGGAAACGAGTGAGGGGAAGCCGCCGAGAACCGTTGGGTCCAGCCACATCGACGGATATTCGTGAGGGTTCACATGATTGAATTCCCCTCCACTGGGAACCCTAGGCTCGCCGCTGCGAACTCGTCAACGGTCCCGGAACCTGAACCGGTTTCACCGGAGCCCGACCGAGGCGCTCGCCCGAAGTCGGCGGAATCCATCGAGGCGCTCTCGCCGACTTGACGGAGTCCTCTGTGAACGACTTTCCTGTGACCGGGCCCACGATGAGTCGGCCGCGAGTACCGTCACCGCGGTACGGCAGAAAATTTAGAGAGGATCGTGCATGACCATGCTCACGTCCCGCCGAGTCGCTGCGGTAGTCGCCGTAGCGGGTCTGACCCTGGCGGGCTGTTCCAGTAGCAACGACGACGCTGCTGCCACCGGTCCCGCACCGGGCGCCGGCAAGGCCGAGTGCGCCGCCCTCGCGCAGTACGGCAACCTCAGCGGTAAGTCCGTCAGCGTCTACACCTCCATCGTCTCCCCCGAGGACGCCTCGCAGAAGGACTCGTACAAGCTGTTCGAGAACTGCACCGGCGCCAAGATCAACTACGAGGGCTCCCAGGAGTTCGAGGCACAGCTCCAGGTTCGTGCCCAGGCCGGCAACCTCCCCGACATCGCGTACATCCCGCAGCCCGGTCTGCTCAAGACCCTCGTCCAGGGTGGGTACGTCAAGGAAGCGCCCGCGTCGACCACCGCGAACGTCGACAAGTTCTTCAGCACCGACTGGAAGTCCTACGGCACCGTCGACGGCAAGTTCTACGCCGCTCCGCTCGGCGCGAACGTCAAGTCCTTCGTCTGGTACTCCCCGTCGGAGTTCGCCGCCAAGGGTTGGGCCGTGCCCAAGACCTGGGACGAGATGGTCGCCCTGAGCAACACCATCGAAGCGTCCGGCGAGAAGCCCTGGTGCGCGGGAATCGAATCCGGTGAGTCCACCGGCTGGCCGCTCACGGACTGGCTCGAGGACACGGTCCTGCGCGACGCCGGCCCGGACGTCTACAACCAGTGGGTCGCCCACACGATCAAGTTCGACGACCCGCAGATCGCCGAGGCCCTCAACCGCGTCGGCGCGATCCTCAAGGACTCGAAGTACGTCAACGGTGGACTCGGTGACGTCAAGTCCATCGCCACCACCTCGTTCCAGGAAGCCGGTCTGCCGATCCTGAAGAACGAGTGCGCGATGCACCGCCAGGCGTCCTTCTACGCCGCCCAGTGGGGCAAGAAGGCCGACGGCACACCGGTGAAGGTCGGACCGGACGGCGACGTCTACGCCTTCTACCTGCCCACCACCAACGACAAGTTCGGCCAGCCGGTGCTCGGCGGTGGCGAGTTCGTCGCCGCGTTCTCCGACCGTCCCGAGGTTGCGGCGTTCCAGACCTACCTGTCCTCGGACGTGTGGGCCAACGAGAAAGCCAAGGCCACTCCGGACGGCGGCTGGGTCAGTGCCAACAAGGGCCTGAACGTGGCCAACCTGGCGAGCCCCATCGACAAGCTCTCGGCCGAGACGCTGCAGAGCCCGAACGCCGTGTTCCGTTTCGACGGCTCGGATCAGATGCCCAGTGCTGTTGGCGCTGGTACGTTCTGGAGCGAGATGACGAACTGGATCTCCGGTGAGTCCACGGCCGACGCACTCAAGAAGATCGACGAGTCCTGGCCCTCCTGATCGACATCTCCACCCGCGCGTTGCGTGCCGGTCGGGCCCTCGTGGCCCGGCTGGCACGCCCGCCGATCATCCCCCCACTGTCGTCACGGACGCTGACAGGTAACTCATGACCACCACCGACAAACTCGTCCAGATGAGCATCGCCGTCGCTCTGTTCTTCGGCGTCGTCGCCGCAATTCTGCTGATCACGCAGAGGATGCGGTCGCGAACCGGCGAGCGCGTGCAAACGGTGGCGTTCCTGGCGCCCAGCCTCATCCTGATCGGCATCGGGTTGCTCTACCCGGCCATCAAGACGATCTACCTCTCGTTCATGGGTCGCTCGGGTGGGAACTTCGTCGGTCTCGACAACTACATCACCATCTTCACCAACCCCGACCAGCTCGAGATGCTCCGCAACACCTTCCTGTGGGTGGTGCTGGTGCCACTGGTCGCGACATCGGTCGGCCTGATCTACGCAGTTCTGGTGGACCGCACGCGATTCGAGCGATTCGCCAAGACGCTGATCTTCCTCCCGATGGCCATTTCCCTGGTGGGTGCGTCGATCATCTGGAAATTCGTCTACGCCTACCGCGACAAGGACCAGGAGCAGATCGGTGTCCTGAACGGCCTGCTCAAGGCCATCGGCATCGACACCTATCGGTTCACGTTCGAGCAACCGTGGAACACCCTGTTCCTCATCGTGATCATGATCTGGGTCCAGGCCGGCTTCGCGATGACCATCCTGTCGGCGTCCATCAAGGCCATCCCGGAGGACGTGGTGGAGGCGGCACGTCTGGACGGGGTGAACGGGTTGCAGCAGTTCCGCTACATCACCGTGCCGAGTATCCGCCCCGCGCTCATCGTGGTGCTCACGACCATCAGCATCAGCACACTCAAGGTGTTCGACATCGTGCGCAGTACCACCGGTGGCCAGTTCGGCACTCGTGTGCTGGCGTTCGAGTTCTACGTACAGTCCTTCCGCTCCAACGACATTGGACTCGGCGCCGCGCTGGCCGTCCTGATCTTCGTGTTGGTGAGCCCGATCGTGATCTACAACATTCGCCAGATGCGCCGCCTGGAGGCACGATGAGCACCAGCACCCCCGCCGTCAGCCCGCTCGCCGAGCTGCCCGAGCCCGAGGGCGCAGCCGGATCGGGCAAGCCACCCGGACCCACCACGGCGAAGGTTGCCAAGGACGGGCTCAGCTCACGCTGGGCGTCGTTCGCCGCCATTCTCATCGCCGTTCTGTGGACCCTTCCGACGGCGGGTCTGCTGATCACCAGCTTCCGCCCCGAGGCAGACATCAAGGAGAACGGGTGGTGGAACGTCTTCACCAACCCGAGCTTCTCGCTCGAGAACTACCGCACGGTCTTCACCGATCCGGACGCGGACATCGGGCAGTATCTGATCAACACCGTCGTGATCACCGTTCCGTCGGTGGTCATCCCGATCACCCTCGCGGTGCTCGCGGCGTACGCGTTCGCGTGGATCGACTTCCGCGGCAGGAACGTTCTGTTCATCGCGGTCTTCGCACTGCAGATCGTGCCCATTCAGGTCACCATGATCCCGCTGCTGCGGCTGTACGTGAACCCGCCGTTCGGGCTGCCGGCGCTCGCCGGTCGTGACGCGATCGGTGGCGGCTTCTACACGGTGTGGCTCTCGCACACCATCTTCGCGCTCCCCCTCGCGATCTTCCTCCTGCACAACTTCATGCGGGAGATCCCGGGCGAGCTGGTGGAGTCGGCGCGTGTCGACGGCGCCGGGCACGTGCAGATCTTCACGCGAATCATGCTCCCGCTCATGACGCCCGCCATCGCCGCGTTCGGCATCTTCCAGTTCCTCTGGGTGTGGAACGACCTGCTCGTGGCCCTGGTGTTCGCCGGTGGTCGCGCCGATGTCTCACCTCTGACCTACTGGCTGGGCTCGCTGGCCGGCCAACGCGGAGAGGACTGGTACCTGCTGTCCGCGGGTGCCTTCGTGTCGCTGATCGTGCCGTTGATCGTGTTCCTGAGCTTGCAGCGGTTCTTCGTCCGCGGTCTGCTGGCGGGCAGCGTCAAGGGTTAGCGGTCGGCGCCAGGGCCGGGCGTCCGGCGTAGAGGGCTAGAGGGTGCTCGACCCGGCCTCGCGTGCCCGCGCGGCCACCCAGTGGTAGGACGCCTTGGGAGTGCGCGGCAGGTCCGGGTGCGAGCGGTCGACGGCCACCAGACCGAACTTCTTGGTGTAGCCCTCGGCCCACTCGAAGTTGTCCATGAGCGTCCAGACGAAGTAGCCGCGCACGTCGGCGCCCGCCTCGATGGCCCGGTGCGTCGCGGCGAGATGATCGCGTATGTACTCGATCCGATCCGTGTCGTCGATGGTCCCGTCGTCTCCGACCACCGCGTCGGCACAGGCGGCGCCGTTCTCGGTGACCACGAGCGGCAGACCCGTGCGGCGATGGGTGTCCACGAGAAGGTCCTCGAGGCCGGTCGCGTCGATCTCCCACCCGATGTCCGTGCGCGGTTCGCGCACAACGAGATCGAGGTCGCCGACACCCGGGTATGCGTCGGCCTCGGTGTGCCGGGTGTGGCCGGCGGGCAGGGCCGGGCGGACAGGGGTGTAGTAGTTCACGCCCAGCCAGTCGGCGGAACCGCGAATCAGGTCCAGATCACCGTCACGGACCACCGACGGATCGGCGAGAACAGGCGCGATGTCGAGTAGGACGTCGTCGTAGGCGCCGTCGGTCAACGGACCGAGCCATATCCGATTGCGCACGGCGTCGACACGGTCGGCCAATTCTCCCGCATTCGGGCCCTCGGGTCGGACGGGGACGAGGTTGCACACCATGCCCAACCCGTCGATGTCACCGAGGGCCTGGCGGAGCAGTCCGTGACCGAGGTTCAGGTGGTGGGCGGTGCGATGAGCGTCGCCACCTTCGCGTCGACCCGGCGCGTGAACACCCGCGGCGTACCCCAGGTACGCCGCGACCCACGGCTCGTTGTGCGAGGCCCACAGCGCGACGCGGTCGCCGAGCCGGGCGTGGACGAGTGCGCCGTACTCGGCGAAGGCCTCCGCGGTCTCGCGCACCATCCATCCGCCGCGATCCTCGAGGGTCTGCGGCAGATCCCAGTGATACAGCGTCGCAGCCGGATTGATCCCGCGGGCGAGGAGGCCGTCGACGAGGCGCTCGTAGTAGTCCAGGCCTGCGGTGAGCGCCGGACCGGTGCCGGTGGGCTGCACGCGCGGCCACGCGATCGAGAACCGGTACCACTGCACGCCGAGCCCGGCGACCAGCTCGAGGTCCTCGTCGAGCCGCTGGTAGGACTCGCACGCGCGGGTCCCGTCGCTGCCGTCGCGGATTGCTCCGGGGACGCGGCAGAAGGTGTCCCAGATCGACTCGCCCTTGCCGTCGGCGGTGCTGGAACCCTCGATCTGGAAGGAGGCTGAGGCGGTACCGAGCGCAAGGCGACCGGGCGGGAGACTGTGCGGCATGGTCACGATCGTAGTGCGCGCGGTCGGGCCCGTGACCCCGATCGACGCCAGGGTTACCTTCGGTACTTCGACGCCGAGGTTCCCCTCAGTGTTCAGGTCGACGGAACCCGGTGTTCACCGATCGTTGGTGCGGGCTCTGCACCCTCACGCTCGTGAGACCGAGCCCCCAGCGGACGCTCCCGGAGCTGCCGCCGGAGCGGCGCACATTTCTGTCGCGACCGTGGCGTGATTACGCGCTGTTCCTCGCGCTGGTCGGACCCAACCTCGCGCTGCTGGCGGTCTTCACCTACCGGCCGCTGATCGACAATGTGCGGCTGTCCTTCTTCGACTGGAACATCTCCTCGCCCGTCGCGACCTTCATCGGCACTGCGAACTACCGCGAATGGTGGGGCCGCAGCGACACGTGGCAGATCGTGTCGAACACCGTGATCTTCACGGTGTTCGCGGTGGTCGGCAGCATGGCCCTGGGTTTGGCGCTGGCTTTGCTCCTCGACAGCAAACTCAAGGGCCGCAACCTGGTTCGCTCGGCAGTGTTCGCACCGTTCGTGATCTCCGGCGCCGCTGTCGGCGTCGCATTCCAGTTCGTGTTCGATCCCAACTTCGGGCTGATCCGCGACCTGGCGAGCCGTGTCGGGCTGACGGTGCCGGATTTCTATCAGCAGCCTCGCTGGGCGCTGTTCATGGTGACGGTCACCTACATCTGGAAGAACCTCGGCTACGCCTTCGTGATCTATCTCGCTGCACTGCAGGGCCTTCGGGCCGACCTGTCCGAAGCCGCGCAGATCGACGGCGCGAGTCGGTGGACCACCTTCTCCCGTGTGGTGCTTCCGCAGCTGCGACCCACCACGTTCTTCCTCTCCATCACGGTGCTGCTGAACTCGCTCCAGGTGTTCGACATCATCAACGTCATGACCCGCGGCGGGCCGCTGGGGAACGGGACCACCACCATGGTGTACCAGGTGTACGAAGAGAGCTTCCGCAACTTCCGCGCCGGATACGGCGCGACGGTGGCCACCATCATGTTCCTGGTTCTTCTGATCGTGACGGTGGTGCAGGTGCGCATCATGGACCGGGACCAGAGCCGATGATCTCGACGCGCAGAACGGTGTTCGGCTACCTCGCGATGGCGGTGGTGGTGGTGCTGATCGGCCTGCCCTTGATCTGGATCGTGCTCACCTCGCTCAAGGAGCGCGGCGACATCTACGTTCAACCCGCGGACTGGTTCCCCGCACGCTTCCGCCCGCAGAACTACGGTGACGCCACGTCCTCGGTTCCGTTCGGGACGTTCCTGACCAACTCGATCATCGTCACCAGTGTTCTCGCCGTGGTGAAGTTCGCGCTGGGTGTGCTCAGTGCCTACGGACTGGTGTTCCTGCGCTTCCCGTTCAAGAACCTGGTGTTCGTGGTGATCATCTCGGCGCTGATGGTGCCCAATCAGATCACCGTGATCTCCAACTATGCGCTCGTGGCGGAACTCGGATGGCGGAACACGTTCCAGGGCATCATCATCCCGCTCGCGGGCGTCGCTTTCGGCACGTTCCTCATGCGCAATCACTTCCTGTCGATTCCGAGCGAGATCATCGAGGCGGCACGGATGGACGGTGCCGGCCACTGGCGTCTGCTCACCCGCGTGGTGCTGCCTGTCTCGGGGCCGACGATGGTGGCGTTCGCGACCATCACCGTGGTGAACGAGTGGAACGAGTACCTGTGGCCGTTCCTGATGGCCGACGACTCCACCGTTGCAACACTTCCCGTCGGACTGACCCAACTGCAGAACAACGACGGTGTCACCAACTGGGGACCGGTGATGGCGGGGACGATCCTGGCCATGCTCCCGATCCTCGTGGTGTTCCTCGTCCTGCAGAAGCAAATGATCAAGGGCCTCACCTCCGGTGCGGTCAAAGGCTGACCACGTACCCACCCGCCATCGCCCCAGGAGAATCATGTCCCCCCTGAATCGCCGTAGTTTTCTCACCATCGCCGGAACCGGCGTTGCCGCAGCCACTCTCGCGGCGTGCGCCGGAACCGGCTCGTCGTCGGGTGGAGGGGCGTCGGGCGACCCGAACACGCTGACCTTCTGGTCGAGCCACCCGGGATCGTCCATCGACGTGGAGAAGGAACTGATCTCCCGATTCGAGAAGGCGAATCCCGGCAAGAAGATCAACCTCGTGGACGGTGGCAAGAACTACGAGGAGATCGCCCAGAAGTTCAACGCCGCGCTCTCCGGCGGATCGCTCCCCGACGTGGTGGTGCTCTCGGACGTGTGGTGGTTCAACTTCGCGCTGCTCGGCGCCATCACGCCGGTGAGCGAGCTGTTCTCGCAGGCCGGTGTCGTGGCGACCGACTACGTGGACACCCTGATCGGCGACTACAAGTGGAACGACAAGACATGGGCACTGCCGTACGCCCGCTCGACGCCGCTGTTCTACTACAACAAGGCGGTGTGGTCGGCCGCCGGTCTTCCCGATCGCGGGCCCGCCACCTGGGCCGAGTTCGACCAGTGGGGACCGGAGCTGCAGAAGGTGGTCGGCGACGGCAAGCTCGCCCACGGTTGGGGCAACGCCACCGACTATCTCGGGTGGACGTTCGAGGGACCGGTCTGGACGTTCGGTGGTTCGTACTCGAACCAGTTCACACCCACCTTCTCCGATCCGCGAACCATCACAGCGGGCAACTTTCTGCGCGAGATGATCCACACCAAGAAGTACGCCGCCGTGTCCAACGACATTGCCAACGACTTCTCCGCCGGCATCCTCGGTTCCACCATCGCCTCCACCGGCGATCTCTCCGGGATCACCAAGAACGCCAAGTTCGAGATCGGAACCGCGTTCCTCCCCGCCGTCGACGGTGTGCCCGGATGCCCCACCGGCGGCGCGGGCCTTGCCATTCCGGCCAACATCTCCGACGAGCGCAAGCTCAATGCCCTCAAGTTCATCGACTTCTATACCAACGCTGCCAACACCGCGTACTTCTCCCAGAAGGTCGGCTACATGCCGGTGCGCAAGTCGGCACTCACCGATCCCTCGCAGGTGGCCTTCCTGGCGCAGAACCCGAACTCGCGCACCGCCGTCGACCAGCTACCCCGCACCCGCTCGCAGGACTACGCCCGCGTGTTCGTACCCGGTGGTGACAAGATCATCGGCACGGGTCTCGAGCAGATTGCCCTGCAGAATGCCGACGTCACGTCGACGTTCGCCAGCATCGACAGTCAGCTCCAGCAGATCATCGATCGCCAGATCACCCCGAAGTTGCCAAAGTAATGGCGGCAGTGACCTTCGTCGGGGCCACGCATCGCTACCCGGGCGCGCCCACGACCTCGGTGACCGGGCTCGACCTCGAGATCGCCGACGGCGAGTTCCTGGTCCTGGTCGGTCCCTCGGGCTGCGGTAAGTCCACGTCGCTACGCATGTTGGCCGGACTCGAGGCCGTGGAGACCGGACGCATCGAGATCGACGGGACGGACGTGACCGCGGTTGCGCCTAAAGCACGCGACGTGGCGATGGTGTTCCAGAACTACGCGCTGTACCCGAACATGACCGTCGCGGACAACATGGGCTTCGCGCTGCGCAACGCCGGTGTCGACAAGGCCGCGACGCGCGAGCGGGTGCTCGAGGCGGCGAAGATCCTCGAGCTCGAGGCGCTGCTCGATCGCAAGCCCGCGAAGCTCTCCGGTGGGCAGCGCCAGCGAGTTGCCATGGGCCGCGCCATCGTTCGGCGGCCCAAGGTGTTCTGCATGGACGAGCCGCTGAGCAACCTCGACGCCAAACTGCGCGTGAGTACGCGGTCCCAGATCGCCGGATTGCAGCGTCGTCTGGGCACCACCACCGTGTACGTCACCCACGACCAGGTGGAGGCGATGACGATGGGCGACCGCGTTGCGGTGATGCTGGACGGGACGTTGCAGCAGGTCGCCGCGCCGCGCGAACTCTACGACGACCCGAACAACGCCTTCGTCGCGTCGTTCATCGGCTCACCCGCCATGAATCTCGTCGACGCCCCGGTGCGCGACGGGCACGCCGTGATCGGCGCGGTGTCGGTGCCCCTTCCCCGCGGCGTGGTGGCGGGTCCCCGGGTGACGGTGGGTGTGCGGCCGGAGTCCTGGGTGGTGGTCTCCGACGGCACCGACGGTGCTCTCAAGGTGACCGCCGATCTGGTGGAGGAGTTGGGATCGGAGTCGTTCGTCTACGCGCTTGCGGCCGGTGAGGCCGACTGGTCCACGCGCACAGAGAAACTGGTTGTACGCGTGGACCGTCGGCATCCGGTGCAGGCGGGGGAGAAGCTATCGCTCACCCCCGATCTGAGCGAGGTGTACTTCTTCGACGCCGAATCGGGTGAGCGGCTGCGCGGGTGAATTCCCTCTGATTCAGCTCGCGGTGCCACCGGTATTGCGTTGGCGGTTGCGCTGCCATACGGCGAAGAGGCCGAACGTGCCCGTCAGACTCAACAGCGTTAGCGGGGAGACCAGCGTCTGAGCCACACCCTGGCCGAGCGCGAGGAGAAGCGCGACGCAGAACAGGGTGTTCACAGCCAATACGATCGGCATCCAGCCCCGGATCTCGACTGGCTTCTGCCACCACTTCAGCATGTCGCCGCTCCCACTCCGACTGCGCCACCGACGGTTCCCGCGACGCACCCGCTGGTGAAGGTCGACTGTGAGAGTGGGTCCGCGGTTCCGGCTTGCGCGACCGCGCGGACGCGAAGCGCTGAACTGTCGTCCGAGTTGGTGTGCGTGTCCACGGTCGCTCCTCTCGAGTTGGGTCTGACTCAGCTCGCGGTGCCACCGGTATTGCGTTGGCGGTTGCGCTGCCACGCGGCGAATGTCGTGAAGATGCTGGCGAAACAGAGCCAAGTCAGCGGTGATATGAGCACCTGCGCAAGGCTCCGACCCAGCGACAAGTAGAGTGCGAAATTCAGCACTGTCGCCACGACCATCACCACTGGAACCCACCCACGGATTTCGATCGGCTTCGCGCCCCATTTCAGCATGTTGCCGCTCCCCCACCGAGTGCGCCGCCAACCGCTCCGATGATTCCACCGCCGATAGTTCCTGCGGCGGTTCCGATACCAGGAAAGACTGATCCGACAGTCCCTCCCTCACCCGCTCCGGTCAAGCCGCCGATGAGTCCTCCGCCGACAGTTCCCGCGACGCACCCGAAGGAGAACGCGGACTGTGCGAGTGGGTCGGCGGTTCCGGGTTGCGCGACCGCGCGGACGCGAAGCGCTGAACCGTCGACCGAGTACTGCAGTGTGACGGGCTTACCGTCGGACGCCGTGGCCGTTGACGGGAGGGTCTCGGTTACGCCAGTGGAGGTGTTGGTCGCAGTTGCTCCGCCCAACCCGTCGGCGGTGAGGGTGTACCCGGTGGCGCTGACAAGCAGATCGCTGGGCCCGACCTTCGCTGTCTGGAGAACCGATTCGGCAGACTCCGAAGCCTGCGAAGTGGGGCCGGCTGCGAGTGCAGGAGCGGCCGAGGCGGTGGCTAGTGCTGCTCCGAACGCAATCGTGACAACTGCGCGCGCCGCATTGTGCTCGAGCATGTTGTTCCTTTCGTGTTTGGGAGATGCAACTCGTTTCTACCGAACCATTGGTTTGTTAACAACTGCACATTTCGGCCAATTCGGACTCTTGCCTGCTCCAGCAACGAATCCGTGACAAACGACTCGGTGAACTCTCGCTGGTCCCTGCGTCGTGCTATTAGCACGGGGGATCGTTCTGGGCTTGCACCGGTCGCCTGACCTCGGTCCTGTCGCAGCAACTGCGCTACCAGATGCGCACGCGCTTGTCCGGCTCGAGGAACAGGGCGTCGGATTCGGTGACCTCGAAAGCCTCGTGGAAGCTGTCGAGGTTGCGGATCACGCCGTTGCAGCGGAACTCCGGCGGCGAGTGCGGGTCGGTGGCCAGACGACGCAGGGCCTCCTCGTCACGAGCCTTGGTGCGCCAGACCTGTGCCCACCCGAAGAACACCCGCTGCAAACCGGTGAGACCGTCGATCACCGGTGCCTCCTGGCCGTCGAGGGCAATCTTGTACGCCTCGACGGCAATGGACAGCCCACCGAGGTCGCCGATGTTCTCGCCGATGGTGAACTTGCCGTTGACGTGGTGGCCGGGAAGGGCCTTCGGCTCGAACGCGTCGTACTGCTCGATGAGTGCGGTTGTGCGCGTGCCGAACTCGGCGCGGTCGCTGTCGGTCCACCAGTTCACCAGGTTGCCGTCGCCGTCGTACTTGGCGCCCTGATCGTCGAAACCGTGGCCGATCTCGTGACCGATCACGGCACCGATCCCGCCGTAGTTGGCGGCGTCGTCGGCGTCGGCATCGAAGAACGGGGGCTGCAGAATCGCTGCGGGGAAGACGATCTCGTTCATTCCGGGGTTGTAGTAGGCGTTGACCGTCTGCGGGGTCATGAACCATTCGGTGCGGTCCACCGGGCCGCCGATCTTGCGCAGATCCCGATCGAACTCGAATGCGTGGCCGCGACGGTAGTTGCCCACCAGATCGTCGGGCTCGACGATGTAGTCGGAGTAGTCGCGCCACTGATCGGGGTAGCCGATCTTGGGTGTGAACTTCTCGAGCTTGGTCAGCGCCGCCTGCCGCGTCTGAGGGCTCATCCACTCGAGGTCGGTGATGTTGCGCCGGTACGCCTCGACGAGATTGGCCACCAACTCCTGCATGCGCACCTTGTGGCTCTCCGGGAAATGCTCGGCCACGTACAGCTTTCCGACCGCCTCGCCCAGCATGGTCTGAACGAAGGTGACACCGCGCTTCCACCGCTCACGATTCTCCGGCGCGCCGGTCAGGGTCTTGCCGCTGAAGTCGAAGTTCTCCGCGACGATCGCCTCGGACAGGTACGGCGCCCGCGCCCGCAGCACCTGCCAGGTGGCCCAGGTTCGCCACGTCGACAGATCGAGGCTCGAGAACACCCGCGCCACGGTGGCAAGGTAACTCGGCTGGCGCACAACGAGATCGGTGAAGCGATCACCGGCACCGAGGCCCTCCACCCACTGCGCCCACGGGAACCCGGGGTGCTCGGCGATCACCTCCGCCAGGGTGGTCGGGTTGTAGCTGAGTTCGACCTCGCGTCGCTTGACCACGTCCCAATGCCCCTCGGCCAGTGCCGTTTCCAGGGCGAGGACCCGGGCGGGGTCGTCGTCGATCCCGGCGAGGCTGAACATGCGGCCCACGTGGGCGAGGAACTTCTCGCGCAGCTCGGCGTGCTCGTCGAGACGGTAGTAGGCCTCGTCCGGCAGGCTCAGCCCGTGCTGGGTGAGGTAGACGACGTACCGAGTCGAATCGCGGGCATCGGTGTTCACGTACGGCGCGACCGGGCCGGTCACACCCGTCCGCTGCAGGTTTCCGAGTACCCGAGCGAGTGCGGGACCCTCGACGGCCGCCGCGATCGCGGACAGCTCGTCGGCGATGGGTGCGGTGCCCGCGGCCTCGATGGCCTCGGTGTTCATGAAGCTCGAGAACGCGTCGCCGATCTTCTGGGCGTCGCTCCCGCGCTCGGCGCCCGACTGGGCGGAGCGCTCGATGATCTGGCGAACGTGCTCCTCGGCGCGGTCGTAGAGAACGCGGAAGGCACCGTCGACGGCCCGGTCGCCGGGAATCTCGTACTCGGCGAGCCACCGGCCGTTGACGTGCTCGAACAGGTCGTCCTGGGGACGGGTGGCAGCGTCGACGTAGCTCAGATCGAGGCCGGAGCGGCGGGCATCGGAATCGGCGAAAGTGGTCATGCGCTCCATAGTTCCACCGGTTCCGGGAGCGCGCACCGACGCAAGCAGTGCGCGGGCGATCAGGCGCCGAGGACGAGTTGCGCCCAACCCCGAAGCTACTCGTCCGCGAACCCGGCCTGCACATCCACGACGATCAGCGCTGGGCGCGTGTCGATGGTCATGGGTCCATGATGCCGCCCCCAACCCTCGGGCTCAGGTGGTGACGCCGAGATTCACCGCGCCGAGCCACCCCGCGTCGCTCTGGGCGGTGGTGACCAGGCCGGAGGCGTCGTAGATGTTGTCGTTCGAGTTCTGGGTGTTCGACTCCCACCCGGCGTGGTCGGTGTAGGGGGAGGTGGCGTAGACGGCGGCCTTGACGTCGTCGGCGAAGAAGAGCTGGGTGGTCAGCACGGTCTTCTTGTCGATGTGCACCTTCACGTGAATGTGCGTGGTGCGGCCGCGGTACCAGCCGGGAAAGATCGTGGTGAACGACGCGATCCCCGACGCGTCCGTGGTCTGGGCGCCGCGGAGATAGGTGCCGTCGTCGGTGGGGGTCGCCTCCGTCTCGCCCGAGCTGTACGACCCGTTGGACGTCTCGCCCGAGCTCGCGCCGGTGCCGCCCGGCGGCTGACCGCCCTGACCACTCGGGGGCGCACCGCCCGGCCCGCCCGGACCGCTCGGGGGCGCACCGCCCGCGCCCATGGACCCCGACTCGAACCCGGAGTACACACCACCGGCATCGCAGTGCCAGATCTCGACGACGGCGTTGGCGATCGGGGCGCAGCCGGCACCGTTCTGCACCCGTAGCGCGAGATCGAACCGTGTACCCGGGCGGTCCTCACGCAGGTCGCTACGGATGGAGTCGACGTCGAACCAGTACGGTCCCTGCGTCTCCTCCTTGCCCATCACGCACTGTGCCGCCTTGTCGAGAAGCGCTGCAGCGGAGGATGTTCGGGCCGCCTCCGCGCTGGTGGTCACCGAGGTGGAGGTAGCGGTACCACCGGAGGTGGTGGATGCGCAGGCGGCGACGAGGCCGCCGATCCCCACGGTGCCGCCGATGGACAGGGCGCGTCGCCGACTCACTCGCAGCCGACTCGCTCGTACGTCTTCGTTCATGACCACCACCCTGTCCGATTCGCCTGATTCCCGAGTGTGAACCACCCGGGAGAAGCCCGGGAACCGTTGGGTGCTGTCGGGTCAGGGCACCGACTCGGGCATCAGCCGACCCAACACGTCGGCGAGGGTGACCACCCCGACGACCTCGGTGACCTCGCCCTCGCCGGAACGGCCCACGACGGCAATGTGGCCGCGAGAGGCTCGCATGGTGTCGAGGGCATCGGCGACGGTGGTCGCCGGGCTCAGTACCAGCAACTCGCGCATGATGTCGCGCGCGGTCACCGAGGTGTCGGCACCGATCGCGTCGCGCACGTGCACCACACCCACCGGCCGCCCGCCGTCGGTGACCACCAGCCGCAGGTGCCCGCTCTTCTCGGCGACCGCCCGCATCGTGTCGGCGTGCGCGTCGATCGGAACACCGGTGGGGTGCGGATTGGGGGTGACGATGTCGCCGATGGTCAGTGTCTCGATGTCGAGGGCACCGGCAAGCTGCTGGTAGTACCGGGTATCGAGGGTGCCCACGGTGGCCGAGTGCTCCACCAGCTTGCGCAGCGCACCGGGATCCTGCCCGGCGAGCACCTCGTCGACCGGTGTCACACCGACCGCGACGAGGAGCCGGTTCGCGGCGGAGTTGAGCGCCACGATGAAGGGCCGGGTGACGAACATGAACATCCGCATCGGGATGGCCAGCAGCTTCGCCGAGTACTCCGGGTGAGCGATCGCCCACGACTTCGGCGCCATCTCCCCGACCACCAGGTGCAGGAACGTCACCACCACGAGCGCGAACACGAAACCGCCGACATCAGCCAACCACTCGGGGGCGCCGAACCGCTCGATGGCGGGCGTCACCGAGTACTGCACGGCAGGCTTTGTGACCGCGCCGAGCGCCAGGGCGCAGATGGTGATGCCCAGCTGCGACCCGGCGAGGAACACCGACAGCTCCGAGGCGCTGCGCACCGCGGCGCGGGCAGATGCACTGGTTGCTGCCGCGTCCTGTAGGCGATGGCGCCGCGCCCCGATCAGCGCGAACTCGACGGCCACGAAGAACGCGCTCGCCGCGATCAGCAGAACCGTGGCGGCGAGGACCAACCAGGGGTTACTCATGAGCGCACCTCAGACTCGGCGGTCGCGTCCTGATCGCCGGTATCGATCTTCTCGACGACGGTGACGAACAGCAGCGACGGAACGTGCCGCTCCACCCGTCGTACCTCGGCGCGAACGGTGCGCACCGGGAGCGGGGTGTCGCGGGGGCGCAGGTCGTCGACGGGTTCGATGTCGAGGGTCACCGCGTCACCGACCTCGGGCAGGCCGCCGTGCAGCGCGATGACCATGCCTGCGACCGTCTCGTAGTCGTCGTCCTCGGGGAGGGGGGCTCCGATGGCACGCGCCACCTCGTCGACGTTGGTGGCTCCGGGCACCGACCAGCCGCCGTCGATGCGGGCGATCTCGGTCTCCTCGCTGTCGTGCTCGTCGGCGATCTCGCCCACCAGCTCCTCCGCCATGTCCTCGACGGTGATGATCCCGGCGAACCCGCCGTACTCGTCGAGCACGATGCCCATCTCCTGACGTTCACGAGCGAGCTGAGTGACCACGTCGGGGAGCGGAAGCACCTCGGGGACGAACACGGCCGGCCGGGCGAGCTCTGCGGCGGTGCCGGTGACGCCGGGTGCGAGCAGGTCGCGCAGATGCACCACGCCGACCACGTCGTCGGGGCTCTCACCGAGCACCGGGTAGCGAGTGTGGCCGGTGCGCATCAACTCGAGGATCTCGGCGGCCTCGGTTGTGGCCTCCACGGTGCCGACCTGCGAGCGCGGCACCATGGCGTGCTCGGCATTGCGGGTGGGGAAATCCAGGACCCGATCCAGTAGCGTGGACAGGTCTGCCGGCAGTTCGCCGGACTCGCGCGATTCGGACACGATGTGCTCGAGGTCGCGGGGCGTGGCCGCGTGCTCGACATCGTGCACCGGCTCGATCTTCAGCAGTCGCAGCAGGGCGTTGGACGACGCGTCGAACAGGGCGATCAGCCAGCCGAACAGGCGCAGATACATGTTGGTCGAGAACGCCAGGCGACGCGCCACCGGGACGGGCCGCGCGATGGCGAGGTTCTTCGGGAACAGCTCACCGAAGATCATCTGCACGATGGTGGAGAACACGACGGCCGCCACCGTGCCCACGGCAACTCCGACCGCCGTGGGGACCCCGATACCGCCCAGCAGCTCACCGAGACCCCGTCCCACCAGCGGCTCCGCCACGTACCCGACCGTCAGAGCGGTGACGGTGATGCCCAACTGGGCACCGGAGAGCATGAACGACGTGCGTCGAGTGACCTTCAGTGCCCGCTGCGCGCCCCGATCGCCCTGCTCGGCGAGGTCCTTGAGCTTGGACCGGTCCACCGCCATGTATGCGAACTCCTGGGCGACGAAGTACCCGGTCAACGCCGTGATCACGAAGATCACCAGGACGCCGAACAGGATCCCCAGAACCGTCAACACGGGCTATCACCCCGGTGGGCGGCGCGCGCGGGCACGGGTCTTCGGGGTTCGGGCTCGGGTGACATCGGATCCTCTCTCACGATGACACCAGTATCCACGAAGCGATGCAGTACCGACCACGCCGCATGGACGATGCTGTAGAGACGAAAGCTGTACATCCACCACCACCGGGAAGGTTTCACAGTGAGCGCCGACAGCAGCAGCGATCAGATCAGAACGGCCATCGTCACCGGCAGCGCCCGCGGTATCGGGGCGGCCGTGGCGCGTCGACTCGCCTCCGACGGCTACGGCGTTGCCGTCGTCGATCTCGACGAAGCCGCCTGCGCGGGGACGGTCGAGCAGATCACCGCCGCGGGCGGCGCCGCCATCGCCGTCGGCGCGGACGTCTCCGACGAGCAATCCGTGCAGAGCGCCGTCGACCGCATCGCCGGCGAATTCGGTGCGCCCACGGTGCTGATCAACAACGCGGGCATCACCCGCGACAACCTGCTGTTCAAGATGACCACCGCCGACTGGGACTCGGTGATCGGCGTGCACCTGCGCGGGTCGTTCCTGATGTCGCGCGCGGCGTCCAAGCACATGGTCGACGCCAAGTGGGGACGCATCGTCAATCTCTCGTCGACCTCCGCGCTGGGCAACCGCGGGCAGGCCAACTACTCCGCGGCCAAGGCCGGGCTGCAGGGCTTCACCAAGACACTCGCCATCGAACTCGGCCGCTACAACATCACCGTCAACGCGATCGCCCCCGGCTTCATCGAGACCGAGATGACCGCGGCCACCGCCGAACGCATCGGTGTGCCGTTCGAGGACTTCAAGAAGGGCGCGGCCGCGCAGATCCCCGTCCAGCGCGTGGGTCAGCCCGAGGACATCGCCCACACGGCGTCCTTCTTCGCCAGCGAGGGTGCCGGTTTCGTCTCGGGTCAGATCGTCTACGTCTCCGGCGGGCCCCAGGACTGATCGCCGTGACCCGAGTGGACGCGTGGACGTGGGCGGTGCGGGTGTACAAGACCCGCTCCGCCGCGGCCACCGCCTGCCGCGGCGGTCACGTGAAGGTCAACGGGACCACCGCCAAGCCCGCCACACACGTGGTGGTGGGGGACGAGGTGCGCATACGCATCGGGCCGGTGGAGAAGGTGCTCGAGGTAGTGCGGCTGGTGGACAAGCGGGTGGGGGCGCCGGTGGCCGCACAGTGCTACATCGACCGCAGCCCCCCACCCCCGCCCCGCGAACTTTTCGCCGCTCTGCCCGTGCGGGACCGGGGTTCCGGGCGGCCGACCAAGCGAGAACGGCGCGACCTCGACCGTCTCCGGCGCACTCCATGAGCGCGGAAGGGCGCTACCCCCTGTACCCAATGTGACATTTGGTCACCATGGATGACCAAATGTCACATTGGGTACGGAAACACGGGGGTGGGTACGGAAAAACGGGGGCGAGCGGGGGTCAGCGCAGGAGGGCGCGGGACATGACCACCCGCTGGATCTGGTTGGTGCCCTCGTAGATCTGGGTGATCTTGGCGTCGCGCATCATGCGCTCGACGGGGAAGTCACGGGTGTAGCCGGCGCCGCCGAAGAGCTGGACGGCGTTGGTGGTGACCTTCATGGCGACGTCGGAGGCGAAGCACTTGGAGGCGGCGGTGATGAAGCCGATCTGCTGCTCGCCCCGCTCGGCACGAGCGGCGGCGCTGTAGACCATCAGGCGCGCGGCCTCGATCTCCATGGCCATGTCGGCGAGCATGAACTCCACACCCTGGAAGGTGGAGATGGACTTGCCGAACTGCTTGCGGTCCTTGGTGTAGGCGATGGCGGCGTCGAGTGCACCCTGCGCGATGCCGACGGCCTGGGCGCCGATGGTGGGGCGAGTGTGGTCGAGGGTCTTCAGCGCGGTCTTGAAGCCGGTGCCGGGCTCGCCGACGATGCGGTCGCCGGGGATGCGGCAGTTCTCGAAGTGCAGCTCGCGGGTGGGGCTGCCCTTGATGCCGAGCTTGCGCTCCTTGGTTCCGACGGAGAAGCCCTCGTCATCCTTGTGCACCATGAACGCCGAGATGCCGTTGGCGCCCTTGTCCGGATCGGTGACGGCCATGACGGTGTACCAGGTGGAGACACCGGCGTTGGTGATCCAGGCCTTGGTGCCGTTGAGGATCCAGTCGTCGCCGTCGGCCTTGGCGCGGGTCTTCATCGACGCGGCGTCGGAACCGGCCTCGCGCTCGGACAGCCCGTAGGACGCGCCGTCACCCGCGGCGATGGACGGGAGCACCTTCTTCTTGAGGTCCTCGCTGCCGCTGAGGATCAGGCCCATGGTGCCGAGCTTGTTGACGGCCGGGATCAGCGACGACGACGCGCACACGCGCGCCACCTCCTCGATGACGATGCAGGCGGCCACCGAGTCGGCGCCCTGGCCGCCGTACTCCTCGGGGACGTGGACGGCGTGGAAACCGTTGGCCACCAGAGCCTTTGCCGCCTCCTCGGGGTAGCGCTCGTTCTCGTCGACCTCGGCGGCGTAGGGCGCGATCTCCTTCTCCGAGAGCGCGCGGATCGCGGCACGCAGTTCGTCGTGCTCCTCGGGCAGTGCGAACAGGTCGAAGTCGGGGTTGCCGGCCATGAGTCGAACCTTCCAGGGTCAGGGGTATGGCACGCAGTGCCAATGAATGGCTCAATGGTACGACCGAACATGGGAAACGACAAGACACGATCACATGACAGACCTCACGGCTGGCACGCGGTGTCACGCCCCCCGAGTACGGGGGCGCGCCCGTGTCAGAGGTGCTCGGTGAGGGCGTCGAGGATCTCCTTCGGCTGCGTCCCGCGTGGGAAGACGGCCACCACCACCTCGCCGGAGCGCTCGAACCGCGAGATCAGCTCGTCGAGGGCGCGACGGATCTCCTCGCGCGTATCGGCGACGCTGCCCGTCGAGCCGTGCCGGAGGAAGCGTCGGAGCAGGTAGTTGTGGGTGGCGGTGACGGCGGCGGCGAACTGCACCGCCTCCACCTCGCTGGACTCGGGCAGGGCGCCCCGCAGATAGTCGGTGAACAATCCCTCGTAACGGAAGGTCATGACGATCTCGCGATCGCGCAGCACCGGGACGTCCTTGACGATGTGATACCGCCGCGCGGTGGTGTCGATGGACCCGGCGAAACGGTCGTACACCATGACGGCGGCCTCGACGACCGCGGCGCGGGGATCGTCGTGGTCGTCGGCGAGGTGGCGCGAGATGTCGTCGACGGCGAGCTCGTGGTCGACGAACACCACATCCTCCTTGGCCCGGAACTGCCGGAAGAAGGTGCGGCGGGAGATGCCTGCGGCGTCGGCGATCTCGTCGACGGTGGTGGTCTCGTAGCCCTTGGCCTCGAACAGATCGAGGGCGCCGAGCATCACCCGAAGGCGGAAGTCGTCCGGATCGGCGCTCACGGTCGATCACCGTATCCGACGCCCTCCTCGCGCGTACGGTGCTCGGTGCGGGGGTCGTGCGGGTCAGGGAGAGATGTCATGGCGTTGGTGGCAGGGGTGGATTCGTCCACCCAGTCGTGCAAGGTGGTTGTCCGCGACGCGGAGACGGGGGCGCTGGTGCGCTCCGGTCGTGCCGCGCACCCCGACGGCACCGAGGTGGACCCGCGGCTGTGGGGTGAGGCGTTCGACGAGGCAATAGCGCAGGCCGGTGGTCTGAGCGATGTCGCCGCCATTGCGGTGGCCGGGCAGCAGCACGGGATGGTGACGCTCGACGACACGGGCGAGGTGGTGCGCCCGGCGCTGCTGTGGAACGACACACGTTCGGCGACGGCCGCGGCGGATCTGGTGACCGATCTCGGCGGCGGGCAGGCGTGGGCCGACGCGGTGGGGGTGGTGCCGGTGGCAGCGGTGACCGCGGCCAAGCTGCGCTGGCTGGCAGATGCCGAACCAGCGAACGCCGATCGCACTGCGGCGGTGTGCCTTCCGCACGACTGGCTGACATGGCGACTGGGTGGCATGGGATCGCTCGACGACCTGGTGACCGATCGCGGTGACGCCAGCGGCACCGGCTACTTCTCCGCGGCCACCGGCTACTACCGGGAGGATCTGCTGGAGTTGGCGCTGCGCGGGCGCCGACCCCGTCTGCCGCGGGTGGCCGGTGTGGCCGAGGCCGTGGGGACGGCGGCGACGACCGGAGCAGTGGTGGGGCCCGGCACCGGCGACAATGCCGGTGCCGCGCTGGCGCTCGGCGCCGAGGTGGGCGACGTCGTGGTGTCGGTGGGAACGTCCGGGGTGGTGTGTGCGGTCAGCGCCGTACCCGCCCGCGACGCCTCCGGTGCGGTGGCCGGTTTCGCCGACGCCACCGGTCACCACCTGCCGCTGGTGTGCACTCTCAACGCCGCCCGCGTGCTCGATGCCGCCGCCCGGATTCTCGGCGTGAACCTCGACCGCCTGTCGGAGATGGCCCTGTCCACCACCAGCGACGGGCTGGTGGTAGTGCCATATCTCGAGGGTGAGCGCACCCCGAACCGTCCGCATGCCAAGGGTGCGGTCCACGGCCTCGACCTGGCCAACTCCACGCCCGCGCACCTGGCGCGGGCCGCGGTGGAGGGTGTGCTGTGCGGGCTGGCCGATGCTCTCGATCATCTTCTGGCGCAGGGTGTTCAGGGTCGGCGGGTGTTGCTGGTGGGCGGTGGTGCGCGGTCGGTGGCGCTGCGGACGCTGGCACCGTCGATTCTCGGGTTGCCCGTGGTGGTGCCCGAGCCGGGCGAGTACGTGGCCGACGGGGCAGCGCGTCAGGCGGCGTGGGTGCTGTCGGGCAGTGCGTCGCCCCCGGCATGGACCCCGTCGTCCGCCCGGACGACGTACGAGGCCGATCCCACGCCAGTCGTGCGGGAGCGGTACGCGCAGGTTCGAGACCTCACCGTGGGTGCCGACACGAATCTGTGACCTGCTTCACACGAAGTTTTCCATTTCGTGTTGTCCACGTCACACCGACGGTTATGTTGTTGCTCGCAACTTACGCCGTCCGTCGGGATCGGCACGAACGGAAGGAACGCTCGCGTGCGACACAACAGCAAGCTCATTCTCGCGACCGCAGGGGTCGGCCTCATGCTCGCCGTCACCGCCTGTGGCAGCAACAGCTCCAGCGGCTCGGGCACCTCGTCGAGTGGCGGCGGAAGCGGCAACGGCGGCATCAAGGTCGGCGTGATCCTGCCCGACACCAAGTCCTCCGCGCGGTGGGAGTCGCAGGACCGCCCGCTGCTGCAGAAGGCCCTCACCGACGCCGGACTCGACCCGATCATCCAGAACGCCGAGGGTGACACCACCAAGTTCTCCACGATCGCGGACTCGATGATCAGCCAGGGCGCCAAGGTGATCCTGATGACCAACCTGTCCTCGGCATCGGGCGCGGCCGTGCAGAAGAAGGCCAAGGAGGCCGGCGTCGCGACCATCGACTACGACCGTCTGACACTCGGCGGCTCCGCCGACTACTACGTCTCGTTCGACGCGACGACCGTCGGCAAGCTGCAGGGCCAGGGCCTGGTGGACTGCATCGGCAACAAGCCTGCCGCCCCGGTGATCCAGATCAACGGCTCGCCCACCGACAACAACGCAACGCTGTTCAAGGCGGGCGCACTGCAGGTGCTCCAGCCCCTCTACGACTCCGGCGCGCTGCGGCTGGTGGGCGATCAGGCCATCCCCGACTGGGACAACCAGGTGGGCGGCACCACCTTCGAGCAGCTGCTCAACGGTAACGGCGGCAAGGTCGAGGGTGTGCTCGCTGCCAACGACGGCCTGGCCGGCGCGGTGGTGACGGTGCTGCAGAAGAACGGGCTCAACGGCAAGGTTCCCGTCACCGGGCAGGACGCCACCGAGGACGGCCTCAAGGCGATCCTGCGGGGCGACCAGTGCATGACGGTGTTCAAGGACGTGTCCAAGGAAGCCGCGGCCGCCGCTGCCCTGGCGATCGACCTGGCCAAGGGTGACACCGCAGCCGCCGGCACCAAGGCCGCCGGTTCCTCCGACGACCCGGTGGGCAACCGCACCGTCAAGTCCGTGCTGCTGGACCCGGTCACCATCACCAAGGCCAACGTGAAGGTGGTTCTCGACGCAGGTGCGATCAAGAAGGAAGACCTGTGCACCGGTGATGTCGCAGCCGCCTGCACCGCGGCGGGTATCTGATCGACCATGAGCGAGAAGAGCACCCCGATCCTGCAGCTGCAGGGCATCAACAAGAGTTTCGGGCCCGTGCACGTGCTGCACGACGTCGATCTCACCATCGAGGCGGGTACGGTCACCGCGCTGGTCGGCGACAACGGCGCGGGTAAGTCCACCCTCGTCAAGTGCATCGCCGGGATCCACGGATCCGACTCGGGCACGGTCCGATTCGATGGCCGAGAGGTGTCGGTCTCGAACCCGAAACAGGCAGCGGCACTGGGGATCGAGGTGGTCTACCAGGACCTCGCCCTGTGCGACAACCTCGACATCGTGCAGAACATGTTCCTCGGTCGCGAGGTCACGTCCGGTGGTCTACTGGACGAGGCGTCGATGGAGAGATCTGCACGCGAGGCTCTCGCATCACTGTCGGTGCGCACCGTGAAGTCGGTGCGCACCCCGGTCGCTGCCCTCTCCGGAGGGCAGCGACAGACGGTGGCCATCGCGAAGTCCGTGCTGTGGAACTCTCGCGTGGTCCTGCTCGACGAGCCCACCGCGGCGCTCGGGGTCGCCCAGACGCGGCAGGTTCTCGATCTCGTTCGCCGACTGGCGGATTCGGGTGTGGGAGTGCTGCTGATCTCTCACAACATGAACGACGTCATGGAGGTCTCCGACTCGGTGGCGGCGCTGTTCCTCGGCCGCATGGCGGCGCAGGTTCCCACGTCGTCGGTGTCGTCGGGGCGCATCGTCGAACTGATCACCACGGGTCGTTCCGGCGACATCGGACTGGCCCCCGCCGAGGCATCCGAGGTGGCGATATGACCGTGAACACGAACAAGACTGCAGGGCAGGCGGATTCGGATTTCGCCATCGACACCGCGCAGCGCTCGTTCGCCGGCGCGATCCGCGACTACCTCTCGCGGGTACGCGGCGGTGAACTCGGGGCCCTGCCGGCGCTGGCCGGACTCGCGGTGCTGCTGGTGTACTTCGTCTCCCGATCGCCGGACTTCCGGTCGCTGTCGAACCTGGCGAACCTGCTCACCCAGGGCGCGGCCACCGCGCTGATCGCCATGGGTCTGGTGTTCGTGCTGCTGCTCGGGGAGATCGACCTCTCCGCCGGAACCGCGTCGGGTGTGGCGGCAGCGGTGCTCGCGCTGCACTACACCGAGAACGGCAATCTCCTCGGCGCGATGGGCAACACGGTGTTCGTGATCTTCTGCCTCGTGTTCGCGCTCGGAGCCGTCCTCGCCGCCCTGACGAGGTTGTGGGTGGCGATCGTCCCGGCCGTCCTCGGACTGCTGATCGTGCTGGTGGGATTCCCGGCCAATCCGTGGATCGAGATCGTGCTCGCGGTGTGCGTCGGTGCCACCATCGGCGCGCTCACCGGGTTCCTCGTCTCCCGGGTGGGCATCCCGTCGTTCGTGGTGACCCTGGCGCTGTTCCTCGCCTGGGGCGGGGTGGTGCTCAAACTGATCGGCGAGGGCGGCACCCTGGGCCTGTCGGACAACCCGGTGCTGTTCGCCATCGCCAACCGCTCGCTGCCGATCTGGGGGAGCTGGGTGCTGCTGGCCGTGGTGGTCGGTGGCTACGCGGCGGTGACCCTCACCCGTCAACGCGCTCGCCTCGCGCAGGGACTCGTCGCACCACCCACGACGATCCTGTTGGCGAAGATCGCGGCGCTCGCGCTGCTCGGCGCCATCGCCACCGCCGCGCTCACCCGCAACCGCAGCCTCGGTGCGGCGACCACCACCATCGTCGGCATCCCGTACGTGGTGCCGATCGTGCTGGCGGTGCTGGTGGCCGGGACGTTCGTGCTCGACCGCACCTCCTACGGCCGACACATCTACGCCGTCGGTGGCAACGCCGAGGCAGCTCGCCGCGCCGGTATCGACGTCCGTCGAATCCGGATGAGCGTGTTCGTGGTGTCCTCCTCGATCGCGGCGCTCGGTGCGATCGTCTCGGCGTCGAAGGTGGGTTCGGTGGACCCGCAGGCCGGCGGCGGCAACACCCTGCTCTTCGCCGTCGGCGCGGCGGTGATCGGTGGAACGTCGCTGTTCGGCGGCAAGGGCCGCGTCCGCGACGCGGTGATCGGTGCGGCCGTGATCGCGGTGATCGACAACGGCCTGCGCGGGCTGAACGAGTCCGCCGCGGTGGTCTCGATCGTCACCGGTCTGGTGCTGCTGCTCGCGGCCAGTGTCGATGCCCTCTCGCGACGCAGGTCGAACGCAGGTCGATGACCGCACGTCGGGTCGCCCGCCTGGACAGGGGTACTCGGCCGGACGAGATTCGCCGGGCCAACCGCACCGCCGTGGTGCGCCGCCTGCACCTGACCGGGGCGTGCACGAGAGCCGACCTCGCGGCCGGTCTCGGGCTCAACCGCTCCACCATCAAGTCCGTCGTCGACGCCCTCGTCTGCGACGGGTTGGTCACCGAGACCGGCTCGGTGGACGCAGCCGGGGGTGGCACCGCCGGTCGGCCGTCGCTTCTGGTGGAACCGACCCCGACGGGGGTGTGGGTGGTGGCGCTGGACCTGGCCGTCGACGCCCTGGTGGCGGCTGCGGTCGGGTTCGGCGGGTCGGTTCTGGCCGAGCGGCGGGTGTGCATCCCGCGCGAGGCCGACCCGCCCAGCATCGTGGATCTGCTCGGTGGCGCCGTGGCCGCGCTGCAGGGGGCGATGGGGTGTGCACCGGCCGGCGTGGGCGTGGCGGTGCCGGGGCTGGTGCGGTCGGGCGATCAGGTGGTGCGCTCGGCGCCGAACCTGGGCTGGACCGACGTTCCCCTGGGCGCTCTGCTCGGTGAGCGTGTGGGGTTCGAGGTGTCCGTGGGCAACGAATCCGATCTCGGTGCCGTCGCCGAGCACCTTCGCGGCGCGGCGCGGCAGATCGAGGACGTGGTGTATCTCCTGGCCGACGTCGGTGTCGGTGCCGGCCTCATCAGCGGCGGTGTGGCCCTTGTCGGAGCGCAGGGGTACGCGGGCGAACTCGGGCACATGCCCGTCCGACGCGACGGCCGACGGTGTCGATGCGGGGCGAGCGGGTGCTGGGAGACCGAGGTGGGCCGCGCCGCGGCGATGCGAGCGCTGAACCTCACCGAGTCGGCGTCGGCGGCGGACATCGCGGCGCGGGTGGGTGACATCGCATCCGGTCGGGTGCCGCGCCCGACCCAGCTGGACGACTACGCCGAGTGGTTCGCCTGCGGCGTCACCAGCGTCGTCACCCTTCTCGACCCTCGCGCACTGGTGCTCGGTGGCCTGTTCGCACAGCTGCTCCCGCTGGTGGCCGAGCCCGTGACCGCGATGCTGGGTCGGTCGGTGGTGATGCGCGGGCGCCGGGTCGAGGTGCTCCCGGCGTCACTCGGTGAGTCGGCTGCGCTGATCGGGGCGGCCGAGCACGTGTTCGACGGGGTGCTCGAACGACTCTGACCAGCCAGTGGACGGTCAGCCCTTGGCGGTCTCGAGCAGCAGTTCGGCTGCCTCACGCGGATGCGAGTACGGCCACCAGTGCCCGGAGTCCACGGCCACCACGCGCACGTCGTCGGCCCACTCGTCGACGCCGTCGGCGAGGTCCGGGGCGAGATAGGGGTCGCCGAGAGGGGTGACCAGCACGGTGCGCACCGCGCAGGCGGGAGCCGGTCCGCGGCGCAGTCGCGCCCGCACGTTGGTGCGGTACATCTGCACCCCGCGCATGAGGTTGGCGACGTTGGGCCGTGGCTTCGGGGCGCGTCCGCCGAGGAAGATGAACGCCGTCGGCACCAGCCACAGCGGCAGGGGCAGGTGGAAGGCGAAGACGTACCAGGATCGGCGGAGCTGCCCGATCAGGGCGGGCCAGCGCACGATCGAACTCCGGCGCAACTGCAGGACCTGACGAAGATGGTCCAGGCTGGGACCCGACACCGAGACGAACGAGCCGAAGACCGCCGCGGCCCGCGGGTCGGCCATGGTGTTCCACGTCTGCGTCGAGCCCCAGTCGTGCGCGAACACATGCACCGGCCCGCGCAGGTCGGGCACCGAATCGAGCACCGCATAGGTGTCGTTGGTCAGGTGCTCGAGGGTGTACTGCTCGCGGCCGATGGCCACCGGGGTGTTCCCGCAGCCGCGGGTGTCGTAGGTGATCACCCGGGCGCGGTCACCGATGGCGTCGATCATCGCCTCGTACATGTAGTGATCGTCGGGGTATCCGTGCACCAGGAGCACCGTGTACTCGGCGTCGCGACTGCCGTACTCGTAGACGGGAATCAGGGCACCGTCGGTGATGACCGACCAGGTGTGCGCGGGGGCTGTCATCCGGCGATCTCCTTGGGGATGGACGAGGTGAGCAGACGGGCGATCAGCTCGAGACGCATTATTTCCTGCTCCGGTTCCGGATGTACAACGGCGCTCAGGGCCTCACCGTCGAGCAGGTACACCACGCTCATCACCACTGTGTCCAGAGAGTCCGGGTCCAGGAACGCCGCCACCGGCAGCGCGCGGGCGGTTTCCGAGATCTCCCGGTGGTAGCGGACGGTGAACGGAACCAGACGCTCACGCAGCAGCGCATCGCTGCGCGCGGCGATGAGCAACTCGTACCAGGCGCCGTTGATCGGGGCCCGACACGCTGCGCGGAGCAGCTCGAGGCATCGCGGTACCGATGCGCTGCCGAAGCTCGCCAGACCCACCCGGAACTGCGCGAACTGTCGCCGTCGTACCTCGTCCGCCGCCGCGACGATGAGATCGAGGCGGGTAGGGAAGTGGCGGAACAGTGCACCCGAGGACACCCCGGCCCGGCCGACCACCTCGGCAACCGTGGTTCCCGCGTACCCCTTCTCGCACAGCGAATCGATGGTGGCGTCCAACAGCAGACCGATGGTGCGATCGCGCCGTTGCTGCTGCGTGCGCGTCATACAGTGACTGTAGTGCGCACCGGCGCGGTGGACCGCCGCCCGGCCCGCAGGAACCGGCCCGCCCGCTCCGAGGTTCCGAACCACGACGCGAACACTCCCCGCCGGTAGACCACGCGACCGCCGATGATGGTGGCGGTGACGGCGTCGTCGTTGCGGTTGACCATGCGGCTCAGTCCACCGAACTCGGGCATCGGCGCCTCGTGGTACGCGTTGGCGGCGCTCTCGTCGAGGCCGGCCGGGTCGATCACCACGATGTCGGCTCGGTCGCCGTGGCGAATGTGTCCGGCGTCGATGCCGTAGAAATCGGCCAGCTCACCGGAGAGCTTGTGGGCGGCCTGCCCGACGGTGAGGAACTGCTTGCGGGCGCCGTGCACACGGGCGAGCAGGCGGATGCCGAAGTTGTAGAACGCCATGTTGCGCAGGTGCGCCCCGGCGTCGGAGAAGCCCACGGTCACGCCCGGGCGGGTGATCAGCCGATCCAGCTGCTTGCGGCGGTGATTGACGATGGTGGTGTGCCAGCGCAACTTTCGCCCGTGCTCGACCACCAGGTCCAGGAACGCGTCCACCACGTCGATGCCGCGTTCGCGCGCGACGTCGGCGACGGTGCGCCCGATCAGCGACGCATCGGGGCACTCGGTGATGAACGCGTCGCCGAAGTCGCGGTGCCACACCCTCGAGGAGAACTTCTTCTCGAAGTCCGCGCGGAACCAGCGCCGGTACGCCTCGTCCTTCAGCAGCTCGTTGCGGGCGAGCTCGTCGTTGAGGTGCAGCGCCGCCCGACCCGAGCCGAACTCCTCGAACACCACCAGGTCGATGCCGTCGGAGTACACGTCGAACGCGGTGGGCAGGTGCTGCCAGCGGAACTGACCGCGCCCGACCCGGTTGGTCAGCCACGCCAGCGGACCGAAGATGTGATGGAGCCACGGTGAGGCCTTCGCGTCCGCCGCGGCCAGCAGCGAGACCTTGAGCGGGCGTCGACGCAGGCCGGTGGACGTGGCGATGAAGAAGGCCATGTCGTACTTCGTGTTGAGGTTGGGGATCGACTGCAGCACCCGTCCGCGCCGGCGCAGCACCCGGTGCATGGCCCGGAACTCGCGCCACGACGCGTACGACGACGGCAGCGAGCGTGAGCGGTACCGGTCGCCGTCGAGTTTGTCCCACGGGTTGGTCATGGTGGACATGCCGAGGAAGCCGGCGTCGAGCGCCTTGTCGAGTGCGTCCTGCATCTCGACGGCTTCGCCGCGGGTGGGCTTCTGAGTGCGGTCGGTGGAGCGGTCCAGTCCCATCACGTGCGCGCGCAGGTCCGAGTGGCCGACCATGGCCGCGATGTTCGGGCCCAGGGGCAGTTGCTCGAGGGCGTCGATGTACTCGGCGGGGCCGGTCCACGTCTTGTGCTCGGTGACCGCGCCGAGCACGTGCTCACGCGGGAGGGCCTCGACTCGGCTGAACAGGTCCGCGATGTCGACGGGAGTGGAGTAGATGGTCGAGAGCGAGCAGTTGCCCAGCAGCACGGTGGTGACCCCGTGCCGCACGGACTCGGTGAGACCGGGGCCGACGAGCACCTCGGCGTCGTAGTGGGTGTGCACGTCGATGAAGCCGGGCATCACCCAGCGGCCGGTGGCGTCGACCACGTCGGTGTCGGGGCCGACGGGCAGTGCGGTGGGCGAGACCGCGGCCACGACCCCGTCGCGTAGTCCGACGTCGGCGCGCACACCCGGCCCGCCGTCACCGTCGAACACCGTTCCGCCGCGAATCACGACATCGAACTCCGCCAGGGTGTGTCCAGCATCCCGTGTCATGGGTCACACTCTAAGTTAGAGAGTGACTGCTCGCAATAGTGCCTCTCGCACCTCGGGATCGTCAGAAGCCGAAGATCGAGCCGCTGTTCTCGAACGGGTTGTCGTGGATCATGTACGTCCAGGTCGACGACGGGCGACGCACGGCGGAGTTGTCGAGGTCGATGCCCTTCTCGTCGATCTCCGCGGTCCGGAACAGATGATCGGACGCCTCGAGTGCCGTGGTCTCGAGATCGCGGAAGGCCTCGATCGCAATGCGGTGGTATTCGTCGAGCGGGTTCTCCCGGCCCAGCGCGCGCAGGTGGATCGACTCGCGCACATCGGCCAGGTGGGCCAGGTACTGCGACCAAGCCCGGTCCAGCGTCACCAGCACGATCTCGCGGGCGACGGTCTCGAGCACGTCCTCGTCGAGATCGAGTTCGGCCACCCGCTCGGGATTGCGCTCGGTGAGCAGCGTGCGCGCCTCGTCGGTGGTCAACAGCGTGGTGCGCCGCGCGTCGACGATTTCACGGTGCTGCGCGGTGAGCTGGTTGTAGCGCCAGGTCAGCGAATGCGCCGAGAGCATCTCGCCCTCGGCGACCCGCTGCGCGTGATCGATGCGCTTGGCCGCGGCCGGGGATGCGATGTAGCCGGTGTCGTCGGAGGTGCCGGGCCGATCGCTCGGCGCCAGGTACGCCGTCACCAGCGGGTCGTCCCAGCTGGCGAAGAACACCGAGCGGCCCGGATCGCCCTGACGCCCCGAGCGGCCGCGCAGCTGGTTGTCCAGGCGCTCGGTGGTGTAGCGGCCCGTACCGATCACCAGCAGACCACCGAGCTCGGCCACGCCGTCACCGAGGCGGATGTCGGTGCCGCGCCCGGCGATCTGCGTCGAGACCGTCACCGCACCCCGCTGACCGGCGCGGGCGATGATCTCGGCTTCCTCGGCGTCGTTCTTGGCGTTGAGCACCACGGCGTCGATACCGATGTCGGTGAGGCGCTCGGCCACGGCCTCGGACTCGGCGACGTCATGGGTACCGATCAGCACCGGCTGGCCGGTCTCGTGCGTGGTGCGCACCAACTCCACGATGGCCGCGATCTTCTCGATGGCCGTGGTGTACACCCGATCGACCTCGTCGACGCGAATGTTCGGCTCGTTGGGCTCGATCACCGACACACCCAGGTCGTAGAACTTGCGCAACTGCTCCCCCGCCGCGACGGCGGTACCGGTCATCCCGCACACCGTGCGGTAGCGCCCCACGAGGGCCTGCACGGTGATGGTGTCGAGAACCTCGCCGGTCTCGGTGCGGGCCAGACCCTCCTTGGCCTCCACCGCGGCCTGGAGCCCGTCGGGCCAGCGCTGCAGCTCGGCCACCCGGCCGCGCGAGGAGTTGATCAGCTGCACCTGCCCGTCGCGCACGATGTAGTCGACGTCGCGGGTGAGCAGCACCAACGCGTGCAACGCGACGTTGACCTGCACCAGGGTGGTGCCCACATGCTCCTCGGAGTACAGATCGACCCCGAGGGACTCCTCGAGAGCCTGCGCGCCGTCGTCGGTGAGGAAGACGTTTCGACCTTCCAGATCGGTGTCGTAGTGCACGCCCTTCTCGAAGTCGGCGATCGCGTCGAACACCTCGGCGGTGGGCACATCCGTCGACGACGACCCGGCCAGCACCAGCGGAACCAGCGCCTCGTCCACCAGCACGGAATCGGCCTCGTCGATGATCGCGACGTCGGGGGTGGGTGAGACGAGGGCGTCGACACTCGAGACGAGGTGATCGCGCAACACGTCGAACCCGATCTCGTTGACCGAGGCGTAGGTGACATCGCACGCGTACGCATCGCGGCGCTCCTGCGCGGTGGACGCGGCCGTGATCGAGCCGACGGTCAGCCCCAGCGCCCGGTAGAACGGGCCCATCCACTCCGCGTCGCGACGAGCGAGGAAGTCGTTGACCGAGATCACGTGCACGTCGCGCCCTCGCAGCACGAAGCCCGCGGCGGCGATCGCGCCGGAAAGGGTCTTGCCCTCACCGGTCGCCATCTCCACCACATCACCCTCGAGCAGCCGCACCGCGCCGACCAGCTGCGTGTCGAACGGCTCGAGGCCCACGGTGTTCGCGGCGGTGACGCGGGCGAGCGCGAGGAACCGCGGCAGATCATCGGCCTTGGCCGCGAGGGTCTCCGCCCACTTCTCGAGCATCTCGGTGGCGGCCTCGGCCGGATCGACCTCGGCGGCCCACTCCGCATGCTCCGCCGAACGGGCGACGGCATCACGGGTCTTGGCGTGTCCCTTGGACACCGACCGACCGAGCAGTTTCCAGAACCGATCCGACGCAGAAGCCATGGCCACGACCCTACTGGCCGCAGTGCACCGCGGTCCCTGGAGTGGGTGGTCGGCCGAAGAAGGAGCCCCGCCCGCGTACCCGCGCACCTCCCGTGTATCCGCGCATGTTGGAGCGTGCGCGAAGTGCTGAAGGGTGCGCGGGGAGGGGCGGCGGGTCGAGCCGGCCGCGTCGACTCAGATCTGCGGACCCTTGGCTCGCAGGTCGTCGACCGCCGTCATGGCCTCGCGCAGTTCCGCGAGCCAGGGCTCGATGTGATCGCCGGTCAGGCGAACGGCCCAGGCCAGGGCGTCGGCGCGGGACCGGGCGACCCCGGCGTCGACGAGGGTGTCGAGGACCTTGCGCTCGGGCTGGCGCAGCCGGGTCATCACCGGCACCGCGAGGCTGGTGAAGAGCGTGGTGCTCTCCCCGACGCGCACCGCCCAGGCCACCTTGCGGCCGTAGCGGGCCTCGGCCTCGGTGGCGATGCGGATGCGCTCGTCGCGGGTGCCCTCGCGGAACCGGGAGATCATCCCGTCCGCGGTGGCGGCGGAGGTGTTCTCCTCGGCGGGGAGGGTGCCGGTGACGATGATCTCCTCGCGATCGACCTCGACGGTGGCAGTGCCGTCGAACCAGTCCGCCGGAAGGCGCCCGGCGAACCACTCGGGAGCGTCGGCAGCGTCCGGGACGTCCTTCTGCTGCCAGCCCCCGGGGCGTCCGAATCCGCGGCCGCGGGTGCCGCGCTCGTGCGGACCGCCGTGGCCGTCGGGACCGCCGTGGCCCCGGCCGCCTCGGCCTCGGCCGCGGTCGTGTTCGCCCTCCCCGCGGCGCGGGCCGGACCCACGGCGGCGGAGATGTTCGGCGAAGTGTTCGTGCAGATCGTGATGGGGTTTCATGGGTGACTCCTCGAGTCGTCGGTCGCGTTCTGCTGTCAGCCCGCGACGGGTGATTACTTCATTACCGAAGTATTGCTTACATGATTACACCGTTGCGTGTCTGTTGGCAAGGGTGGTCGTGGGGCATAGTCGACGGGGTGCGGAAACGTCGTGTTCGCGTGCTGTCCCCCGTCGCCCTGCTGGTGTGCCTCGCGCTTGTCGCCACCGCGTGCGGATCGGACGAACCCTCCGCCTCCGAGGTCACCGCAACCGCCTTCGCCGCCGCGCTGAGCAGATCCGACGTCGCCGCCGCGGCTGCGCTGACCACCGATCCCGCCGCGGCGACCACAACGTTGACGCAGGTCTTCACCGGGCTGGCCGGTAACGGCACCACCACCGCCACACCGTCCGTCGCCGCCACCGTCGCCGGCCCCCCGGCAGGAGTGGAGGGCGCGGTGGGCGCCGCGACCCTGGCCGTGACCTGGAAGTTCGCACCCCCCGCCGGTGCGGCCACCCCCGGTCCGGATCGCCAGTGGCAGTACTCGACGACGGCGACGCTGGTGGACTCGGCCGGGGCCACGAAGGTGCGGTGGGACCCGGCCGCGATCGTTCCCGGCCTGACCGCACAGCAGACCGTTCGCTACACCCCGCTCGATCCCGAGCAGCCCGCCACGGTGATCGGCGGTGACGGCAACCCCCTGATGACCGAGCGCGTGGTCACCGTCGTCACGGTCGACGCCACGGCCGACGCTGCCGCCGTGGCCGCCCTCGTCGGTCCCAGCGCGCCGAGCGTGAGCGCCGACTCGATTCGCGCCGACCTCGCCGCAGCCGGTGGCAAGCCGGTCACCGTGGTGACCCTGCGCGATACCGACATTGCGCCCATCCGCGACCGGCTGTCCGCGCTGGCCGGGGTGAGCCTGGCCGATCAGCGTCGCCTGCTCACCGAGGACCGGGCACTGCGCTCACCGGTGCTCGCGGGCATCACCGACCTGTGGCAGAAGCAGCAGGTTCCGGGTTGGGCTGTGCAGGTGGTCGACGCCGACGGATCGGTGGCCCAGCAGGCTGCCGGCGCCCCCGGCACGGGCGGACCCGATATCGCGGTCACGCTCGATCCGGCGCTGCAGTTGCGTGCGGAGAACGCGCTGGGCGCGGTTGGATCGCCCGCAGCGATCGTCGCGTTGCGGCCGTCGACGGGTGCGGTGCTGGCGGTGGCGCAGAACGACGCCGCCGACGCGCAGGGCCCGATCGCCCTCACCGGCCTCTACCCTCCCGGTTCGACGTTCAAGACCGTCACCACCTCGGCGGCGCTGCAGGCCGGCACCGTCACGGCCGACACCGTGCTCGGATGCCCCGGAACCGAGAACATCGAGGGACGTCAGATCCCCAACGACGACAACTTCGACCTCGGCCAGGTGCCGCTGCACACCGCGTTCGCCCGCTCGTGCAACACCACCATGGGTCGGCTGGCCGTCGACCTGCCCGACGACGCCCTGCGCAACGCTGCCCTGCAATTCGGGCTCGGCGTGGACTACGTGACGCCCGGCCTGACCACGGTGACCGGGCAGGTGCCGGCGGCCACCACCGCGGCCGAGCGGGTGGAATCGGCCATCGGTCAGGGCGCGGTGACGGCGTCACCGTTCGGGATGGCGCTGGTGGCGGCGTCGATCGCACGGGGCAGTACCCCGCTGCCGACGATGGTTGCCGGGCAGCCCGCCACCGCCGATCAGAACCCGCCCCCGCCCGCACCGGCCGTCACCGACGCGCTGAAGAAGATGATGGCCGAGGTGGTCTCCGCGGGCACGGCCACCTCGCTGCGCGATGTCCCCGACCTGATCGGCAAGACCGGAACCGCCGAGGTGCAGGGCGGACCGGCGCACGGGTGGTTCATCGGCATCCGCGGCGACCTGGCCTTCGCGGTGTTCGTCGCCGGGGCCGGATCGTCTGCCCCCGCTCTCGCGGCGGCGGGGGCGTTGGTGCGGTAGGTAGTTGGTGCGGTAGGGCGGGCGATCATCAGCGCGTGGACCACAGCACCCACACAGCGATGAGACCGAGTGCGACGGCGGAGATCTTGCGCACGATCGTCACGCGGCTGCTCTCGCCGAGGGTGGACTGCGCCCTGGCTCCGAACGTGACGATGAGTAGGTGGACGGTGGTGGCCACGGCCACGTAGATCAGGACCAGAACGGGGAACTGCCACCGCGCCGATTCCGGGTCGACGATGAATTGCGGCAGCACCGTGACGTAGAACAGCGCTGCCTTCGGGTTCAGGAGGTTGGTGATCAACCCGTCGCGAAAGTAGCGCGTGTTGTTCTGTTTCGGCTGCCTATCCTGCGCGCCGCGCCATGACTGGTAGGCGAGCCAGAACAGATAGAGAGCGCCGCCGAAGCGCAGGGTCTGATACGCCCAGGGCACCTGCGTGATCAGTGTCGCCGCTCCCAGCCCGGCAACCAGACCGATCAGCAGCAGCCCCAGTGCAACCCCGGCCACCGCGCTCAGGCCCGCGGATCGCCCGCGGGTCATCGAGACCACGGCCAGGTAGGTCATGTTGGGGCCCGGTGTGGCCTCGATGACAGCGGCAGCCAGAACGAAGGCCACGAGTGGGGTTTGCGTGTCCAGCGGGAGTCCTCGGAGGTGGGGGGCAGCGTTGGTGCCCATCATGTCCGATGGTCCAACTTCGCCAGCGGAGGCACGTGGGCTCATCCCCGCGTTCGCGGGGAGGACAGCTGCGGCACTGTGCGACGGCTGCCCGTTCTGGGCTCATCCCCGCGTTCACGGGGAGGACTGACACAACGGCCCTGACTGGCAGGTTCCCGGGGGCTCATCCCCGCATTCGCGGGGAGGACAAACGCCAGCGCAAGGGCGCCGGCGGCTACCAGGGCTCATCCCCGCGTTCGCGGGGAGGA